>JASHPL010000174.1 GCA_030038125.1 Candidatus Sulfotelmatobacter sp.
CAGGGCTTTGAAATTCCAGCGAACGCATGGGAACGGCAAGTCCTGGCGCGTCGGATTGCTGACTTCGATCCAAAGTGGCTGGACCAGCTTTGCCTCACGGGCGCGGTCGGCTGGGGAAGATTGTCCCCGCATCCGGCGACGCTCGACTCAGGCGGTGGGGATGCTTCCGATGCGCCTCGGCAGCGCCGCGTGATTCCCACCAGTGTTGCTCCTATCACGTTCTTTGTTCGGGAAGAGGCGGACTGGATGGGATTGAACCCCAATCCGCACTTCAGCCAAAACCAGTCAGAAGGGCACCCACAGTCCGCGAAGGGAGAAAGAAGCGGCCTCACCCATGGGGCGCAACTTGTGCTGGAATTTTTGCGCCATCGGGGAGCATCGTTTTTTGCCGACATCGTGCGTGGAACGGGGAAGCTGAAAGCGGAAATCGAAACAGCCCTCTGGGAACTGGTAGGTGCGGGTCTGGTCACTGCCGATGGTTTCGACAATCTACGATCGCTGATCGATCCCAAGCGTCGAGCGGGGCAGGGCAGCAGGCGCAGCGCACGTCCAAGGCACAGCGCGGGACGATGGGCGCTGCTGCATGCCGATGCGGCCCTCGAGCGGCCGCGCGCCGTGGAAGCCGCATGTTGGATGCTGCTGCGGCGTTACGGCATCGTGATTCGCGATTTGCTGGCCCGCGAGTCCAATCTTCCGACGTGGCGCGAGTTGCTGATGGGTTTCCGCCGCCTGGAAGATCGCGGCGAGATTCGTGGCGGCCGCTTTGTCGATGGATTTTTGGGTGAGCAGTTCGCGCTTCCCATTGCCGTCGAGTCGGTGCGCGCCATGCGCAATCTCCCGCTCAGCGGAGACACAATAACTCTCTCCGCGGCCGATCCTTTGAATCTGATCGGCATTCTTGTGCCCGGTGAGAGGGTTCCGGCGATTTCCGGCAAAACGGTCAGCTATCGAGATGGAGTTGCGGTAATTCCCATCGAACGGGCTGCCGAAGTCGTCGCTGGCTAGTTTTTCGTGCCGAACGTTTCTTGATGACTCCGCTTCCAGCGCTCCTGTCGATCGAGCTAGCCACAATGCAAATGCACTTGAACCGCCAGCCTCGTGTCCAAGGTGCATCCAAACCGGCTCGCTGAATTCAGTTTTTGACGGGAATCTGATATAGCCATTATGATTCCCAACGCAAATGAAAAAAGTCTCCTCTGCAGTACTTCCTGTCATCACGATCGATCGGAAAGGTCCGAAATCTTTGCAACGGCAAGTGTGTGAAGCGTTCCGGACCGCGATTCTGAATGGCACGCTGCGCCCGGGACAACGAGTCCCATCCACGCGAATTCTTAGTGCTGAGCTCGCCATCTCACGCATTCCCGCCTTGAACGCGTACGCTCAGCTTCTGGCCGAAGGGTATTTTCAGAGTCGGGTTGGTGCCGGAACCAGAGTTTCGCTGTCCCTTCCGAATCAAAGTGCATCCTCGAGACTGGGCAGAGTTCACCACGCGACGCATCCTGCCGGCCGGCGTGGAGTGGCAAAGCGCGCATCGGCGTGCTCTTCCATCAAAAATCCTCCCTGGCGGCGCGGTTGGGGCGCATTTGCGGTAGGACAGGTCGGCCTCGATCAGTTTCCTTTTTCAGTGTGGAACCGGCTGGTTACGCTCCACAGTAGAAATGCGGGTGCGAAATCCTTTGATTACGGGAATCCCTTGGGATCGAAGGATCTGCGCGAAGCGATTGCGGTCTACCTCAGAACGGCGCGCGATGTTCGTTGTGAAGCGGAACAAATCATGATCGTCAGCGGTTCCCAGCAGGCGCTTCACATTTCCACACAGGTGCTGCTTGATCCCGGGGATCAGGTTTGGATGGAAGAGCCCGGGTACCGATTCGCGCGAAGCGTTTTCGCTTTGGATAGCTGCCGCGTGGTTCCGGTTCCCGTGGACAAGGAGGGATTGAATGTCGCGGCGGGTCTTAAGCGTTGCCGCAAAGCGCGGGCCGCACTCGTGACCCCGTCGCATCAGTATCCCCTGGGCGTGACCATGAGCGCTTCGCGCCGCCTGCAATTGCTCGACTGGGCCGAAAGTTCTGGGTCATGGATTCTGGAAGATGACTACGACAGCGAATTTCGCTACCAAAGCATGCCCATTTCGTCGCTGCAGGGCCTGGATCGCAATTCTCGCGTTTTGTACATCGGAACCTTCAGCAAGGTCCTGTTTCCCTCTTTGCGGTTGGGTTACATTGTCGTTCCTGTCGATCTCATCGAGAATTTCTCAGCGGTTCGGACCGCCATGGATATTGGCCCACCGACGTTCTACCAGGAGGTTCTAGCGGACTTCATTCGCGAAGGCCATTTTTCGCGTCATCTCAGAAGGATGCGTGCGCTCTACCACGAGCGGCAGAGCGCACTGATCGACAGCATCCGCCACGAGTTGGGACGCGAGTTCGAAATTACAGGCGAGCAGGCAGGCATGCACCTTTGTCTCACCCTCAAGGGCATTCGCGATCGTGAAGTCGCCGAGCGTGCGGCGCGGCAAAATCTTTGCCTCGTGCCGCTGTCTTCCTCTTACGCGAGTGGGGCCGCTCGCCAGGGATTTATCCTCGGTTTTGGGAGCATGACGGTGGAGCGTATTCCTCATGCGGTTCGAAAGCTTCGAAATGTGTTGAGAGGCGCGGATTCATCGAGGATACCCATGACGGCGGCTCGACTCAGGCGCTGATGCCGCACTTCTCCGCTTTTTGTGCAGCCATAATGGCTATATGAAACTGGCCTCAAGTGGATATTGTGCTTAGCCGCTTTCGGTGTAGTCTCCTTGGGGAAAAGCCTCCCAAGGGGAAAAGCAGTGAGAAAAGGAAAAAACTTCAGTGGCCTTTTTGCCTTGCTGTGCTGTCTAGCCTTCATTCCTTCCAGCGGTGGATTCCGGAATCAGCCACAAAACCCCAGCGCGAACGACGACGGGAATAAGGTCGTTTACGTGTGCGCCTGCTTGAAAAGCAAGTCGTGCTTCTGTTTGACAGAAGCCAAAATGGAAGGGCCGTGCGCCTGTGGGACGAAAGGCGGGCCACCACTGAAAGCCGTACCACGCGACAGCGAGTGGGCGAAATACAACCGTGACGCGCTCGCGAACTGATTGCGACCGCACCCGCTAGCGATTTTTTGCCGCAAGAATAGAAATGAGGAGCATCT
>JASHPL010000175.1 GCA_030038125.1 Candidatus Sulfotelmatobacter sp.
GTTTCGGCGTGCCGTTCGCACTCTTGTCTCGGTTTATCCCATGGACCTTGATCGTTGTGACCATCTCAGTCACGCTCTGGCTGCAACATCGAATTTCCCGACGCGGCTCAGAAGAAGTGGAATACAGCCGGGGAGGCTTGAGTGACGCGGAGGAAGACTCCCTGATTTCGGTTTCTTAGCGTCAGGCCGTCTTCAATCTCGTCCCAGCCGTTTGACCATCGATCTCCTCCATTTGACCGCGCATGCTCGCTATTCGCCTCAATCCCAAGCACTTATGATGAAAATCATTGCCCGAAACCAAGCCGTCTGATACTCTTTATCGAGGCTGGAGTTTGACTTCGCCGCCGCGCCGCGGCTGGCTTTACCTCTTGTCGTCCCCCGGTTCGAACGTTCCTGCACTCAATGTATTTGGCTTATGTCGATTCCAAAGCGCGTTAATTCCAATGAGGAGACACTCGTGTCCAAGAACCGCTATCTGTTCACCTCCGAATCCGTAACGGAAGGTCACCCCGACAAAATCGCCGATCAGATTTCTGATGCCATCCTCGACGCCTGCATCAGCGACGACCCGCTGAGCCGCGTAGCTTGCGAAACCCTGACTGCGACCGGCCTGGTCATGATTGCCGGCGAAATCACCACCAAAGCTTATGTTGATTTTCAACAGGTGGTGCGCGGTACGGTGCAGTCCATCGGATACGACAACGCGCTGCACGGCTTCGATTGCAATACCTGCGCCGTGATCTCGAGCATCAACAAGCAGTCTGGCGACATTGCCATGGGCGTCGACACCGGCGGCGCCGGCGATCAAGGAATGATGTTTGGTTACGCTGTCAACGAAAATTCCGACCTGATGCCCACTCCCATTTCTCTGGCTCACAAACTCACGCAACAACTTTCAGCGGTTCGCAAAAACGGAACACTTCCTTTTCTTCGTCCCGATGGCAAGTCCCAAGTTACCGTCGAATATGACGCTAAGGGTAAAGTTCTGCGTGTGGACGCCGTGGTCATTTCCACGCAACACGCCGAAACCGTCACCAACGATGAACTTCGCGCCGGCATTCTGAAGCATGTGATTCAAGCCGTGATTCCCGCGCATCTGCTCGACGAAGACACGAAATACCACATCAATCCCACCGGACGTTTCGTGATCGGCGGTCCCATGGGCGACACCGGCCTTACCGGCCGCAAGATCATCGTCGATACCTACGGCGGCATGGGACGGCACGGTGGCGGCGCCTTCAGCGGCAAGGATCCGACCAAGGTCGATCGCTCCGCGGCTTACATGGCGCGTCACATCGCGAAAAACGTTGTCGCGGCTGGACTCGCAGATCGCTGCGAAGTGCAGCTCGCCTATGCCATTGGCGTAGCTGACCCGGTCAGCGTGCTGGTGGAAACGTTCGGCACCGAGAAAGTCGATCCCACAATCATTCCGGATCTCATTCGGGCCCATTTCAAGCTGACGCCGCGGGGCATTATCGAGTCGCTGAACCTGCGCCGTCCGATTTACAAGAAGACCGCTGCCTACGGTCATTTCGGCCGCAGTGACGCCGATTTCACCTGGGAGGCGACCGACAAAGCACCCAAACTGGCCACCGATGCCGGTCTTCGGGAGCCTGTAGCCGCTAGAAAGTAAATTCCTAATCGCCGAGGACACAGTGACTTCGCTGCGATCCCGAGTAGTCTCTGTGATTCGAAGTTTTCTTTGCGATCTCTGCGGTTTAAGATCTTCTGTTCAAAGTTTCAAGATTTCTTAAAGAGGAGAAGTAATGTCAACCGCCGCCGTCAATTGCGATATCAAGAACATCGAACTGGCTGATCTGGGCAAGAAGCGCATCGAGTGGGCCAACCAGTCGATGAAAGTTCTGCAGATCATCCGCAAAGAATTCATCAAGAACCAGCCGCTGACCGGTATCCGTATCTCGGCCTGCCTGCACGTCACGGCCGAAACTGCCAATCTCGCTATCTGCCTGCGCGATGGGGGAGCGGACGTCGTCCTCTGCGCGTCCAATCCGCTCTCCACGCAGGACGACATCGCCGCCTCGCTCGTTCGCGATCACAACATCCCTGTGTTCGCGATTAAGGGCGAGGACAACGATACCTATTACAACCACATCATCGCAGCCATCGATCACAAGCCGCACATCACGATGGACGACGGCGCGGACCTGGTCACGGTTCTGCACACCAAGCGCACTGACGCTCTCGAAGGCGTCATCGGTGGGACGGAAGAGACCACGACCGGCGTGATTCGCCTGCGCGCCATGGCGAAGGAAGGCGTGCTGAAGTTCCCGATCGTTGCGGTCAACGACGCCGACACCAAGCATCTGTTCGACAACCGCTACGGCACCGGACAATCGACCATCGACGGCATCATTCGCGCCACCAACTTCCTGCTTGCCGGATCGAAATTTGTCGTCGCCGGCTACGGATGGTGTGGTCGCGGATTGGCTTCCCGCGCTCGCGGATGCGGAGCGGAAGTGATCGTCACCGAAGTCGATCCAACGAAAGCGCTCGAAGCCGTGATGGACGGCTTCCGAGTGATGTCAATGACCGAAGCGGCGAAACTCGGCGACGTTTTCTGCACCGTCACCGGCAACAAGAACGTGCTGGCGAAAGAGCATTTTGCGCTGATGAAAGACGGAGCCATCATCTCCAACTCCGGCCACTTCAACGTCGAAATCGACATTCCCGCGCTCGAGGCCATGTCATCCTCGAAGCGGACCACGCGCAACTTCGTCGATGAGTACTCTCTCAAAGACGGGCGCAAGATCAACCTTCTGGGCGAAGGCCGCCTGATCAATCTGGCCGCCGCGGAAGGCCATCCCGCCAGCGTGATGGACATGAGCTTCGCCGATCAATCGCTCTCGGTCGAATACATGGTCAAAAACGCAAAGAAGCTGGAAAAGACGGTCTATCGCGTCCCCGACGAACTCGACAAGCGCGTCGCAAGACTGAAGCTCGAATCCATCGGCATCAAGATCGACCGTTTAACCCCCGAGCAGGAAGAGTACCTGGCGGGCTGGAGCGAAGGAACGTAATTCAAGCCGCTAGTCGTCGGTCGTAGCAAAAAATTTGGTGCCCCACTTCCGGCCACTTTTGCCAGAAGTGGGGTTTTGATTTGCATTGGAGTTTTGATTGAAAAGTGCCTCACTCTTGTCGCGTTTTATGCGACCGGAGCCTGCCCTGAGCAAGCGAAGCGCGTCGAGGGGATGAGGCTTTTTGACGTTTCCACCCGAGCGCTCTTGCCTCCGTCCTATTGCTCGTCTCGCTCATTTTCCTGACGCGACTTAATCAGCGGCCGTAACGAAATGCCAAATGCACCGCTGCTTCCCGGCGGTGTGCAGTCATCGACCGGCGGCTCAGCCTGGGTTACCGTTGCATCCAACGAGGGAGACGTGTCGAAGTCGAACATGTCTTCCGGCGTGGTGGCGTCCTTGTCGCGCTTGGTCATGCTTTTTCCGCTGAGAAAGCGCTGCTCGATCAACGTAAGAATCGAGGTATGGTCGGTCACAACATGTGAGACGTACTTCGATTTGGCGAACGGAGATACGGCGATGAACGGCACCCGCACGCCAAGCTGGTCGAAAGCGGCACAACTTTCCGGGTAAGCGCCTTGCGGATTCGAAGCCAGGCCCGGGCAGAGTTTTTCCGCATCTGCGACGCTCGTATCGCTGGTACTGGTGAAATTCCATGAACACTCGGCCCCGAAGCCTGGGATTTCGCTGAGAGGCGGCAAAGAAAGGTCCTCGCACTGTCCGGGATAAATTCCATCCGGAGTGCGCTGGCCCGCCTGCACCGCCGCTGGGGGCTTGGCGTGATCGTAAAAGCCGCCGCTTTCATCCCAACTGATAAACAGGATTGAGTTATTCCAGTACGGGCCGTCGCGCAGCGCGTTGACCACCTGCGAGACAAAGTGCTGGCCCCTCTGAATATCGGTGGGCGGGTGTTCGTCGTTTTCCGAAGTGTTGGTCAGCACTCCCAGGTTGGGATCGATAAATACTACCGACGGCAGAGTTCCCTTCCCGGCCACGGCGTCATAGAACATGGAGAGCGGGAGGTTGTGCACGGTATCAATCTCATCGAAGAAGACGTCGGCAGGCACGTCTTGATAGTAGTCGGCCCAGGTAACGCCGGCTTTGTTCAGCAAATCGTAGATCGTACCGGTGATCGGTTTGTAGCCACCCGGAGGTGGAACAGCGTCAGCCGTGGTCACGTGCCCGAAGGAGGTGCCCGTCTCCAGGTAAGAACGATTGGGAAACGTAGGACCCACCGTGCCGGCGAAGTGACGATCGCTGATCGCGAACGTCGCCCCGAGTCTGTAGTAGAACGGCAAGTCGTCTTGGGTGTAGAAATTCATGACCTCGTCGCCGTTCAAAGGCTCGTCATCGCGCTCATAGCCATTGTTTACGGTGTCTTTCAACGCATCGTTCGGGTCATCGAAATTCAAATCCACATGTTCACCGAACCAGGAGTGATCGGGGTCGGTGATGCACCGGGTGTTGCTGTGGGCGGCATAGACCAGAACGCCCTGGTCATTCACATTGGAATTCAGGCAGGTCAACTTGCCGTCACTGAGTTTGCAGGTCAAACCATCAATGCAACGGTTATCCGTAGCAGAGCAGGATCCCTTGCCGTTGTGATACGGGCTGGCAGGGGCATAGGCCAGCGCGCCAAAATAGTTGTCGAAGGAGTGGTTTTCCTGGATCAGAACGATGATGTGCTTGACATTGTTCAGATTGCCCTCAGCGTGCGCCGGCGGGACAGTCCACAGCAAGGGGAGTGCCGCCAATAAGGCGGTGCGTAGTACTTTTGACATAACGACCTCTGTGAATTGCGAGTGAAAGGTTGGTGATGAATTTCAAGTCAGTGCGAGGTCGACAACTAACGCCCATTGTAGGGGAGCATACTTGGCGCAAATAAATGAGAGATGAACGAATCGTAAAAGCTCAGTTAACCGAAAAGGTGCAAGCTGCGAGCCGGGCGGGTGATCCACTCTGTCAATCTCTAGCAGGCTGCTGAAAAACGCTCCAGTTGAACGACCGATTTTCGAGACGACGTGGTGGTTCACCCAGCAGAGCTTTACTAGTGATGTTGGTGAAGATTCCGGAATAACCAAATGGAGAGCAGCCCCTGAACATCAATTTTTCAGCAGCCGGCCAGGCCTTTGATTCGCTGACACGAGAACGGGAAGGTGAAAGGCCCAGAAGTTCGGGCCACAGTCGTGCAACAGTGTCGCAAATCCTCTACAGAATCCACCGTATCGTCCATCCGTTTCGCATTCGGTAATTTCATCCGGGAACATTCGGCAGTTACGAGCGGAGGAATGAGCATGACTCAAGCCCAAAACATACGAATTCTGACCAGGCTGTTGCTGTCTATTGCCGCCCTGGCGGCATTCACAGTTTTCCCTGCGCTGCCGCGCGCCCACGCGGAAAGCGAAGAGAAATGCAAGGACCGGATCGTGCACGCCAATCACAAATTGCACGATGCGATCGATCATCACGGGCCCAACAGTTCGCAAGCTGATCATGCGCGCCACGATTTGCAGGAAGCCCGCGAACGCTGCTGGAAGGAGCATCACAAGTGGTGGGACGAAGATGAGCATCGCTGGCACGATCAGCAGGATTGGGACGAGCACGATCACCACTGATCCCGGGGTTATGTGGCGCGGGCGCCCGCCCGCGCCTTTGTGTTCTTAGCCATGAACATTTAGGGGCGAACGCCGACTTTGAGCCTGCTCTGAGCAGGCGAAGCGCGCCGAAGAGGTCCGCCCGGCGGCCCGGTAGGTTTCCGGGACGCCGCAGTTTGACACAGCCCATCCGCCGCAATTTTTTTCCTTCTTTGTGACAAAATAGCCTTTACTGAGAAATCCACCAGGTTCAGATTGGAGCTATGGACAAGGTTCCCAGTCCTGGACGGACGCCTCCGCGATTTTGGATCGCCGAACGTATGAGTCTTTAGAGTGAAATATTTTGCTTCCAACTCATTGCGGTTCAAGATCTTTGCATCGCCGCAGAGAGATCTACCCATGCTAGGTGCTCGAATGATCACTAAGTTACACAACTGTCGCCACAAAAAATCTATGTCAGTTATCACTCGATTTCCATTGCTGCTGTTTGTTACGCTTGCCCTAACCAATATGCACGCGCAAACGCCCGACCCGCTCGAAGGGCTCTGGCAGGGATACGACGGCGAGTGGGGCCATGTTTCCCGTCAGTTGGTCGCTCTTGCCGAAGCGATTCCCGCCGAGAAGTACGCGTGGAGTCCGGGGGCGGGTGTTCGCTCCACGGGCGAGGTGCTAGTGCACATTGCTAGAGCGAACTTCTGGTTGCTGAGCCAGACCGGGCACAAGCTGCCTCCGGATTTTGCCGCGTCCGACCCGGCCAAGATCGCGACCGACAAGGCGAAGGTGATCGACTGGCTGAAGCGTTCGCTCGAAACCGTCCGCCAAGCGCATGCGTCGGAGACGCCGGCCGATCTCGAGAGGAAAGTTACCGTCGAGAATCGCCCGGCAACGGTGGACGGCGTGTATCTGCGAATCCTCATCCACGACAACGAGCACATGGGACAACTCGTGGCCTACGCTCGCATGAACGGCATTGTGCCGCCGTGGTCGAACCCTGCGAAATGATGGTCCGCGGCCGCATGCGGCATTTTCGAGTTCTTAGGCGGCCGGCAACGGGCCGTGCTGGAAATGGTATTGCAGGATGCGCGCCGCCAGCGCTGGGCTCATGGTTTCTCCTTCGGGCGCGATGGTGCGCACGACTTCGCCGCGGCACACCACTTCGGTGGCGGAGAGTCCCGCGAGTTCGGCGGGCAGAACCAGGTTGATTTCCAGTTGCGCGCTCGGTTGCAGGATTTCGTCGGCGGTAAAGAGCATTCCCGAGCGGCTGATATTTTCGGTGGTGCCGCGGTGCCACGCATTCTCGCCCAGCCGCCGATAGCGCAGCGGCAAATGGAGCTGGAAGCGTTGCGCGCGGCTAGGTCCGAGGTCGCGTGTGGGCGTAGGCGGCCGGCGGGTGGCAGATTCCATGGTAGCCTCCGAGGAAATTGGCTTGGCATCGAGAACTTCGCGCACTTTGGTTTTCAGATCGCGAAGGTTGAATGGTTTTTGAAGCAATTGCACGCCCGCGTCCAGCGTGCCGTTGTGACCGACGACGTTTTCGGTGTAGCCCGACATGTAGAGAACCTTGATGTTGGGGCGAATCTCGGAGATGCGCTGCGCCAACTCGCGCCCATTCATGCCGGGCATGATCACGTCGGTGAGCAGAAGGTGAATCGTGCCCTCGTGGGCCACGGCAATCTGCATGGCCACGGCGCCGTCAGCGGCTTCGATGACCTTGTAGCCCTGCTTTTCCAGAAACTGCCGGGCTAGGTAGCGCAAGTTGGCTTCATCTTCGACGACGAGAATCGTTTCCGTGCCGGGTTCGACAGTGCGGCTTTCCTCCGCCACCGGAATCTGCGCCATGGCCGGTTCGCCAAGTGCGGCCACACGCGGGAGGTAGATCTGGAACGTGGTTCCCTTGCCCAGTTCGCTCTGAACCCAGATGTAGCCCCCGCTTTGCTTGATGATGCCGTAAACCGTGGAGAGCCCCAATCCCGTGCCCTTCGGTCCTTTGGTGGTGAAGAAGGGTTCGAAGATGTGGGATTGAGTTTCGGCGTCCATGCCGCCGCCGGTATCGCTCAGGGTTAGCATGATGTAGTCTCCGGGGCGCAGAGGAGCGCGGAAGCGGGCGTATTCCTCATCGAGCGTGACGTTGGAGGTTTCGATGGTCAGCCGGCCGCCGGAGGGCATGGCGTCCCGGGCATTGACCGCGAGGTTCATGATGACCTGCTCGATCTGCCCGGCGTCGGCTCGCACCGGCCACAAATTGGCCGCTGGATTCATGATCAGGTCGATATCTTCGCCAATCATGCGAGTGAGCATTTTCAGGTTTTCGGTCACGACGGCATTCAAGTTGACGATCTTGGGTGCGAGCATCTGCTTGCGACTGAAAGCGAGCAACTGGCGCGTAAGCGACGAAGCCCGTTCTGAAGCGCTGGCGATTTCCTGCGCAGGCGCGCGCAGCTCCGGTTGACTCCCGAGCCGTTCCAGCAGGAACTCCGAGTATCCGGAGATCACCATCAGCAGGTTGTTGAAATCATGTGCAATGCCGCCGGCGAGTCGCCCCACCGCTTCCATCTTCTGCGATTGACGAAGCTGCTGTTCGAGAGCTCGACGTTCGGTGACGTCTTCGGCAAATAACTCAAAGACAACGTCCTGTTTGCGTCCGTTGTTGACGGAGCGGCCGGAAACGCGGACTCCCGTAGTGCTGCCGTCCTTGCGGTTCCACTCCGCCATCACTCCTTTGAAAGGAGTCGAAGACCGTAAATGGTCGGCGAGTTCGAACCACTGATCGGTATCGGAGTAAAGCGAGTGCACGTACTGGCCAATCAGTTCCTCAGCGGACGAGTAACCTAACAGTTCGAGGAACGCAGGATTGACGTCAAGAAGCTTACCGGTGGAATCGCAGCGGCAGATGCCATAAGGTGCATTCGTGACCAGCGAGCGGAAATTCGATTCCGATTGGCGAAGACTTTCCTGGACCGAACGCAAAGCCGCGTTCAGCCAGCAAATCAGCATGGCCACGAAAAAGAACAGAGAAAGACGGATAATGGCGGTGCGCATCTCGCCCGGACTGTGCTCGCCGGCGAGCGAAAAGTAGGCGATGACGGTCAGGGCGAACGAGGTGGCCACCAGGCCGGGCTTCCAGCCGCCGTACCAGGCGCTTACCATCACGGCGACGCCAAACAGGGCAAGACGGCTTTCGGAGACATCGGCGAGCAGGATGGCGGGAATCAGCGCCAGCGCCGTGCTGAGCACAGCGACGCCATAGCGCAGAATGGGCGCACGGGCGGGTGGTATGCGAAGTAAGGGGAGGGTTACCCGCATGTAGGCCATGCTAGTTCGAAAGTTTATAAACTCCTAGTTACAGGAGTTCATCTGATCGTGCAACCGCATATAACATGTTGCTTGAAATGGTTCAGGTGGCCTCCCGGACAATGGCCGGAAGGACGATGGGGCGACTCCAGTTCGGGGCGAGCCGGAAGACAAAATGCAATTGCATTGCCGGCTCGGAATTTGGAAACTAGCCGGGACTGATTTCCATGAACATCGGGCTATTTGGCGGCACATTCGATCCGATTCATCGCGGGCACATTGCGCTGGCGCAGGCGGCAAGGGAGCAGTGTGGTCTGCATAAGATTTACTTCGTGCCGGCGAACGTACCACCGCACAAACTTGGCCAGCCACTTTCGCCTTTTATTCATCGGTTTACTATGTTGGTTCTGGCCATTGCCGAGGAGAAGTCCTTTATTCCCTCGTTGCTGGAGGCAGAACTCGAAGACGGCGCAGCGCGCAAGGGCGTTCCGCGCAAGCCCAACTACACGATCGATACCGTCAGGCGCTTAAGGGAATCACTGCGGCCCAGCGACCGGCTTTTCCTGCTGATTGGAATTGACGCATTCGACGATATCGCGAAATGGCATGAGCCCGAAGCGTTATTTCGAGAGTGCGAATTCGTCGTGGCGGGGCGTCCGGGATATTCATTGGCGGACGTGGCGAACGCCCTGCCAGAGAAGCTGCGTCCGCGGGCGGAGGTAACCAAGCCGTTTGTGAAACAACCGGCCAAGGGAGATCTTGTGTTGCCGGGAGTGACGATCCATTTATTGGGAGATTTGAAGCAGCCAGCCTCGGCGACCGCAATTCGCGAGGCCGCGGCAAAAGGCAAGCCGCTGGGGCGCTTTGTGGATGCGCCGGTTGCGGAGTACATCCGTAAGATGGGACTGTATAAATAGCTATCCGCGGGCCAAAAATCTGCAACGCAGTTATGATGGGAAGCGGGTGAACTACTTGGGTTCCCACAAGAGGAGACGAAAGCATGGCTCAAAATCATTACTCGACGAAGCCTAAACGGCGGAGTAAGAGCGGCAAGCGTAAAGATCCATCGTCCCAGACCATGGCGAAATTACGGCAACTCGCGGCTGCGCAGGCGAAGAAATCCAGCTAGCGAGCGCAAATGGACGTGAAGAAAAGCTCTATTAGAATGGGATCGGCGCTGGCGACCAACATCAGCGATTACGGAATGAAGAAGAGCGAACTGAAGAAACAAGTCTCTGCCGCTATCCAAGCCTGTCTCGATAAAAAGGCCGAAGAGCTCAGCATCCTGGAGATGGAAAAAGGGTCGGGAGCGTTCACCGACTATTTCGTGCTGTGCAGTGGGACGAATCCGCGACAGATTCAGGCGATCGCCGACGAGGTGGAGATGCGCCTGAAAGCAACCGGATTACGGCCGACGCACGTTGAGGGCTACAACCAGGCGGATTGGGTGCTGATCGACTACGTCGATTTCGTGGTGCACATTTTTTCCGAGAAAGCGCGAAAGTTCTACGATCTCGAGCGATTGTGGAAGTCGGCACGTCGGCTGCAACCGTCGGAACTGAAAGCGGCTGCCCGGAAACGCAAGACGGAAGTCGGTGCGCCGGCCGCCAAGAGGCGCGCCAAGAGATCGGCATAGACCGAAACATCTCCAGCACGTGAAAATCAAGATTGTCTGGATCGGCAAGACGAAAGATCCCGCCATTCAGGCGCTAACTGACGAGTACCTCGCGCGAATCTCGCGTTACGCGCCCGCAGAAGGGACGGGGTTGCGCGACGAAGCATCACTGCTGGAAATGTGCGGGCGGAGTTCACGACCCCGGAGCGGAACAAATTTCACGTTGGTGCTGATGGACTCGCGCGGCAAGGAACTCTCATCCGAACAATTCGCCAAATTTATAGGGGATTATCAGGATCGCAATCCGTTGCCAATGGTGTTCGCGATTGGCGGGGCCGATGGCTTCAGCGAGCGGGCCAAAGCCGCAGCCCAGCACGTGATTTCCATGGGGAAAATCACGATGGCTCATGAACTGGCGCGAATCGTGTTGCTCGAGCAGATTTATCGAGCCTTCACGATTCTGAAGGGACATCCCTATCACACCGGGCATTAGGGCAGGAGGTTAGAGCGGCATAGTGAATGATCTGTACTAGCAAACAAATGCATCGGCAGCGCCCGCGCAGGATTCCTCGCCCCGCTGGTGAAAGC
>JASHPL010000176.1 GCA_030038125.1 Candidatus Sulfotelmatobacter sp.
GATTGGGTGTTGAGCCATAAACAGCGCGGCGAAGCGTTAAGTATTTAGAAAATAGTTTCGAGGTTTCAAAACTTCGTTGCGTCAGGAGTTGAATCCGGGCTTAGGATCTCGGAAACTTTGAAACGTGAAACCTTAAAACTCGGCAAACTTTAGAACCTGGAGTTCGACTTGGAGTTCTTTCACGACGTCAACATAGATTTTCTTAGCAAGAAGTGGTATTTTCTCGCCTTTTCGTTGATCTTCAGCACTGCGGGCGTATGCTCGATGTTGTTCTGGCACCACATCCCGTGGGGGATCGATTTCCGCGGTGGAACCCTGGTTTATGTGAAGTTCTCGCACACGCCCAACGACAACGCCGTGCGCTCGGCGATGGATCATGCCGGCCTGAAGGACGCTAAGATTCAGCGTTTCGGTGCGATTTCAAACAACGAAGTTCTGGTTGATCTCGATGTCCGCGAAACCAGCCAGGCTGCGCTCGATCAGGGCAAAACCCGGATTATCAATGCGCTGGAGAGGGATACCCCTGCCGGCAAAGTGGATCTCAACAACGCCAGCTCTTTAACCATCAAGAACTATCTGATCGATAAAGATCCGTTGCGGACCGGCACCGATGCCGATCAGAAGTATGGCACGGTTGCGCAGCAGATCGTCGACTATCGCGATAAAACCGAAGGCGGCGTACTTAGTTCGATGGATCAATTGAAAAGTGTGGTCAGTCCGGACGCGGTGGCTTCGTTGAATGATGGATTCTTTTTGTCGGACTTTGGGGTACGGAATGTGGAGATTGTCGGGCCGGAAGTGGGCGCGCAGCTGCAGCGGCAGGCGGCTTTGGCGACAATCTATTCGCTGGCTGGAATGCTGGTTTATCTGGGCTTTCGTTTCGAATGGATTTACGGTGTAGCGGCGGTGATTACGGTATTTCACGACACCTTGATCACGGTGGGCGCGTTTTCCTTGACCAATACGCCGATCAGCCTGACCGTGATCGCGGCGATCCTGACCCTGATCGGCTACTCTAATAACGACACGATCGTCGTATTTGACAGGATCCGGGAAAACATTAAACTAATGCGGCGCGAGAAGCTGTCGGTCATTGTCAATCGTGCCATTAATCAGACCCTCAGCAGAACCATCTTGACAGCGGGCTTAACCTTCCTTACCGTACTGGCACTCTATTTATTCGGCGGCGAGGTGCTCCATGGGTTTAGCCTCGCGCTGGTCATCGGGATTTTGATCGGAACGTATTCCTCGATTGCGATTGCGGCGCCCATTCTGGTGGCGTACCAAGATTGGCGTATCAGCAAGGGAAAGCGCCCGGTGGCCATGCCTGCCAAGGCTAAATGAGATACCTGGTCCTTCTCGTACTGGGCTGTTTGCGGTGATGCCTTCTTACGTTAAAGACAGTAGAAGGGAGTCTTGGAAGTGGGCTTAGCCTTTGTCGCGGAAGGCGATGGTGCGCCGGGAGCAAAAAGAAAACATCCGGTGTCTAAACTTCCGTAGGGGTTAAATGCCGGGGAGAAACCTATGTTTGAAGACAGCCTGATCGAGTCTGGGGGCAAGCTGAAGACAAAGCGCGGGCGGATGTCGGCACTCGCCTTCTTGCTGCAGATCGGAATCATCGTCGTGATGATCCTGATCCCGTTGATTTTCACTGAGGCCCTGCCTCGCACGCAACTTATGACATTCCTGGTGGCGCCTCCGCCACCACCGCCACCACCACCGCCGCCAGCGGCCCAGCCAGTGCACGTGGTAAGGCAGATTCAGACCGATATCGTGAACGGGGAATTGCGCACACCCACGAAGATTCCCAAGAAGGTGGAAATGATCAAAGAGGAAGAGGCGCCTCCGCCGATGGCTTCGACAGGCGTGGTAGGCGGGGTTCCCGGTGGAGTGCCGGGAGGCTCAATGGGTGGTGTGATTGGCAGCGTCCTGAGTTCCACCCCAACCGTTGCCCCCAAAATTGCAACGCCGCAGCGGGTGCGCGTTTCTTCCGGCGTGGTGCAGGGCCTGATCGTCCGCCGCGTCAATCCGGTATATCCGCCACTGGCGCGTCAGGCGCGCATTCAGGGAACGGTGATTCTGCAAGCTGAAATCAGCAAGGAAGGCACCATTCAAAATCTTCAGCTGATCAGCGGTCATCCCATGCTGGCTCCGGCGGCGATCGAAGCCGTAAAGCAGTGGAAATATAAGCCATACCTGCTCAACGGCGAACCGGTCGAAGTCGAGACGCAGATTCAGGTGAATTTCACGCTATCTGGCGGCTAAAACCGGCATTTGGCGCGAGTACGACGCTCGAAGACGAAAGTGTGAATTTCGGCCCTCCCTTCCCCACCTGTTGAGTGGAGGGGAGGGAGCTTTCCCAGAGGCCCGGGCTCGGCTAGCGTGTCTCAATCTACCAGGTTGAGCCCGCGCGGCTAAGGCCGGGCGCTGCGGCGAATGCCGGGTGGTATCTAGAGTTTTTCGTTCTTAGCCAGCGGTTTGGCCCGGGAAAGCGCATCTGATTGTCTGTCGTAAGTAAAGAGTTCCGAGGAGGAAAAAGCAACTCATGGTCGCACACGTCGCAGGTTTATTCATTCACCACATTCCGGCCGCAGCCACCTGGATTATGCAGGAAGGCGGCGGCATGCCTACCGATCCGCTGGGCCTATGGAGGCAGATGGGCTGGGTCGCACGGACGGTAGTCGTAATTCTTTTCATCATGTCCGGTTGGTCGATTGGGGTCATGATTGACCGCTGGATGGCCTATAGTGCAGCCCGCAAGCAATCGCGCGCCTTCGCGCCCGCGGTTGCCGGAGCTCTACGCGATGGGCGCATCGATGAAGCCATCAAGGTAGCCGAGCGCAACAAGAAGAGCCACTTGGCTAAGGTTGTTACCGCCGGCCTGATGGAGTTCAAGGCTCACCAGGATAGTCCGGGCGCCATTCCTGGGGAAACGATTGAGGCTTCCAAGCGCGCCTTGGAGCGGACCGAAGCTATAGTCCACGCAGAACTGAAGCGCGGACTCGGCGGTCTGGCCACCATCGGCTCGACCGCACCGTTCGTCGGACTGTTCGGAACGGTGATGGGCATTCTGAACGCGTTTACCGGCATCGCCAACACCAAGGCTACCGGTCTGGCAGCGGTGGCTGGCGGTATCGCGGAAGCGCTGGTGACGACTGCTATCGGACTGCTGGTCGCGATTCCGGCCGTGATGATGTTCAATTACTTGACAGGCCGCGTGGAAGCATTCGACGTGGAAATGGATAACTCGTCGAGCGAATTGATCGATTACTTCCTGAAGAAGCGCGGCGACCGGCGGTAAAGAAGTTTCCACGATTTCGCCAAGAAGGCGAAAGAATGGGGACCGATATGAGATTGCCGGTTCAGGATTCGGTGTCTGGCTCGAAGCCAGTCACGAACTGTCGCCGCTTCTGCATGAGTTGCTGATCGAGCGCCGAACACAATGCGGCGCTCGACTCCCTTACTCAAAGCAGAGTTGAGATTCTCCGGGTAGTTGTTGAGGCATAGGAGATTCGGACTTATGGCATTAGCGAAAAGAGACGAAGGCAAGAAAGTTAACTCCGACATCAACGTCACACCGATGGTGGACGTGATGCTGGTGTTGCTCATTATTTTCATGGTGGTCACGCCCATGTTGCAGAAAGGCGTCAGCGTGGACATGGCCAAGGTAAACAATCCGGAACAGATGCCTGATGCAGATAAAGAGGACGCGCTACTGGTCTCGATCACACGCGACGGACAAGTGTATTTCGGCAGCGATCAGATCACTATCGACTCGCTTACAACCAAGGTGAAGGATCGCCTGGCGAATAAGGCGGACAAGCGGGTCTACGTGAAGGCTGATATGCGCGCCCGCTTCGGCGGAGTGGTGCAGGTTGTCGATGCCGTGCGTGCCGCCGGGGTCGACGATCTCGGTTTGCTTACCGATCAGAGAAAGACAAACACGCCCCCGCCGCCTCCACCTACGGCTGGGCAGTAGAGGAGAACTCTCATGGGAATGGCAGTTGGCCCGAGCGGAGGCCAGAACGCGAATATTAATGTCACGCCGCTCATTGACGTCCTGCTGGTGCTTCTGATCATCTTCATGGTGATCTCGCCAGTCACGCCCAAGGGACTGGATGCACTGGTTCCGCAGCCGCCCCCACCGAATGCTCCGAAGAACAACACGCCCGACCGCACCATCGTTGTGCAGTTGATTGATCGCGGCGCCGGCCAGGATCCCGGGTTGAAGATCAACAATGAAGACGCGACCTGGGATAATCTGCAGGGAAGGCTGGAAGATATTTACAAGCAGCGCGCCGAGAAAGTGATGTTTGTGAAGGGAGACGATGCGATTCCCTTTGCAAACGTGGCCAATGTAATTGATATTGCACACGCTGCTGGCGTCGACAAGGTCGGCTTGATTACCGCCAAGATTGAAGCCGGCGGTTAAGAGTTCCGTCGTTGGTCGTTTGTCGATCGTCGCTGGTTGAGCAATGCGGCGATGATTGCATAACTAACGGCCAATGGCGAACGACCAACAGCAGTTGAGGAGTGTGTCCGGGCTGAACATGGGGCGCTCCGTTCTATCCCGCCGGATAGCGGCTCTTGTCAAATCACGTCCCTGGGCCTAGGATTCTGTGGCGAGGGAGACTCATACCGCAATGAATAAGAACGTAAAAATCCTAACGCTGGCGCTGACGGCGCTGGTACTCATCTCCGCCGTGGGTTGCGACAAGCTGAGAGCCCGCGATCAACTCAACAAAGGCGTCGAAGCATACAAAAACTCTCATTACGAACAAGCTATCGATCATTTTCAGGAAGCTGTGCAACTCGATCCCAGTCTTGTCAACGCCCGGATGTATCTGGCAACCGCATTCGTATCGCAATATATTCCCGGGGTTGATTCACCGGATAACCTCCGTACGGCACAGCAGGCTATCGACGAATACCTGAAGGTGATTGATGCGAATCCCTCGCGCGATCAGAAAGTGAACGCCGCCAAGGGCATCGCATACTTGTATTTGAACGAGAAGAAGTGGGACGACGCCAAGAAATATTACCGGATGGCTTCCGAACTCGATCCCAACGATCCGGAACCCTATTATTCGATCGGCGTGATTGACTGGACGGCTTGCTATCAGCCGCGCATGGAAGAGCGCGCCAAGTTGGGAATGAAGCCGGACGAGCATCTGAATGCGAAGAACAAAGATCAGAAAAAAGTGTGTGACGAACTGAAGGATAAGAACTCGCCCGCCATTTCTGAGGGCATCGATAGCCTGAATAAGGCAATCCAGCTTCGTCCGGACTACGATGACGCGATGGCTTATCTGAACCTGATGTATCGTGAAAAAGCTGACGTGGAATGCGACGATCTCGCAACGCGGGAAGAGGACCTGAAGACCGCCGATCACTGGGTCGACGAGACTCTGCGCGTGAAGAAAGCGAAAGCCGAGAAAGCAGCACAGAGCCAGGCCGGCGGAATCACTATGGATCAGGGCAAGTAAACCGCGGGCAATTCAATATTTTCTAGCTGAGCCTCCATCGGCCGATGCGACGGAGGCTTTTCATTTTCTCCCGGGCATTAACCTTCATTCTTGTAGTTCGATATCGAACCCTTGCCTTAATTTCTGTGATAGAGGCAAATCTCGACCTTAGGGAACTGCCAGCACTGCCTGGCTGGGAACCATTCCGGAAGCATTTTTACCAAGAGTTCATTCGTGTGCATGGGACCGGGTCCGTCGTTGTACATGTACATCACCCAGACGCGCGAATGAGTTGGAACAATCTCACGAAGAAAATCCGAACTAAGCGCAGCCTTGAAGTCATTGAAGTCCAAGCCGGGGCGATCATCGGGAAACAGGATTTCGGGCCCAATCTCTCGATGGAAACTCGGGCTGGCCGTGTTTGTGCCAGCACGTAGCGACCGAAAGAACTCGTAAGGCACACGCGCCTCGGCGATGTGGAAGATGATTCCGTCTCCAGGTTGAGTGTGGTCGAGAATGAACTCCGTCGCAGCGCCCGAGCCATCGGGCTGGTTTTCGTAACCATGACCGTAGACGAAGAAAACGCCGTGCAAGGCAAGCAGAAGAACTGCTGCGAGAGCGGGCATTAGCAGCCAAGCTTTTCGCAGCCGAGCGATTCCGACGGCCGTAAGCATGATCAACGCCGGCTGACAAAACATGAGAAAGCGCGCCAAAAAAACCGGCCGAAGGAATGAAAGGAAAAACGTGAGCAACACTGGAAACAGGAGCCACACGAGAAGAAAATGGTAAGCCCAAACCTCCCGGCTCTGATCGGGTCTTAGCAGGCGCTTCCCGAGGGGCGCCAAAGCAGCCAGGCATAGCAAGAAATAGATCAGCGGAAGAGGCCAACTGCTGCCGCCCGAGATTTGTTTCCAGAAGTTCAGTAAGTCGTGAATTCCAGGCCGATGAACCCAGCGAATAGGACCGGCTCCGGTCTTGGCGACGAATATCAGTAATGGCAGCGCACCGACCGCTATCACTTTCCACGCTTGCCGCAATCGTTCATCCGATTCTCCAGATGCTTGGTTCGTCGAATCAGGCCTTCCGAAGCAACACAAGGCCAGCCACTGCGCTGCGAGCAGAAGCAGCGCGTAAAGATGCGCATACATAGCGAGGATGCTCGTGGCCATGAATGCGAGACGATTGCGGCGTATCGGTTCGCGCACCCAAGCAAGCAGAAATCCAGAAGAAAGCACCACGAGTAAGACAAACAGAGCGTAGCTGCGTGCTTCCTGCGCGTAGCAGACGTTATACGCATTGAAGGTGAAGAGCGCGGCGGCAACGAAGGCTACCCCACGGTCAAAGAACTGTCTGGTAAGCCAATACATTGCCGGAATGGTTGCAACCGCGAAAACCGCAGATAGGGTCCGAATCAAAAATTCGCTTTGCCCAAAATGCAGCCAACCGCGCAGCAGAATGTAGTACAGGATCATATTGGCTTCGCGCCACCAGATGACGTGCAGGAAGTCGGTCCAGTTCAGTCGAGCGAGTTCCACGCTGAAGCATTCGTCGAACCAGAAGGGCTTGGAGGTGAGGTATGCGAAGCGGAGAACCGCGCCCGCGCCGACGAGTAGGCCAAGTATCAAGCAGGAGATCCAGCGGGCCGACATGGGCTGGGGATGTGCTGGATTCGCGTTTTGCTCCACGCGGACTTCAGGTAGGGGCATGCTGGAATATCGCGGCTTGTCTCGTTTCCAGATGATACTATGCTAAGAGAAATGGCTTATTTTCGCGTATTTTTGACTGGGGCCCATTGAGGTCCCTGGCAGCCGTCCGGCAGGAAGAGCGCGTCTCGGCGAGCGATCGCTGGCAGGGGTGCGTGTCGGTGATTGTGCCGGTTTTCAACGAGGCCGCGCACATTCACGAGATCTTGCAGGCGGTGCAGGCTTCGCCAGTGAAGAAGGAGATCATCATCGTCGACGACGGCTCGAGCGATGGCACTCGCGAAAAACTGCGAGCCTTGCCGCTCCTGGACGATCTTACCCTCGTTTTCCATGAAAGGAATTGCGGCAAGGGAGCCGCGATCCGCACGGCCCTGGCTTACACGCGCGGCGAGTACGTGCTGATTCAAGACTCGGATTTGGAATATGACCCGCAGGATTATGCGGCGCTTCTGCGCCCCTTGCAGGAAGGCCGGGCCAACGTGGTCTATGGCCGGCGTCCGGATCGTCCGGAGCGGGGCCTGCGCTTTTTTCTTGGTGCGAAGTTGCTGACGCATCTCACGAACCTGCTTTACGGCGCGGGCATTCACGATGAGGCAACGTGCTACAAAGTTTTCCGCCACTCAGTACTGTCGGAGATTCGGCTGGAGTGTCATCGTTTTGAGTTCTGTCCGGAAGTGACCGCGAAGCTATGCCGAATGGGCCAGAAGATTGAAGAAGTTCCTGTCTCGTACCACCCGCGGTCGGCAGTCGAAGGGAAAAAGATTCGGCACTCGGATGGGTGGCTGGCAATCTGGACGCTAATCCGGTATCGCTTTGTCTCCCGCGGACGCTGGGTGCGTCCGAAGGCGGAGAAGCCGCAGGCTCCTTTTGAAGTGAATTTCACCCGCCTGCCGTCGGTGTAGTGCAGCTTGGGTTGGGATTCCGGCCGTTTCACCAATGTTCAAGAAAATCCTCATTGCAAATCGAGGTGAGATTGCCGTACGCGTGATTCGCGCCTGTCATGAGATGGGAATCGCCGCGGTCGCGGTGTATTCCGACGTGGATCGCGCATCGCTGCATGTGCGCAAGGCGGATGAGGCATATCCGATCGGCGCGGCGGCAGCGTTGGAATCCTACCTCAACATGCAGAAGATTCTCGACGTCGCCGAGCGCTCGGGGGCGGATGCGATCCATCCCGGATACGGTTTTCTATCGGAGAATCCAAAGTTCGCGCGTGCCTGCTCCGATGCCGGAGTCAAGTTCATCGGGCCGACCGCCGCGGCGATGGATGCGATGGGTTCGAAAACCCGTGCTCGCCATTCCATGGAACGCGTGGGCGTTCCTTTTGTGCCGGGTACTTCCCGCGGCCTGGAGTCGCTCGAGCAAGCCGAACAAATTGCCGCCCGCATTGGATATCCGATCATGCTGAAAGCTGCGGCTGGCGGCGGCGGGAAGGGCATGCGTCTCGTGCACTCCGCGGAAGAACTGAAGTCTGCACTGGAAAGCGCACGCAGCGAGGCAGAACGCGCATTCGGAGACGGCGAGATTTATATCGAGAAGGCGATCGTCAATCCGCGGCACATTGAAATGCAAGTCCTCGGGGATGAGCATGGCCACATTGTCTATCTCGGGGAGCGCGAGTGTTCATTGCAGCGGCGGCATCAGAAAGTGGTCGAAGAGGCACCGTCGCCGATTGTCGATGCTGAGATGCGGCGACGGATGGGCGAAACCGCGCTTCGCGTGGCCCAGTCTGCCGCATACACGAACGCCGGTACCGTCGAGTTTCTCGTCGACCAAGACAGGAATTTCTATTTTCTCGAAATGAATACCCGGCTGCAGGTGGAACATCCAGTGACCGAAGTGGTCACGGGACTGGATCTTGTTCATTTGCAGATTCGTATCGCAGCGGGCGAGCCACTTCCCTTTACACAAGATGATTTGTCGATTCGCGGCCACGCCATCGAGTGCCGCATCTACGCCGAGGATCCCGACAACAATTATTTCCCCAGCCCGGGCAAAATCACGTTACTTCTGGCGCCATCGGGACCGGGAATCCGCCGCGACAGCGGCATGTATGAAGGCTGGACCGTGCCCATGGATTACGATCCGCTGCTGGCGAAATTGATTGGCTATGGCACAGATCGCGATCAAGCCATTGGACGGCTGACGCGCGCTCTGAACGAGTACTTCGTTGGCGGGATCAAGACCAATATCTCCCTATTCCGGCGCATCTTACGGCATCCTGATTTTCGCGCCGCCAAAATTGATACCGGATTTCTGGATCGCATGCTGCAGCAAAAGCATGATGGCCAGCCTGACCCCCGGCACAACCCAAAAACTGAAGAAGTTGCCGTGATAGCCGCCGGTATGTTCGCCGCTCTCGGTGCGAGCGCCGCCGGTCTTGGAGAGCGAGTTTTCGAAAATGGTTCCCCAGCCAACTCGAAAGCAGGTTCCAATTGGAAGATCGTGGCTCACCGTGAGGCTCTGCAATAAAGGGGGAACCGCTTCGTTCTGCCTATGATCTACGACGTCACCGTTGACGGAAAGAGCCATCGGCTCGAACTCAATCGTGCCTCCAGGGGATGGTCGTGCCGGCTTGACGGCGGCGATATTCCTGTCGACGCGGTTCTAGCGCGGCCGGACGTGCTGTCGCTTCGCATCGGCGATCTCGCCTTCGAGGTGAAATGTGAACGTGTCAGTGGCGAGACGCATCTTTGGGTGGGGAGTCAGCGTTTCGCTGTGGAAGTACGCGATCCGCGATCGCTGCGCGGCCGTGTCCGCGCTGCTGACGACCAAGGTCCGAGGAAGCTCACTGCTCCTATGCCAGGCAAAGTTGTTCGTGTGTTGGCGAGTCAAGGCGCGGAAGTTGAAGCTGGCGCCGGCGTTTTAGTCGTGGAAGCGATGAAGATGCAGAATGAAGTAAAGTCCCCGAAAAAAGGAATATTGCAGAAGATTCTGGTTAGCCCGGGAGCGGCGGTGAATGCCGGCGACGTGCTGGCGATTGTCGAGTAAACTGAGTCGCCCGTGACCCTGCCTAATCTAGCAATCCATTGCTGTCGAGAATCGCCTTCGCGTAATAATTCTCTACCTTCGCCGAATCCCGCAGAACCTCGTAATAGGCGGCCTTGAGTAACTGCTCCCGGCGATCGTGCAGTTGCGTGCGGATCGCTTGCTGCACGCGAGGATCGTTCAATTCCCGCTGTCCGGCTGGTTCTTTCGAAACCAGCTTCACAATGCGAAATCCCACTGCCTGTTTGGTTCCGGGGTTGATTACGGTGACGATGGGACTGTATTGGCCGGGCCTCAATTTCATGACCGCATCGCGCGTCAGGGGATCGGTACTGCGAAGAGATGATTCGGGGATGGTACCGAGATCGCCGCCGTTACCCGATGTTTCCGGGTCCTCGGAATATCTCATCGCCAGAGTAGCAAAGTCGTCGCCGCTGTCGAGGCGGTTGGCAATCATTTGAATCTTTTTGCGGGCATCGACTTCGTTCTGCGCCTTATCGTTCTGATTTTGCGCCTGGGGGTTGGGCGTTGGTGTCACCATGATCTGCGCGAGGTGATACTGCGGCTCGATCAGATTGAACTCGGCCTTGTGCGCATTGTAGTAGCTTGTGATGTCCTGGTCACTGACATTGATCTTCGACGAAACTTCCTTGTTCATGACCTTGTCGACGGTAATCGAGCGCCGAATGTCGCGCTTGAAATCGGCCAGGGTGATTTTTCGGTCTTTGAGTCGTTGATCGAACTCCTCTTGTGTGAAGGGAGACTTGATTTCGTTGAATTTGCGATCAACTTCCTCGTCGGTTGCCAGCAGCCCAAGTTTCTCCGCACGGCGCATGAGAATCTCGTCGTCGATCATCTGATGGAGAATATTGAGCCGTAGCGCCGTGGCTTGTTCGCCGGTCGGCGCTTGCTGGGCCGACGCGACCTGATTGTCGTAGTACTTATCCACGTCAGATCGGAAGATTTTCCGTCCATCAACCGTGGCCATGACATCTCCGCCCACCTTCGAAGTGCAGGCGATCAGGGTTGTGGTGGTGATGATTGCCAAAAGCGCCGCAGCGGAGCGGCGGTACTGC
>JASHPL010000177.1 GCA_030038125.1 Candidatus Sulfotelmatobacter sp.
CTGCTCATCGTCAACCCAAATGTTGAAGTTACGTCCCACAACGTCGATGTGAGTGGTTGAATCCCAGTCGGCGCCGGTGTGGGAGCCATAAGGATTGCCGAAGGCAATGTGCACTCCAGGATACTTCTCATCCTGCAGGATCTGCCCAATGACATGCTTCAGATCGATGTTCGTGCCGATGGCGAATTCGCCGACGCGGTCGCTGTTTTCGTCGGTGTGGGTATAGCGCCAGAAGTCATTTTCCAATTCGCGATTTTCTGAGTGCGCCTCGGTCAGCCGGTTGCCCTTCATGCGAATCGTGAGCGGAGTCTCTTCGAGGCTGCCAAACTTCGCGCATAGATAATCGCCGACGACGCCATCGATCACGAACGCTCCATTCACTTCGCCGGGAGTCGTAAAAATCTCGCCGCCCGGCAAATTGCCCCATTTTTCCGAAGAAATAATTCCACTCGTTTTGAGCCACTTGTAATTCGGATTCAGATCCGCGGTCAAATCGGTTCCGGCCGCCGTCTTGGCCCGGATCTTTGATGCTTTGCGCACCATCTCGACCACTTTCTGGCTGAGCCGGTCCACGCGTTGGAAGTCGGCCCGCATGCCTTCCAGCATGATCTGCCGATTAATATTCACCATGTGCGCGTGGCGAATCTTCCGCCGATTCACCACGTCTGTCATCTGAATGCGCGAGCGCAGTTCGTTCGTCTGCACCTGCACGGCGAAAATCGAAACCTGGCAGTGTTCGAGGTCCTCGAGAATTTCGCGGGGTAGATCCTTTAACGGGCGCGGGGCGAGATCTTCGAGAATCCATGCGTGATAGGGCGAGCCGAGTTTTTCCAGTTCGTGCACGATCCCGGCCGCGATGTCAGCGGTACCGCGATCCGTAATTACGCAAACCCGCTCGTTCGCTCTTATGCGCAAGCAAACATTCACAGCGTTGTAGCAGCCAGGAGCGTACTCGGGATCGAAAGCCAGCTGGTTGAGGTCCAAATGAGATGGTTCTTGGGTGCCCCACTTCTGGCCGTTTTTGTCAGAAGTGGGAAGTTTGGATTTCTCGACAGGAATCGTCATCCTGAATTACTTCGCGGCGACTAACTCTTCCTTCTCGGCCAGCCCCGCTTCGGTCTCCTCCATGATGTAATCAACGACTTTCGTCAGATGTCCAGTTTCCTGAAACACGCGCAGCTGCCGGTCAGCGCCAGTGCCGGTCTCGAGAATCGTGCGAATGTAATTCAGCTCATCCCGCGAATCCAACTCATCTACGACATCGTCGACGAATTCGAGATATTCACGAACCAGATCACGTGCCGGGACTTCCTTCTGCTTGCCAAAATCAATCAGCTTGCCCTCGAGCCCATAACGCGCCGCGCGCCACTTGTTTTCCATAATCAGCGCGCGACGATAGAGACGGAATCCCTGATTCGCAGTATAGAGCTTATACAGTTTCGCCACAGTGGCCTGAATCAGCGCGGCCAGGGCGATGGTTTCATCCGCGCGCATGGGAATATCGCACACTCGAAACTCGATCGTATTGAAGAACGGATGCGGCCGGATGTCCCACCATATTTTTTTCGCGTTATCGATGCAGTTGGTCTTGATCAGCAGCTTGATGAAATTTTCGTATTCACCCCAGCTAGGGAAATAGTCGGGGATGTTCGTGCGCGGAAATTTGTCGAATACTTTGCAACGATACGATTTCAACCCGGTGTTCATCCCCAGCCAAAACGGAGAGTTGGTCGAGAGCGCGAGCAAGTGGGGCAGAAAATAGCGCGCATGATTCATCATGTGGATCGCGGTTTCGCGGTCCTCGATCCCGATATGCACATGCAGGCCGAAGATCAGGTTCGCCCGCGCGACCAGCTGCATGTCTTCCAAAATGTTTTTGTAACGCTCGTCAGGATGAATTTCCTGAGTCCGCCAATCGGAAAACGGGTGGGTCGCAACTGACGCAACGCGCAAGCCATTTTCGCCCGCGAGCCGGATGATCTCGCGCCGCAGCTTCTTGACCTCGGTCTTCGCTTCTTTGATATTCTTGCAGACGCTGGTACCGACCTCCACCACCGATTGATGCATCTCGGCCTTGACCCGCTCCTGCAGCAGAGCCTTACCTTTTTCGAGAAGCTCGACTTGAATGTGCGAGCGCAAGTCGCGCGTCTCTGGATCGATGGTCTGATATTCCTCTTCAATTCCGATGGTGAACGTCGGCAACATAATGTGTGGCGCGGGCACTCTTGCCCGCAATTGTCGAATCAAGATCGGCCCCCAACGAGAGACCGGTTGAGGGAAAAACTAGGCGCAATGATTATATCAACGAGAAAAACGAGTTTTCGAAGTTCGATCAATCAAAAGGGCACAAAGGAAACCGGCGTTCTACGGGTCAGCAAATCTACGGTTCAGTGGTGAGCCGAGAACCATACCGCCGCGAGGAAGAGGCATACCAAAACCAGGGTCAGCCCGCTCAACACGATCGAAACCACAGAAACCAGATTGCGCAGCCAGTGTTGCGGCGCAAAAGACTTTCCGAGCCACACGATCGCTGCAACTTGGGCGACGACCATCGCGGCGACACCCCACCGCGCGAACGCTCCCCCCAAGCCGCCAGCTACCGCGCCAAGTCCAATCGCCTTGGTATTGGACATGCCGTGGAACGCTTCACGGAGACCGATAGCGATCGGAATCCATGCTATCCACGAGAGTAGGACTCCAATCAGGAATCGTATTCTAACCAAGTCAGTCATGAGACTAGACTGTCACCTTTTTGCGCGACGACGATCTCCTCGGCTTCGCGTCGTTTCCCGCCAACCAGCCCGCCCAATGCATCTCTTTCACCGGATTCTCCCCACTCAAAGCCTTCTTCACTGCCATCTCGGCGACGGCATTTATGATCCAATCGAAATTTTCCTGGCCCACGGAATTTACATCCGCGTCGGGCGCAGGATTCAGAAAGTCGATCGCATAAGGAACGCCCTTCTCGACCGCAAACTCTACCGTGTTCAAGTCATAGCCCAGCGCGCGGCATAAAGTCAGCCCATCTTTTTCGATCCGCTCCCGCAACGCCGGCGACGATGGCGGCGGATTGCCCTTTACATAGCGCTCATGATGCGGCGCTTTGGGGTCGTATTTCATGATGTGCACTTTCTCTTGCCCGATCACATAGCAGCGGTAATACTCCTCGAACTCGACGCCGCGCTGCAGCGTCATGCACAGGTCGCCGGTTTGGTTGTAATGGTGAAAAAACTCCTCCGGCGAATGCACTTTGTAGACGTGTTTCCATCCCCCGCCGGAATAAGGCTTGAGGAACGCAGGAAAGCCGACGTAATCAAAAATCTCCTGCCAGTTCAAAGGAAAAATCAGATTTCGCATTGACTGGTCCGTTGTGCCTTCCGGATGCCGGTTGTGCGGCAGGATCACTGTCGGCGGAATCGCCACTCCGAGTTTGTGCGCCAGGGAATAATTGAAGAACTTGTCATCGGCGGTCCACCAGAACGGATTATTGACCACGATCGTACCGTGCAGAGCTGCGTTTTTCAGATACGCGCGGTAGAACTGGATGTCCTGCGAAATGCGGTCGATGATGACGTCATATTTCCTGGGCTCATCCATGCGGATGCCGCCGATCTTTACGAACTCCGCTTCGACTCCATCGCCTTTCATCGAGTTGATCTTCTCGACCACTGCCGGTGGGAAAGTATTTTCCATGCCAAACAGAATGCCAACCTTTTTCAAGACAAAATCTCCATTTCTGCTGGGACCGTCTTTAACGCAGCCCAAAGCCTTTTAACCACTGAGACACACGGGAACTCCTTAGCCTTCCTCTGTGCCTCTGTGGTGAGATCGTTGTTTTTCAAAAATACTTCTCCGCCATTCGCAACCACAGCGGCCAGTCGTGCTGGGAGTGATCATTCCAAACGTCCAGCCAGTGTGGAATCGCTTTTCCGTTGAGAATTGCCGAGAGCTTCACGTTCTGATCCAGGCACATATCCCAATCGGCCGATCCCAGCACGATTTTCATCTTTCGATAGCGGCTCAGATACCAGTCGTCGCTCAAATTCGGAAGAAAATCCGGAGGATTGTTGAAATAGCAATCGTCATCGTAATAGCCGTCAAGAAACTGATGGATATCAAACGCTCCGCTCATGCTCACGCAATGCGTGACCACATCCGGATGCTTCAGCGCAAAATTCACGGCATGATATCCGCCGAAACTGCATCCCGTTACCGCCAGTTGCCACGCCGGATTTTTCCAGCGCACGAACGGTACAAATTCATGCAAAAGGTAGCGTTCGTACTGCAGATGCCGCAGCACCCGTACGCGCGGGTGCACCGATTTGTTGTACCAACTCTCGGTATCTACTGCGTCAGGGCAAAACACCTGCAGTTCGCCGTGATCAATCTTCGATGCCAGCACGCCAATCATTCCTCTGTCTTCATATTCGAAAAATTTCCCCATCGAAGTAGGCAATACCAGGAGCGGCATTCCCGCGTGACCGAAAACCAGCGCTTCCATGTCGCGGTGCAGTTCCTGACTATAGCCTTTGTGATATTCACGATTCATTCGGGATAAGACGGAGGCCAGCCCAGACACTGACCGCTGCGCCCTCACAGCCGGAGTATCTTACCTGATACAAAGCCACAAGGCATAACGGACTCGAAGTGTTATCGTGATCCACGTTGTAGAACGGAGTAGCCTATGTCGGTCCGATCCACCATGACCGCAATCCCGATCGTGTTTTTCGCCTTACTTCTGGTTGCACAGACGCCCAAGCCGCACGCTAAAGTTGTTCCTCTCAAGAAAACAGGCAACGGAATTCAGCCGATCCTCACGGGTCCGCCCGAAACCGTGACCATGAAGTCCGGATACGTTGTCCTCGAACCTGGGCGTTCCGTCGGCCGACATAGCACCGAACATCACGAAGAAATTCTTATTGTGCTCGAAGGTCAGGGAGAGATGGTTTTTCATGATGGATCGACGATGCCAATCAAGGCGAATTCCGCACTCTATTGCCCGCCGGAAACCGAGCACGATGTCAGAAATACAGGAACTGAAAATCTGCGCTACGTGTACATAACAGCCCAAGCCCGATGACAAGACTGTACCGCTTCGGATGATTTAATATCGCCTTGCGACATATGGCATCGTTCCTTGCCAAGCTGATTCCGCGATCTGCCCTTGTCGTGCTCCTTCTGCTGACCCTGGGAGCGATTCTTGGCTTTGCCGCCGTAAGTCATCTGGTGACCCGTTACAACGCGAATCAGCAGGCTCGCGGGCGCCACCTTTACGCCCAGGGTTTAGCCGATCTCAATTCTGGCAAGCCCACCAAGGCTCTCGAGGAGCTGCGCGCCGCGCTCATCTGCGACCGCAACAATCCGCAATACCAGCTCAGCCTGGGGCGCGCTCTGCGCGATACCGGGCGTCTCGATGAGGCGCAAACCTATCTGGACTCCCTGTGGCAACAATCTCCGGAGGACGGCACGATCAATCTGGCCTTGGCTCGATTGGCCGCCCGCCAGGGGTCAATCAACGACGCCACTCGTTATTACCACAACGCGATGTATGGCGTTTGGTCCTCTGATGCCGACGTGAATCGCCGTAAGGCGCAACTCGAATTGGTCGAGTTTCTTTTGGAGAAAGGCGCATTCGCGCAGGCGAGATCCGAACTGCTCGACCTGGCGAGTACTCTGCCGCCGGATCCCGCGCTTCAGCTTCGCACGGCTGAGCTGATGGTTCAGGCGCAGGACTACTCCGACGCACTCACCCAATATGAGAAAGTGCTGCATTTGGAGCGTGGCAATGCAGCTGCCCTTGCCGGTGCCGGCGAGGCCGCCTACCGCGCGGGACGCTACCAGACAGCCCAGCGCTATCTGCAGAGTGCGGTCAACACTAATCCGGAAGACACGAACCTTCACGATCTGCTTGCATCCACCAACTTGATTCTCTCGATTGACCCGTTCGAGCGGCGCATTTTCGATGCGGAACGCAATCGTCGCATCCTGGCGGCTTTCGCCAGCGCGGGGCAGCGACTGAACTCATGCGCGCAGCAACTGGGAATTAACCTCGATTCCGTCAAACCTGCGGCCTCTTCATTATCGCCGCCGCCCTCACCAGCGTCGCCGCTGGCCGCTCTTGAAGCGCGCTGGCTCGCTACCAGGGGAGACTTGCCGCAACTGCACTCCGCCGCAGAAACAGATTTACCTGATGTCATCATGGATCTCGTTTTCACCATCGAGCAGCAGACCACCGAGCTCTGCGGACAACCACAGGGTATCGACCAGGCTCTGTTTCTTTTGTCACGCGATCGCGATAACGCCGACCAATGAATGATTTGAAGACAGCGACGAATTCCGCGGAGCCCACGCCCGAGACCGCAGCTCCTCGCTTCCGCGCCCCACGCCGGCTTTTTGAAGCCTTCGAAGGTGTGTTCGATGAAGAACTGTTCTTTCTGATTCTTTCTGTTTTTATCGGAATTTTTTCCGGATTAGCGGTCGTATGCTTTCGCATCGCTATCGATTGGACTCACTTGGCCTTGCTTGGTCCGCTGCCGCAGACCCACAACTGGCGTGTCCTGGCAGTTCCTTCCCTGGTCGGGCTGGGTGTTGCCGTTCTGGTAATTCACGTCTTTCCTGGAATCCGCGGCAGCGGCGTCAATCAAACCAAGGCCGCCCTGTATATCTTTAACGGCTTCATCCCATTTCGCACAGGGGTTGGCAAGTTCCTGTGCGCGGCGCTCGCTATTGGTTCCGGACAATCTCTCGGTCCTGAAGATCCTTCGTTGCAAATCGGCGCCAGTTTCGCATCGGCGCTGGGACGTCAGGTAAGACTCTCGCGTGACAAATTGCGGCTGATGGCGCCGGTCGGCGCTGCCGCCGGACTGGCTGCCGCCTTCAATGCTCCCATCTCTGCCGTGCTGTTTGTGATCGAGGAGGTAATTGGCCGTTGGAGCGCCGGAATCCTGGGCTCAGTCGTTTTGGCAGCGGTGGCCAGCGTAGTCGTAGAGCGCTGGTTCCTGGGCTCTGAACCGCTGTTCCGCATTCCGGTTACCGCTTTCCGACGTCCTTCCGAGTTGATCGCCTATCTGGTTCTCGGCATCGTGGGCGGGGTGGCTGCGGTCATCTTTGCCAGCGCCATCGGTTTCTTCCGCCCGCGCCTGAAAGCCATGCCCCGTTGGACACAATACTTCCAGCCCGCAATCGCAGGATTACTGATCGGAATCATCGGTTATTTCGGCGCTCCACAAGTCATGGGGGCTGGCTATGACTTCATGGACCAAGCCATGCACGGGCAATACGTCTGGCAATTGCTGGCCACGCTGGCGGCGCTGAAAATTCTCGCAACTACGCTCTCCTTTGTCAGCGGCACTCCAGGAGGAATGTTCGCACCCGCTCTCTTCGTGGGAGCAATGCTGGGAGGCGCGGTAGGAGGAGTCGAGCATCTCTTTTTCCCCCACCTGGCCGCTTCCACCGGAACCTATGCCCTGGTTGGCATGGGGGTCCTGTTCGCCGGATTTCTTCGTGCTCCTATGACTTCTGTTTTCATGGTGCTCGAGATGAGCGGCAACTATGAAATCATTGTTCCGGTAATCGTCGCCAATACATTCGCCTACGTGGTGGCACGCAGTCTTCAGCCCACGCCCATCTTTGATCTCCTCACACGACAGGATGGCCTCGTGCTGCCCTCACTGGAAGAAGAACGGGAAGAGGCGCCTCTCCGCGTGGAAGACGCCATGCTACCTCCGCCTCCGATTATTCTGATCGCCTCCGATTACATCGACGCCGCTGCGCGTCGTATCGAAGACTCTACCCAAACCGTTTTCCCGGTCCGTCTGCAGCCAAGCGGATGGGGCGTTGTCAACCGCGAACTGGTTCAGCGCCGACT
>JASHPL010000178.1 GCA_030038125.1 Candidatus Sulfotelmatobacter sp.
AGAATCTTTCTCCGAATAGTGTGCCAATAGCCGATTCACGTTTGCAGCCGACCGTTGATTACGGCACTCTGGGACCCGGCTCGGACTTTGCAAAATCAGGGGAATCGGCTGAACTTCCAACCAGAAAGAATCGCCCTGTGCTGTTTGCCGTCAGCCTTGGGACATCGCTGGCTCTGTTGGTCGTTAGCCTGGGGAGCGTCCAGGCTGGTAGGTCACGATTGGCCGGCTTTCGCTCGAGTGCAGCGCCGGTTACTGCAGCTTTCTCCGCTGAGGCGCCGCAGATCGATCAGCTCAAGCCGCAAAATCAGGCCGAAGCCCTGCTCGAACAGGCCGTTGCACATTCCGACGGCGCAATCGATCAAATTTCTTCGCGTGTCGACAGCTGGCACGGAAAGCTGAACTGGGATTCGCGCATTGCCACACTCACCACCGCGGCCCTGAACTCCAGTGACACGCGCGTGCGGGTGTCCGGCATCGAGGTTGAATTGGCGGCGTATGGCTTGGCTAAGAATTCTGAAAGTTTCGCCTATCTGGTCAAGATGGCGGAGTCTCCCAATCATGCACAAAGAGTTTGGGCTCTCTGGGCACTAGGATTGATGGGGAATCGTGGAATCGATCCTGAGCGCGCGGTGCAGGTTCTAGGCGCTCATCTGCATGACCCTGAAGCTGACTCGCGCCGCTGGGCGGTCGGGGGTATGGCTTTGATAGGAGGAGACGAAACAGTTTCGATTTTGCTCAATGCGATGCACGATGATACTTCGCCTGCGGTGCGAGAGCAGGCGGCCTGCGCTATCGCACAATCTGGTATGTTTTCTCACGAACAACGCATGCGCGCCGTTCCGCAACTGCTCAACTACACAGCGGATTCTTCCCTCGATGCTCAGACTCATGCGTGGGCGTTTCAGGCTCTCGGTGATATCACCGGCCAACATTTGCCGAACGACCCCGTTGCGTGGCGGAATTGGTACGAAAAAAGAGACTGATATCTGAAGATGGCGGTATTCGTCTTCGGGCGGGAAGCGAGCGGCTGCAATAATCAACACATCGGACCAGATTACTTTCGCATGCGTACAGCACCTTCCGTAATCTTAAGCAACCCCTTACCTCTGTGCGATAGTCAGGTTGGCCAAGTGGACAGCCACCACCGAAGGCCGCAAGTTTCCAGATCAACCGCATAAATCGGCGCCAGATCAAGCCAGCGCCGCGCGGAATTCAAGGAAGGGTACCCAATGCTTCACTCGTCGGAGAATTCATTTCAGAAATTCAACGCACCGGCTCCCAATGCCAATCCCAATACATTCAACCCTGTAAAGACCGTTACTGCACCCGTCGATCAGGCCACGATCGGCCGCACGCTTTTTATTAAGGGCGAAATCAGCGGCTCGGAAGCTCTTTACATTGATGGCCACGTCGAAGGCAAGATCACGATGCCAGAGAGCCGCGTCACCATCGGCCGCAACGGCAAGGTCGACGCCAGCATTCAGGCGCGCGAAGTCGTGATCATGGGAAAAGTGACCGGCAACGTTCAATGCAGCGACCGCGTGGATATTCGCAGCGAAGGCTCGGTTACCGGCGACATCTCCACGGCGCGCATCAGCGTGGAAGATGGGGCTGCGCTGAAGGGTGGAATCCAGGTCCACGCCGAACCTAAGCCCCAGTCGCAATCGCAATCACAGACGCACGAGAAGACAAAACCCGCCGAGACTCCGAAAGCTTTGGCAGCCACGGCAAGCGCGTAGTTGGCGGTCTTCGCTCCGATGGAAGCAAAAAGGCACGCGTGTGCGTGCCCTTACTCTTTGGCGCAGCAGAGCTGCGCTCCGCCGGACAGCCGGGGCGGCTGCCTTACATCGACGATTATTTTTTTTCCGCAGGCTTGAACTCCAGCGCCGCAGAATTCATGCAATAGCGCAGGCCAGTCGGCGCCGGACCATCCTCAAACACGTGTCCCAGATGGGCGTCGCAACGGGCGCAGCGGACTTCGGTCCGCACCATGCCGTAAGTCGTATCGCGATGCTCGACCACGCCGCCGTCGGCCGTCGCCTTAAAGAAACTCGGCCAGCCAGTGCCCGAGTTGAATTTCGTCTGCGAATCGAACAATGGTGCACCGCAGCATACGCAGTGATACATCCCCTGCTCGTGATTGTTCCAATATTTACCGGTGAAGGCGCACTCCGTACCGGCTTCGCGCGTCACGTGATACTGCTCGGGCGTAAGTTGGTTGCGCCACTCGGCTTCGGATTTAGAGACCTTCTTTTCAACAGTCTTTTCGACCATGCAAGCACTCCATTTCCCTTAATCATTCTGCACTGATTGGATGTTCGGCCCTCGGAAAAGTGGCATCCCACCATTACAAGGCTTTGGGGGGCGTCATGAAGCCCAGCGCCGTGACCAGCGGGGCGAGGGACTCGACGCGCGAGATCCTTCGCTTCAGCTGAATAAAAACTGCCGATGACCTCACCCTGGCCGTAGCTAGTCCTTTTCTGTGCTCTCAGGATCCACTTCCTTCCCAACCTTCCGATATCTTCCTTTAAAGAACAGCAGTGGTTCGCCCTCGTTGACGATCACATCTTCAACCTCGGCAATAAAGATCGTATGATCTCCCGCTTGTTCGGCAGAATGTAGACGGCATTCCAGATAAGCCAACGATCCTCGCAGAATAGGCGTTCCGTGGATTGTGCGCTCGAATCGCGCGCCCGCTTCAGCCTCGGCGCGTTCGTGAGTGCGCTCTGGATTCGCATAATACTCCGAGATCGTCCTCTGATCGTCGCTAAGAATATTTACCCCAAAGCGCTTCTTGGCATGCAGATGGGCATGCGTGCGCGCCGAGTGGTCGACGCACACAAGCACGAGCAGAGGATCGAGTGACACCGAGGCGAATGCATTGGCGGTCATGCCATGGACTTCGCCGTCGAGATCGACTGTCACAATGGTGACTCCGGTGGCGAAATATCCCATCGCTCTGCGAAACTCGGCAGGATTCAGGGCCATCGTTGGGTGAAGCACGCAACCGCCTACATTACCATGCATGCCCGATGCCGGCGTGGATGTCCTGTGATGTATCATGCGAATCATTGCCGAGCCCCGCAGAGTACCAGGTATGACCCTGATCGTTATTACGCCGACCACCAAGCGAGCGAAAAGCGAAGACAGCATGCGTCGCTGGCTCGACGAAATCGGGCCGACCGAACCGATCTCGCGCGAAGCCGCATTGCATCTGGTTTGCTGCTCTGATAAAGACCTGCCGGAACTGCTGGCCGCGGCGCGAGCTGCGAAAGAGCGCTTCAAGCCGGGCGTGATCACCTATTCTCGAAAAGTCTTCATTCCGCTAACGAATCTGTGTCGCGACTATTGCGGATATTGCACCTTCCGGCGCGACCCCGCCGATGCCGGCGCGCATACCATGACTCCGGACGAAGTTCTCGAAGTCGCCCGTGCCGGCGAAAGGACAGGATGCACCGAAGCGCTCTTCAGCCTTGGCGATAAACCGGAACTGCTGTTTCCGGAGATGCGCCAGACTTTACGCCATCTTGGATACAAATCGACGCTGCATTATCTCGAAGCAATGTGCCAACTGGTGCTGCGAGAGACCAGGCTGTTACCGCATCCTAACCCTGGGCTATTGAGTACGGAATGGATCGCCCGCCTGGCCACCGTGTCCCCGAGCATGGGACTGATGGTCGAAACGACCAACACGGCTTTGCTCGCACCCGGCGCAGCGCACGACAATGCTCCCGATAAGGTTCCCGCCAAGCGCCTGCGAACCATCCAGGATGCCGGCAAACAAGGCGTTCCGTTCACAACCGGCTTGCTAATCGGCATTGGCGAGACGCCCGAGAATCGCGTCGATACCCTGCTCGCTATTCGCGATCTGCACGAGCGCTACGGCCACATCCAGGAAGTGATCGTTCAAAATTTCCGAGCTAAGCCCGAAATTCCCATGGCCCACTGCCCCGAACCCACCTTCGGCGAAATGCTCCGCACCCTGGCAGTAGCTCGATTGTTAATGCCAGATGTGAATATTCAGGCTCCGCCCAATCTAAATGCGCCATATTATGAAGAGTTGCTCGAGGCGGGCATCAACGACTGGGGAGGAGTTTCGCCGCTGACGCCGGACTACATCAATCCGGAAAAACCGTGGCCGCATCTGGACCAGCTTCGCGTACGCACCGAAGCGAAAGGATTCGAGTTGCGTCAGCGATTACCCGTGTATCCTGAATTTTTGCTGGCTCTGATTTCGAGATCCGGCCTTTTGTCAGAAAAATTGCGCGCGGCCGCGGATGATTATGGCCTTGCCAAACTGAAGAGGGCGGCATGATCTGCGTCTTAAGCGGCGGCACCGGCGGTGCGAAGTTTGTCGATGGACTCCGCCAGGTCATGCCCGCGGAAGAAATCACGATCGTCGTCAATACCGGCGACGATCTGCTCTGGTGGGGCCTTTACGTCTCGCCCGATATTGATTCGATCACCTACGTTCTCTCCGGCATGCTAAGCCGCGAGCGCGGATGGGGCGTGAAAGGCGACACATTCCTCTGCCTCCAAGCCATGGGACAACTCGGCGAGCCAACCTGGTTTCATGCCGGCGACCGCGACTTGGCCGTGCATTTACTGCGATCGCGGCTGCTGGCGGAAGGCAAAACACTTTTAGAAGCGACTTCAGTAATCTGCGGAAAGCTGGGCGTGAAGGCGCGCATTCTTCCCATGAGCAATTCGCGGGTCGAAACCCGCATCGACACACCCGTGGGTGAACTGAGTTTCGAAGAATACTTTGTCCAGCGCTGGTATCAGGACCCGGTGAAATCGGTGCGATTCGCCGGAGTCTCCGACGCGGAGCCGGCCCCCGGCGTCATCGACGCCATCAGCTCCGCCGATGCCGTTGTGATCGCGCCCAGCAACCCGGTAACCAGCATTGGGCCCATCCTCGCAGTACCGGGAATTCGTGAAGCCCTGGTCAGCGCTCGCGGAAAAATAGCCTCCGTCAGCCCTATCGTCGGCAATTCTCCGGTCGCGGGCCCGGCCGGCATTCTCATGGCCGCGCAGGGGCTGCCCTGCTCCATCGCTGGTGTGGTGCAGGCCTATGAAGATTTTCTCGATGTTCTGATTTGTGATACCCGCGACGCACGCGCCGCCGATGCGCTGCGCAAAGCTGGATTGCGGGTGCAGTGCACGCAGACCATAATGCGTAGCGCCGACGACAAGGCGGCTCTGGCGCGCGAAGTACTCTCTTTTGTTGTCGGCGACCTGATCAAGGAGGAACCTTCGGCAAACACTGCCTTTCGCCGCGTGAGCCAGCCGTGATCCTGATTCCAGTGAAAGATCTAGCCGCCGCTAAACAACGATTGGCGTCCGTGTTGGACCAGTCTGCGCGTACAAAGCTGGCCCGCGCCATGCTGGAAGATGTGATGACGACGCTCCATCATTGGGTTGGCAGGCCGCGGGTCGCCGTGGTGAGCAGCGATTCCTGTGCGATGGAAATGGCCAATCGACTCGGCTTTGAAGTCATCCCCGATCCAAACAACCCTGGGGAAACCGGCGCGGTCGAGATGGCCACACAGGTGTGCGTTGACAATGGCGTCGGATGGACGATGGTGATTCCCGCGGATATTCCCTTGATTCAGGCATGGGAGTTGGAGGAAATTCTGAAACGAGCGCCGCCGGAAGGCAGCGTGCTGGTTCCGGCAGACGATGGCCGTGGCACCAACGCAGCCTTCCGCCGCCCGGCTGATTTGTTCCCTTTGCGCTTCGGCAATGACAGCTTTAAGCCGCATCATGCTGCCGCGAAAGCCACGGGCAAGGCTTGTGTGGTGATGAATCTGCCTGGAGTCGCCCTCGATGTCGACAATCCTGCTGACCTCCAACAGCTGATTTCGCGGCCCGGTAACACACGCGCCCAGCAAATGGCTCGCGAATTGGGGTGGGCAGCGATTCCACCGCTGCGATGAATCTCCTAAGATAAAACTACAATTTCAGTTGTCGAAGCTCGAAGTCTACAAAACGATTCACGTTATGCCATACCCTCGGTCGGAACGGAAACTCGGTGCAGGATCCGAAGTTCGGCTGATCCCTGTTCGCCTCGAGAAAGAAATTGCTCCTGGCGACTCGATTGCTGGTCAACTCTTAGCGCATTTCCGACAGTGGCGCGTTCGATTGCAAGTCGGCGACATCCTCGTTATCAAACACAAAATTGTCTCCAAAGCTGAAGGCCGTATCGTCGATCTGAACACAATTGAGCCATCGGCAGAATCCCTCGCGTGGGCAGAACGATACAAGCTCGACGCGCGTGTGATCGAGTTGGCACTGCGCGAGAGCCGCGCCGTGATCCGCCGCAAGAACGGTGTACTCATAACCGAGACGCAACACGGCTTTCTCTGCGCCAACAGTGGAATCGATGTTTCGAACGTGGACGGGGGCAGTCATGCGGTGCTACTTCCGGAAGATCCCGACCGATCCGCTGCAAAAGTGCGGCGCGAACTGAAGAAGGCTATTGGGCTCGACATTCCCGTGATCATCACTGACAGTTTTGGCCGTCCTTGGCGCGAAGGGTTGACCGATTTCGCGATTGGAATTGCCGGAATGAAGCCCCTGCAAGACGACCGGGGCCGCCGCGACCCCCATCGATACAAATTGAAAGCGAGTGTGGAGGCGATTGCCGATGAACTCGCGTCCGCGGCTGGCCTGGTGTGCGGAAAGCTCAATCGCACCCCCGCCTGTATCGTGTGTGGATATCGTTATCAACGCGGTGCAGGCAGCGTCCGCGATTTGCTGCGTCCGCCGGCAACGGACTTATTTCGTTAGATTCGCTACACTGTAGCTGTTCGGAATTCGCCCTTTGGCGAGCAGTAGCAGAGACACGCAGCAAGAATATGTTTCTTACGGAGAGTGAAATGGCTCGTCCGCTGACTCCGTCGGAACTCGAATGCATGCCTGGCATCGACTGGCCGCAGATCGCCCCGAGGCTGACCCCCGAAATTCGTTCCGCGCTGGAAAGAGTTCTCGAAACGCAGAATGGCGCAGACTTGGCTCTTGGTGAGGCATACGCCCTCGCAGAGTGCGGAGGCGACGACCTGATCGGCTTGGTCGCCGCTGCCAACCTTTTGCGCGAGGAACTTGTCGGCAACATCGTCACCTTCATCGTCAATCGCAACATCAACTTCACCAACATTTGTTTTGTCGGATGCAAGTTTTGCGCTTTCAGCCGCGGCCCACGCGAGTCAGACGCGTACTATCTGAGCCTTGACGAAGTTGCGCAAAAGGCGGTTGAGGCGTGGGACCTTGGCGCGACGGAAGTTTGCATTCAAGGCGGGCTTCCGCGCAATTTGCCCAAATTTTATTATCGCGACATTCTGCGGGCGGTGAAGGCTGCCGTCCCACGCATGCACATTCACGCCTTCTCGCCCATGGAAATCGTCTACGGCGTCGAACTCTCTGGCATGCCTCTCGCAGATTATCTCTCAATGCTGCGCGACAACGGTCTTGGCACGCTGCCTGGAACGGCGGCCGAAATTCTGGATGACGAAATCCGCCACATTCTTTCCGCTAACAAGCTCTCGACCGCCCAATGGACCGAGGTCATTCGCACCGCGCATCGCTGCGGCATTCGCACCACCTCCACCATGATGTACGGCCACGCCGAGACGCGTGCCCACTGGGTGCGGCAGATGCGGCTTCTGCGTGATATTCAATCCGAGACCGGCGGTTTCACCGAGTTCGTTCCGCTCGGTTTCATTCATCAGAACACTTTGTTGTTTCATCAGGGCCTGGCTCGCTCCGGCCCGACATTCGGGGAACATCTTAGAGTGCATGCGCTGGCGCGGGTCCTGCTGGCCGGCTCGATCAATAACATTCAGGTTTCATGGGTAAAGCTGAACCGCCATCTCTCCCAGCTCTGCCTGCATGCGGGGGCAAACGATTTCGGGGGCACGCTGATGGAGGAAAATATTTCGCGCGAAGCTGGCGCAACGGCCGGTCAATATACGAGCCCGGAAGACTTTCAGACGATGATTCTCGAAATCGGCCGCATCCCTGCTGAGCGCAATACCACCTATTCGCGTATCAACATCAGACTTCCTTTCAACGAAAATGAATTCACTTTCGAACACTCGGTCGAGGCCGAATTTGCGTGAACACGAGCGGCGAAGTTTCCATTCGTCCCATCGCGATTATTGGCGGCACGGGACCGGCTGGCATGGGACTGGCGCTGCGCTGGGCCCGCGCTGGAGAAGCGATTATCATCGGATCGCGTGATGCGCAACGGGCGCAGCAGGCTGCCGCGGCGATTCAGTTGCGAGCCGGACCGCAGGCGAAAGTATCGGGCATGGAAAATAGCGAAGCCTGCGCCGCCGCGGATATTCTGGTGCTGACTGTTCCCTTTGAAGGCCAGGCGGCGCTGGTCAAGCGCCTGAAGCCGGCGATGACCGACGGCAGCATCTTAATCGATGCCACGGTGCCGCTGGCGGCCTCGGTAGGCGGCCGAGCCTCGCGCACTCTCGGCGTCTGGCAAGGTTCAGCCGCGCAACAGGCTGCAGAGCTCGTGCCCGATGAAGTGAGCGTGGTTGCCGCATTTCACAATCTTTCCGCCGAGTTGCTGGGCGGGGACTCCCCCCTCGATTGTGACGTGCTTGTTTGCAGCGATGATCCCGATGCCGCGCAACTCACGCGCGAACTGGCTGCCAAAATCCCGGGAGTGCGCGCCATCGATGGCGGTAAGCTGGAAAACTCCCGCATCGTTGAACAGATTACCGCTCTTCTGATCGGCCTCAATTTCCGCCACAAAGGTCACGCAGGAATTCGAATTACCGGGCTTCCATCTGGCGCCTACCGCTGATTGGCAATATTCTCCGTTCCATTCAATGTATAGCAAGAATCTTCACACCCGAATGGGCCATTGCGCGAGAAGCGGCAGCACGATATTTTCGCGCGGCAAGGGCTGGCAAGGTTTGTCAGTCCAAACCTCCTCAGGAGAAAAAAATGGATATTCGGAAGTTCGTTCTCTCTCTGGCAGTTCTGGGCCTCTCACTCGCGCCACTCAGTTTTGCACAACTTGCGAGCCCGTCGCGTACGCCTCAACGCATTCTCGGCTACTACAATTCGGCGACGGGCACCTTCGAACCGCTGCATCCTGCGGCAGACGTTGATGCCGCCACAGCCACAACAGAAACCGGCGAATTGATCATTAAATACACGATCACGGTAAAATCCACGATTCCGAAAAACGGAGTAATCGGGTGTTCCGCAGCGGCGGACACCGGCGACGCTGCAGGTTCGTATGAAGAACGCGCAACCGGCGTGGCGACGCTCAGTGGATCGACCTACACCTGTTCCGCGATCATCCATTACTCATGGCTGTTGGACACTCCAACCACAGATGCAGTGGACTTTACGGGAGGCGTAAGCATCGAATATGGGTATGAAGGCACGGCTTCGAATGGAAGCGCAACTGCCGTGCAGATAACTGAGTCGCGTGGGGCCACGCACAGCATTCCGTCACTCAAAAGCGTGCCGGCCAACGGCGCAACTACCACCATTGACGTAAGTGTGACTCTCTGAAATCCGCCAAAAGCAGGGCAGCCATAATGGCTGCCCTGCTTCTCATTCCAGCGACTTTTCCGCAATTGGCGTGGTCATCTCTTCGGCCGGCTCTCCGCCGGCCATCGTTTGTGCGATGATCAACCGCCGCGCCTCTACACGAATTTTTGGCAGCTGCGTTGCAAACCAGCATGCTCCGGCAACCGAGGCGAGTCCGCCAATCGCCACCGTCAGCGGCGCTCCCAGACGATCTGACAACGCTCCGCCGAGCAAGGCTCCCAGCGGCGCCATTCCCATGAACATCATGGAATAGACCGCCATGGTACGGCCACGCAGTTCATCGGGAACCATGACCTGAATCAGCGTGTTCGAAGAGGCCATTTGCAGCATGATGAAATATCCCACCGGCAAGAGCAGAAGCACTGACAGCCAGAACGAAGTAGAGAATGCAAACAGCACCAGGCTTACGCCAAAGCCTGCACAACACAGAGCCACCCATCGACTCAGCCCTTTGATGCCCGAGCGCATCGCCAATGTCAGCGCTCCCAGCAAGGCACCCACGCCCGTGGCGCCCATAAGAATGCCGAGACGAACCGCGCCCAGGTCATGCGAGCCAATCAGCGACGCAAACTGTTGGCCACCTCCGTGCAAAATTTTGGCTGCAAAGATCGGCATCAGGACGACATAAGGCATTCCGACTGCGCTCACCAATCCTAAGAGCAACAGCAAAGCACGAATCGGCGCTGTCCGACGCACGAATTGGAACCCTTCGATCAGATGTTCCAAAGGTGGCGTTTTCGCCGAGGCTCGAACACCGGCTTGAATCTTCATCAACAACAAGCCCGCAATCACAGCCAGATAGCTGACTCCATTCGCGAAAAAGCACCAACCTTCCCCAAGCCTCGCCACCAGAATGCCAGCAACGGCTGGCCCGATCACGCGCGCGCCATTGAACATCGATGAGTTCAGCGCGATGGCATTCATCAGGTCTTCCTTGCCAACCATGTCGACCAGAAACGCCTGCCGTCCCGGGATATCGAATGCGTTCACAACTCCCAGCAACGCGGCCAGCACAAAAATGTGCCAAACCTGCACGATGTGCATGAGCGTGAGCGCGGCGAGCGCGAAGGCCAGCAGCATCGAAAATGTCTGTGTGGCGATGACGATGCGCTGCCGGTTCAGGCGATCGGCCGCGATTCCTCCCGCTGGCGCAATCAGAAAAACTGGAATCTGGCTGGCGAATCCCACCGACCCCAGCAGCAATCCGGAGCCGGTCAGGCGATAGACCAGCCAAGATTGCGCCACCGTCTGCATCCATGTGCCGATCAGCGAAATCAGTTGTCCGCCAAAAAATAGCTGGAAATTACGGTGTCGCAAGGCGCGACCTGCGGCCTGCCAGCGCGATGGGCTGCTGCCGTTTTCTGGTACAGAGAGATTGTTCTGGGTGGAAGTTTTCGAATCCGCCACTGTCACTTCATATTGGATGACGCCGAGCCATTCTTCGCTCCACTATAAATCTTCGGCAGTTGAAGAAAGCATTCAACGCAGACGATTCACATGTCTGTAAAGAGGCTTTCACGCTGGAGCAACTCACGACGTAATGCCCACCTGGTCGAGGCGGCAATCCTTTGGCTCTTTATCGTCGCGCAGCCCTAGAAACACGGGGGCGCGCAGCTTGGGGCCGGTGTCGGCAATCTTGCCCGAACCTGTTCCGCCCGTCCACTCCGCGTACTCGATCCCGGCCACCAGTTCCGGCTTGACCCAGTGTGTTTCGCGCAGAGCTTCCACTTCGCCGAAGAACGGATTCTTTTTCGCCTCCAGCTTTTTCAGCTGCTTCCATATGTCGCCCAGCAACTTCTGATCGAAGCCGCTTCCGACCTGGCCCACGTGAAGCAGGTGATCGGTGTCGTCGTAAAGTCCGAGCACCAACGAACCGAAATGTGCGCGGCTGCCTTCCGGATCCGTGTAGCCGCCAACGACGCATTCGATCTCATGCCGGATCTTGATTTTTAGCCAGTCGCGTGTGCGCCGTTGTTCGTAACAACTGTTTCGGCGCTTGGCCAGAATGCCTTCCAGTCCCTTTTCCCGGGCGATCTTGAATAGCGCTTTGCCTTGTTCTTCGTAGTGATCGGAGTAGCGCAGGGAATCGCCGATAGAAAGAATCGAGGCCAGCTTGCGTTTGCGCTCTTCGAGCGGGACGTGGCGCCAATCGTAACCGTCGAGATAAAGCAGATCAAAGGCGTAGTAGAGTACGGCGACATCGGCATTCGTTGCTGCCCGGCGTCCGCCCAGACGAAACCCGGTTCGCTGCTGCATCAAGCTGAATGAGGATCTTCCATCCGGGTCGAGCGCCACCACTTCGCCATCGAGGACGGCTTGCTTTGCTTTTATGAACTTCGGCAGGTCTTTCAATTCCGGATAGCGCGGCGTGAGATCGTTCTGATTGCGCGACACCAGCCGCACCTTTCCATTTTCGATGAATGTGACGGCGCGATATCCATCCCACTTGATTTCGAACAGCCAATCCTTACCGTCAAAGGGCTCATCGACCGATTCGGCGAGCATGGGATGAATCGCCGAAGGGATGGGGCTCTTCACCGGGGATCCGGCACAGCTTTCCGCTTCCAAGCTCACGGCGGGATCGTTTTCCGCAGAGTACGCTGAGATCGCGGTGGACTTCGAATTGTTTCTGCTTTTCTTTGGAGAGTTGAAACGCGCTGCGGAATCACCGCTTTCCAGCATCAACGCGTTTTCTGTTTTGTTTTTCTCGGAGTGCTTTGCGGGCTCGGCGGGTTTCTGTTGTTTTTGAAGTTTTTTTTTCTGATCGAGTCTTGCTACCGCGTCGGCCAGCCACGCCGCTTTCAGTTTCCCGCGCGATGCGGGGCGGCTGCTCTTCCATTTTCTTGCCCCCTCATCGCCTGCGATCTCATCCATGCTCTTGCCGCTGAGCACCGATTCATCGATGTCATTAGCGTCATAGCCTTCGACCACGTGCTCGTCGTGCTTCTTGATCATCAGCCATTCCGTGCCCTTGCTTCCCGGACGCCGCGAACGCATCTTGACCAGCGCAAAATCTCCCTTGAGTCGCTTCCCATTCAACCGAAATTTCAAATCCCCTTTGGCCAGCATCTGCCGCGCCTCGGCTTCGCTGCCGGGAACGTATTTCCCGTCAACCGCTACGGGCGAAAGCGGCTGCCATGTGCCCACATCCCAGACCATGACACTGCCCGCGCCGTAGTTGCCTTCGGGAATGTTGCCTTCAAAATCGAAATACGACACGGGATGATCCTCGACCTGCATCGCCAACCGCTTATCCGACGGATCGAGCGATGGCCCTTTCGGCACCGCCCACGACTTCAGGACTCCGTCCAACTCCAGGCGGAAGTCATAGTGCAGCCGCGTGGCTTCATGTTTCTGCACCACAAAGCGATTCCCGGACTTCTTTTCGACCTTTGGGGGCGGCTCCGGAGTCTCCTCAAACCGCCGTTTCCGTTTATATTCCTCAAGAGCCATAGGTGCGGGGCCAATTCTACCAATTGGATGCAGAACTGTGCTGGTTGGTGAGGCGCTTAGAATCGACAGGCTCCCGGTATAATCGGGCACCCTGATTGTCAATTATCGGTTTCAGTTGGGCCTTTTGCTGACGGAAAACTGGCAATTGGTAGCTGGATTTCCATGAAACGCGAGTTCCCTGAACACCCCATCATAGGCGTGGGCGCGATCATCGTCGAGGACGCACGGGTGCTCCTGGTGAAGCGTGCGCATCCGCCGATCCAAGGACAATGGTCGATTCCCGGAGGCGCGCTGGAAATCGGAGAACTGGTGCGTGAAGCCGCCGTTCGCGAGGCGCGCGAAGAGACCGGCCTGATCGTCGAGCCCGGAGAACTACTCGGCGTTTTCGATCGCGTGCTGCGCGATCCCGCGCAACGGGTGCAATACCACTATGTGCTGATCGATTTTCTCTGCCGCCGGATTGGAGGCGAGTTGCACGCCGCCAGCGACGCCGCCGAAGTGCGCTGGTTCACGCGAGAGGATCTGCCAGGATTAGCTCTGGCGCAGGACACGCAGGAGGTAATTCTTAAGGGATTCGCAAAAGCGATAGCCTGAAGGCAAGTTGGAGAACAGGTTCAGGAAACACCTTCTAGGATGCGTACATCCCGCTCGACTGCACCTTCGAGGATTCTGCGAGCAGCCTGATATGCAGGACTTTCGTAGGTCTCGATCGCTTTCGCGACCGTGTCAAATTCGATCACGATGGAGCGCTCCTTGATTCCCGCCTCGAACGCTTGAACGGCTGTGCCGCGGGTGAGAAAGCGTCCACCACCTGCCTGAATCGCCGGCCCGGCCAGCTTGGCGTATTCAGCGAGCGCAGTGGAATTTGAAACCACCCGATAGAACGTAATCCAGTAGCCTTTGGCCATTGTGCCTCCAATTCAAACGACCCTGAGTTTACGCCTGAACCGCTCGACTGGTTAACGGAGCGTTGCGATTGTGGAAGAGAGATTTCAGCTTGATGATCCCGCCTCGCCTGAAACTTCGTCCTCTTCCCATTCTGCGTCGCAAGTGTGACAGCGCCATCCATTGCGGTGAAACGGAATTGGCACATTGATGGCCATGCTCAAATACGCAGCCGGATTCAGTTCTTGAAAACTCACGTCCAGCGAATTGCATTTGGGACAGCGCGGCTGTTCGTACAATCCCACCCCGTGAACATAAAGGCCCTCAAGAATCGGCTCATCAAGGAACGCTTTAGCCTTAGCCGCATCTTCCGGCTTGACGCACAGCTTCACGCCGCCGACAAAGTTCGAAATGAACCAGTCCAGGCGAACGAGGTTCTCGTCGCGAAGAAAGCATTCGATCCCCGCGGATTCGAGGCTGCCCTTTGCCAGGAGCGCTTCGGGTAAGTCGCGAAACTGGCGGATCGTAACCAGCGTCCGCAGATTCAGCTCTTGCCGTGGCTCCTCTTGGATTTCCAGGTTGCGGCGCTCGAATTCGTCTTCCAGAACCTCCCATGCGTCTTCGGTCAAGGATTCGGGAGTGCGCGCCAGGTTCTGCAACTCACCATCCGTCATGGCTGCATAGGTCCTAGCTAGACGCGAACGCTCGTTCGATTGTTCAAGATTTGACACTGACAAAGGATACTGCGGATGCCTTGATTGAAGCCAGTTCCGCCGTATGAAAGCGAGTTCGAAAACTTAGACTGCGAAGGACAAGCGGGTACACGAAATGTTAAGACTGATTTCCTTCGTGCCCTTCGTGGTTGATTCACCACCGCAAAATAGAACGGCCCCCAAGCTCGTTAGAGCCTGCGGGCCGCCCGGTGGACTGTTTGGGATTGACCAAGAGGTGGTCACTCTACGTGGCCTCTTCGGCAACTCCGGGTGTACCCGAAAGAAGCACCTGACCGACCTACGTCAGGTGCGTCAATCCTTAATCACCGGTAGTGTGCGGACTGTAGCTTCGAGGACGGGCTAGAGTGCCCGTTCCACAAAGCCCCGCTTAGAGCGACCTGCTCTAAGTCTCAGCCACCTCACCTGGTCTATGGGTCTTGCTACTACTGCCATCAGAACTTGTCATCAGACCACCTCCTTTCCGGTGTAATCGCAGACTAATACGAAAACGAACGGCTCGTCAATCGGGCGAAATTGGTGAACCAGAGGAATTACTGCGGGCAAATCTGAGCGGATCGCCGTATTCTCCACCAGGCGGAGACGCCGCTCCGTATGTCTGTTTACGGCAGCCCGAATGCAAAAAGCGCGCTGCCCGCCGCAATCGCGACATATTCTTTCCCGCTGATCGCGAATGCGATCGGCGGTGCATAGACGGCGCCGCCCATCTGAAAATGCCATAGCGGCGTAAGGGATCGCGCATCGAAGGCGATGAAGTTCCCTTCCGCATCGCCGCTGAATGCCAACCCTCCCGCCGTCGATAGCACGCCCGACCACGTTGGCGACGTGTGCTGAAATTTGTATTTCACTTCCCCGGTCGTGGGATCGATCGCCTTCAAAAATCCCAGATACGGCTCGGCATCTTCGGAAGGAAAATATGCGCTGCCATAGAACGCGTGCCCCGCTTCATACGGCTGGGGCGCAGTGCTGAAGGTATCGCACTGATCGCGGGCGGTGACATAGAACATTCCAGTCTGAGGATCATAGCTTGGAGCCATGAAGTTCGTCGTGCCCAGCGCACCGGGGCAGATGGTGCGTCCTTCGAAAGTCGGGGAAGCATGTGAGTTCGCCACCGGCCGGCCGTCAGCGTCTTTCGAGTCGCTCCATGTCTGCTTGCCGTATGCGGTGGAAGAGATTAGTTTTCCGGTGCCACGGTCGAGAATATAAAAGAATCCGTTGCGGTTGGCTTGGGCAATCAGATGCTTGGCTCCGCTGTCGATCATGATGGGAACTTGCGTCGCATCCCAATCATGCTCATCGTGCTTGGTGAATTGAAAAAACCAGTTCAGCCTGCCGGTGTCGGCATCGAGAGCGAGAAGAGAGTTGCTGTAAAGATTATCGCCGGCGCGTCCCTCGCCGCGATTCGAAGGGGAAGGATTGCCGGTGGGCCAGAAGATCTGGTTGGTTGCCGGATCGTAGGTTCCAGTATTCCATGCCGGTGCGCCTCCCACTTTCCAGGAATCTCCCTCCCACGTTTCATGCCCTGGCTCGCTTGGACCCGGAACAGTATAGAAACGCCATTTACGCTTGCCGGTGTCAGCGTCGTAGGCATCGATAAATCCGCGTACACCGCATTCACCACCGGAAACTCCGATCACGACCAGGTTCTTCACTGCGAGTGGCGCAACCGTAAAGCTGTATCCGGTGCGATAGTCGGCGGCGTCTACGTCCCAGATGACGGCCCCGGTTTTCGCGTCGAGTGCAATCACGTGGGCGTCCAAGGTGCCGAGAAAAACTTTGTCCCCAAGAATTGCCATTCCGCGATTCACTCGTCCACAGCACGGTCGAATATCGGAAGGGAGCTGGCGCTGGTACATCCAGATTGGACGGCCGGCGCGTGCGTCCAGCGCAAATGCACGATCGTCTTGCGCGGTCGCGTAGAGGATGCCGTCCGCAACCAGAGGGCTGGTCTCGAGCTTACCCGTGGCTGCTGTCTGATACACCCACTTCGTCGTGAGCGTATGGACGTTGTTGGTGTTGATCTGATCGAGTGCGCTGAAGCGTTTTCCGGAATAATCGCCGGAATACGTCATCCAATTCCGCGGCTCTTTCGTCGCGTTGAGCAGACGGTCGAAGGTCACTTGAGCGAGAAGGTTGGGAATGACGAGAAGAATTAGCATCGCAGTGCTGAAGATTGCTGTGAATCTTTGGTGAAAGATTGGCCCTTTGAGGGCGGCATTGAGCGCGTAAAGAAATCTGGCCTTCAAGCTCTCTGTTCCACATCGGCTGAAGCCGTCCCATGTGCGTTGCGATTGAAACGGTACTGATCCGCCGCTCTTGCACCGAAAGGTCCGGAGACGATGCGACGCGGAAGCTGTGCCTTTGCACACAGATGAACCATGAGAGTATTTCGGTCGCTTCATTTCGCCCCCACGCTGATCAGGAACGCCACAATATCGTTCAAGTCTTTGTCGCTGAGAACATCGGTTCCGTATTGCGGCATCGCAGACTCTCGGCTCTCATGGAACGAACGCAGTCTGTCTTTCCGAAGGAGATGGATTTTCTCACTCTGATCCATGATCTGCACGCTGAAGCTGTCCTCATTGAGCGTCACGCCTTTGATTTCTTTTCCGTCGGCAGTCACGGCGGTCACGGTCTCATACTCTTGCGGAAATTCCTTGGTCGCTTCTGTCAGTCCCCACGCCAGGCGATGGCTAGGATGGCGCACGGAATCGATAATCGCCGCGGGTGTGCGCGCGCCGCCCACGCTGGTCAGTTCCGGCCCGAAGCGGCCGCCTTTGCCGTTGATCATGTGACAAAGCGAGCAGTTCGCGTCGCCATAGAAAAGACTTTTGCCGTGGGCTGCATCCCCGACGGATGTCGCCTTGGTTTTCACCTCCTGGCTGCGGATGTAGGTGATGATCTGCCAGATTTCTTCGTCGGTCATGCCCACGCCTTGGCCGTTGGTGCCGTTGGCAGGCATCGCAGTTCCTGCAATCCCGTTGCTGATGATTTGAAACATCTCCACATCAGAATGCGCAAATTTCTTTTGAGCACGGGTGAGATCCGGACCGCGGCCCCCGCCGCGCGCGCCCAACCCGTGACACAAAGCGCAATTGATGCGGAACTCGTATTCCCCCGCCTTGGCCGCCCTGGGATCACCGGCAAAAGGATTGCGATCCTGGGCAGCACGCAAGATGCCGCTTGAAAGAGCAATCCAGACAACGACAGCTTTCCGGCACGATGGCACAAGCATGAAATGATCTCCCCCCAGGAAATTTCACGCATTCTACGCCAATCGATCGGCATGGGAATTCTGCAAATTCGGGTCACTCTGCCGTACATGTCCGGCAGGCATCTTGGGACTAGCACCTTTGGCTATCTACACTGAAATGCTGCCCTCCTCAGGCCGATCACTGTAGTTGGGAATGAAAATCTTCCCGAAGCGAGCAGGTTATTGAGCTACCGATCTTTCCAGCGAAACGCGTCGGCTTGGGCAAGGCCCAGATGAGCGAGCACACGATAAGCGAATTCGCGCGCCATCTCATCTAATGAAGCAGGGCGGTAGTAGAAGGCCGGGATGAGGGGAAAGACGGTCGCTCCGGCGTCGGCCGCGCGGTACATGTTGCGGATGTGAATTTTGTTGAGCGGCGTCTCCCGAATGCAGAGTACGAGCGGGCGCTTCTCTTTCAGAGTGACATCGGCGGCACGCTCGATAAGTTTCGCGGCAATCCCATTGGCGATGCGAGCCAATGTCCCTACGCTGCAAGGGATTACGACCATGGCATCGGCCGGATAGGAACCGCTGGCGACGTTGGCGCCGATGTCGTCGTTGGATTGGAGCTGGATTTTGGGGGAAGAGGCCGCACGCAAACTCGAGCCAGGACCGACAATGCCGGCGACCAGATTCGAGCGGCCCTTGAGATCGAGTTCTTCGGCGAGAACGCGCAGAGCGCTGTCGGAGGCGATGAAATTAACGGTTTCAAGGCGCTCGTCGCGTTGAACCGCCAGCAGCAAATGCCGCAGGAAAATGGCGCCGCTGGCGCCGGTTGTGGCGACCGTCAGATTCCGCGGTGGATGATTGGCCAAAGCAACGTTCCGGCGAGGCAAGCGCCTCGAAATTGCGAGCATAGGCAGTTCGCGGAAGCTAAGTCAAGGCAACCGGATAGGGTATCGGTAAGAGCTGTAAATTAACATGGCATCGTCAGTAAATCTTCGATCGCGCCGCAGCGTTGCTGAACGGCATGCGCTGGCTGGGGTAGAGCGGGAAATTCGCGCGGTCGATGCTCACAATCGGCGCAAATATCTTCGCGAGTTCAACGAAGCATTTCATACCTATGACGCTGTACTCGCGCCGAGCGAATTTTCCGAGACGCTACATTCTGCCGACATTGTTCTGATCGGCGACTATCACGCGCTCGCCGCGGCTCAGCGTTTCGCGGCATCGCTGCTCGAACAACGATCGCTGGCTGGCGATCGCCCTGTAGTGCTCGGAGTGGAAACCATCTTCGCGCGCGATCAACACATCCTCGACGAATGGTGGAGGCGTGAGATCGACGACAGCGAACTTCGTCAGAGGATTCGTTTCGACCTGGACTGGGGATACGACTGGGCTCCGTTTCACGAAGTGCTGGTCACGGCTCGCGATCACGCGGAAGCGCTCTATGGGTTGGATTGCATGCCGCGCGAAGACCTGCGCAAGATTGGCGCTCGCGATCGGCACGCGGCCGCCAAGATCGCCGAAATTCGCGAACGTCATCCCCAGGCTGTGATCTTTGTGCTGTTCGGGGAGTCCCATCTGGCCCCGGCGCACCTGCCGCGAGCCTTGCGCACTCTGATGCCTGAGGCCAGAATGTTGACCATTCTGCAGAACATCGACGCGCTTTATTGGCGTGCCGCTGGCGAACCCGCGGACAAAGTGGAAGCTGTCCGCGTCAACGACGACGTGCTCTGCGTGTTCAACTCCACGCCCTTGGAAAAATACGAGAGCTACCGCCTGTGTCTCGATCAATGGAGCCGCTTCGATAAAGATCGCGACTTCGCCCCCACGATCTACAACCTCATCGACAGTCTGGCCAGGTTTCTCGAAATCAATCGTTACTCGCCGCGTAA
>JASHPL010000179.1 GCA_030038125.1 Candidatus Sulfotelmatobacter sp.
GAAGAAGAAGAAGAGGAAGAGCCCGGGGTGGATGAACCGGAGGCGGTTGAACCCGAGCCGCTAGCGCCGGCTGCCACGCCCGCTCCGCCTTCCCCAACCGGCGGTGGTGGCGGGGCCAAGCCCAAGCCGAAGAAGGCCGCTGCCAAAAAGCCAGCCGCCAAAAAAGCTCCGAAGAAAGCCCCGAAGAAAGCTGCAAAAAAGAAGCCGGCGAAAAAGAAAGCTGCCAAGAAACCCGCCAAAAAGGCAAAGGCGAAGAAAAAGAAAAGCAAACGTCACTGAGGAGGGGCGGACGCCCTCGTCCGCTCCGCGACCCTGAGTGAAGCGAAGGGAAGCGTGCCCGCTGCTCATAACTTTCAGCCGGGTATCGATCAGAACCAACTAAGTCCTACCCAGAGGGTTGGACACGTGCTCCTGCAGCACGTCTTGAGCCCTAGGATTACGACCTCGAAGAAGTCCCCGTCTTGATGGGCGGGGCACTGTGGCCACCGCACTGCATCACGCCCAGATACGCGCCCCACGGACCGACGACTTCCCGATACTGATGCGCCATCACTCTCGAGACCTGGTGCAGATGCGTCAAATCGTGAGCCGCCCAGGTCGCCAGCAGTTCTGATAATGTAACCGGCCCCAGCTCCGGATGCCGCCCACGCTTCCGCAAATCTTCGGGCCGCAAGTTCATTGCACGCAGTTCGCTGAGATTTTCTCCGCGCAGGCGCGCAAACTCATCCAGCAGTTGCTCGATCGACTTACCTCGGCTCTCGCGTTCCTGGGCCCAGCGATCGAAGGGATCGAACGCGCGCGCCTCGCCGGATTGCAGAATGATTTTTGCTCGTGGAATCCAGTCGGCGCGCTCGCCGTGGATCAAATGCCCCATCACGTCGAACGGGCTCCAGGTGTTCTGGCCCTCGTTGCGCAGAGTCCATTCGTCGGCAAGATCGCGCAGAAGCGCGTTGAGAGCCGCAGGGGTTCGACCAAGAAGAGAGATCGTGTGCTGAAGATTGTGCTCCATGCTGCGCCTAGATGCGCGGAGCGCAAGCTTGGACGCATTTTATGGCTGCAAGTGCAACGAGCGAACTGAGAGCGATTTATTTCTTCCCGGTTACCGCGTGCAGACACTTGCCGTAGAGTTCGAGCAGGCGCTCGGCGTAGTCTTCCGGCTTGGCCGCGGAACCGGTCCCTTGAAATCCCACGCCCGTCGACGCGGTTCGTCCGTAGCCGGTGGTCATGGCCACGAACTTCATCAGATCGAGTGCAATGTCTTCATTACGGCGCCCAGCGCCCGAGCCTGTGCCCGCGGCTTCTTCCATGACTCCTTCTCCTCTTCCGGAAACGATGGGAATCTGCTCGTCTTCGAAGTCTTCCATGATGCAAACGACTCCGAAGCGATGATAGCAGAGATCAGCTTCGCGGCACTTCGCTCATCAGCGCCAGCAGATTGGCCTCGGTATCGTGGAAGAAGGTCATCCAGAGGTCGTGATCGGGCAGGCGCGCGATCAAGTGGGGCTCGTCCTGGAATTTCACGTTTTGCGTTTTCAGTTTCGAATATACCGCGTGAATGTCGGGAACGGCAAAATACAAAATCGAGCTGGCGTGATCGAATTCCGGCTTTTCGGGATGATCGAGCATCAGCCTCACTCCGCCGCAATCGAAAAACGCGAGACCGGGCGGAGCTTTGAACAGCAACTTGAGTCCCAGCACGTTTTCATAGAATGCGGCCGCGCGCTCCATGTCATGCGCCCGAATTTGAATTTGTCCTACGCGGGAAATTCCGATTCCTGCCGCAACGCTTGTCATCTTCGCCCTCGCCAAAAAGGTACTCTTGCTGCAAGTAAACCGCTTTCGCGTGCAATAGCTTATAGAAATTATTGCGCGAAAAAAAGTTTACAACTAGCATGCGATCATTGTTCGGGTTCCTGTTCGTACCAATCTTTTTTGTGGCCGCTTTAGGCTTAGATCGATTTTCAGGCTTTGGGGGCGAGCCATGGCGCATCACTTCGAATTTGATTCCCAGCACAGAATTCTGCGCCTGGTGATGAAAGGAGATGTGCAGGGCGAGGAGATCGCCGCGCTCAACCCTGAGATCCGCGCGCACGTTCATCGGCTGCAGCCGGCCGCCGGCATCAGCGATTTTTCGGCGGTCGAGAATTTCAATGTCTCTGCACAGGCGATGCGCACAGCCGCAGTGCAGCCCTCGCCTTACCCGACTGAGACTCCGCGATACATTGTCGCTCCCACGGATTTCCTTTTCGGCATGGCGCGTATGTATGAACAGGTAGCGGATCGCCCTGATTCGAAGCTGCAGGTGGTTCGCCGTATTGAAGACGCCTTAACCGGACTGGGAGCTGCGGACGCCAGGTTTGAAACAGTGACCTGACGCGTGTCCGTTTTTCGTAACAGATTCTGCCGGCGTTGCTCATCGCAGAGGATCGCGCTTTATGATTCCGCAAACTTCCTCCGTCGTCATCGTCGAGTGACCGATCCGATTGCGCAGACCTATGGACAGAACTCAGATACGATTTTGATTTTCGCGAGGAGAGCTTCAGATGCCGGCAAGAAAACTTAACAAGTCCGCAGGTGATCCGCGCCAGGGGGTGACGCTGCGCGACGATCCCACCCGCATCGATCCACTCAAATTGAAGCTGGGCAAGCAACCGGCGCGTCACGATCCGCGGACGCTGTTGCTGGCTTCCTACATCACGCCGGCGCTGCCGACGTCGCCGGCGAGCCTTGATCTCACCAAGAAGGTTGGAACGTCCTGGGGCATGATGGACAACGACGAGATCGGCGACTGCACTATCGCCGCCGCCGGCCACCTGTTGATGGAATGGACCGCCAACGCGGGCAAGAAAATGTTCACGCCCACCAATCAGCAGATCGTCGCGGCGTATTCGGCGATCACGGGATACAACCCCTCGACCGGTGCCAACGATAATGGCGCGGTCGAGATCGATGTGCTCAATTACTGGCGGCAGAAGGGCATCGCCGGACACAAGATTGGCGCCTATGCCGCGCTCGAGCCTTCCAATCAGACAGACGTGATGGACGCGGTTTATATCTTCGAAGGCTGCTATATCGGCTTGCAGTTGCCGATCAGCGCACAAGACCAGACCAAGAATCATCAGCCCTGGTCCGTGCCGCCGGGAGGTCCGACTGGCGATGGCAAGCCGGGATCCTGGGGCGGACACGCGGTTCCGGTGGTGGCCTACGATGGTCGCGGCGTAACCGTAGTGACGTGGGGCGCGCTGCAGATTATGACCTGGTCGTTCTGGAATGCGTATTGCGACGAGGCTTACGCCATCATCAGCACCGATTATCTGACGAATCAGAAAGTCACGCCCGGCGGGTTCAACCTCCAGCAGTTGCAGGCGGACCTTGCGGATTTGAAATGAGAACGATGCCTTAACCAGCCTGCCCGAGCATCCACGGGCCTTCGGTCCCTAGGCTGTGGCAGTAAGATCGGCCCGGAACGAGAAAAGCAAAAAAATCCCACCCCGCCAGCCCCAAAATCGGGAGCGGCTGGGTGGGACCAGCTAGGGAGGATGGGGGAAGGCTACAACAAATCTCTAGCCGTGATCGAAGGGCAGATCTCCAGGCAGCAGTGCAGGAATTTGGAGCACCTTCAGTCGCAGATTCTCGATATGATCGTGAATCGCTGAGCGAAGATCATTGGCAATTCTCTGCGCGGCAAGGGGATCACCGGTGTCAAGAAGTTCTGTGCACAGGTCTCGGATACGTTGTTCCACTCAGCGGCGCTCCAAACGGCAAGACTGTAGCACATCCAACAAAACTCCCGAGTCAGGTGGATACCGTAGATCGCTCTACCACACCCCTTAGCCGGCAGGCTGCTGAAATGCGATCTTCGCCTCGAAGTTACCCCCGGCGGGCTAGAGCCACTATTGAATCTGCGGCATTTAGGGCGCGGCCGGAAACCGTGTCCCTTCGAAAACACGGCCCAGGCGAGTTTTTCAGCAGCCGGAAGCAATGGCGGGATCCGGGCGGAATTTTTCCGCACCCCTGTGGACCACTTCCCGATTATCGGTAGCCTGAATCGTTTTTCAGCAGGGGTGCTAGATTTCTAATCCCATGTAGCAGATGCGGCCAATGACGTGGTCGGAGGCGCGGTTGCCTTCGTCCATGGCAACGACTTCGACCGGCGACGACTCGTTGTGCGGACGCAAGATTAACTGATTTCCTGCCACTTCGACATAACGAACCGCAGCAGTATCGTTTTTCAGAACAACGTACATATTGAATTCGCTTTTGCGATACGGCGAAAGTGCGTTGTAATGGCGATCAATCAGCAGCGTGGCTCCCGGCAGGAGGCGAGGGGACATGGGCAAGGCCTCCTGGGTTTCGAGCCTGACAAAAACGAAACGCTGCCAGCCGGAGCGGTCACCCTCGGTTTCGACGCGCAGCCGTCGCAGGAAGGACTTGCGAAACTTGACCATTTCCTTCACGTGCATGCTGGCGATGAGAGGATGCATGGCGGCGACGGAGAGATCGGTGAGGACAACATTTTCGAATTCGTCGGGGCTGGGCGGGACGATGGTAGCGCGTTTGCTGACTTCGGCGGGGTCGAGGAGATCGAGGACGGAAAGATGCTGGACGGCGAGGACCTTGTCCATGCCGTCGAGGCTGAGGCCCCGCTTGCGGTTGAGGAAATTGGAAATGTGCGCCTGCTTGAACCCGGTCTGCTGGGCGAGGCGAAGGCCGGTTAGTTCGCCGCGCTCAATGCGCTCCCAGAGGACTTTGCGAAGATTGTCCTGCAGGACCTTGAACTTCATAGGCGTAGTTTAGCACTGGGCTATAGTGTGGCGCGAAGCGAGCAAAGCCCATAGAAGGCCCGATTTTGATGGAGTTTCTCAGCTTTTGAACGCGAAGTGCAGGGCACGTCGAAGTCAGGATCTCACCCGTATCTCCGCCAGGAACCCGGAGATAGGGGTGGTGCCGAATACGGAAAAGATTTCCACAGGATGGGTTGGTGGACCCAACCTTGACTGAGAAAATTCACAGCTATAGGATCGCGCCAACTATGGGCTACTCCGCTTCAGGGACAAAAGCGATGACCAGCAACGCAGACAACTCGAACGAGGAGAAGAACTTCGGTGAATTTCGCAGAAAAGTGAAGTCGGCGGAAGTGTTGTCAGCATCGATGGAGCGATTATTGCTGTCGCTTCACTTCACAGGAGAAGTGAGCGTAACCATGAAGAACGGACGCGTGCATAAATCGCGCTACGAAGAGTACCACTACCAGCAGGGAGGGGAACTTGGCGGGCCTGGGCAGCGGCTCGCGCAGAAAATATAGAAGCCAAGCGAGGCGAGGATAAACCGAAGATCGGGTTGTAGTTTTTGGAAAGTCCCCCTTTCCCGCAACAAACGTCGGACAAGGATGGGGCAATCGCGATTGAAGAAGCTTTCATAAATAAATAGCCAGGCAGGTCATCGTAAGAGAAACGAGCCCTGCGTCGGTTCCCGGAATAGATGGGGATCAACGTAGGGCTCATTGTTTTTGGGTTGAGAGTTGCGACACCCACTCTGCGAAAAACGGTTTTCGACTTGGCTCAGGACAGGCTACGAGTGAATTACCGCGACGTGTTTGGGTTGGTTGGCGAAGTCATTCTGCATGATTGGAGGAGTAATGAAAAGCGATGTTAAAGGCAAAACGAAAGCTGTAGTGCGGGTGGAATTGAAGTATTGCGAGCACTGTGGAGGGTTATGGGTACGTGAAAGCGGGGTGGGGACGGTTTACTGCGAAAACTGCCAGCCCAAAGTGGCGGAGTTACCTCCGCCGAAAAAAACGCCGGGACGGCTTACGCTGCCGGTACGGAAGTCTGTTGTCGTCGAGGAGTACGGAGTGGAGAGCACCGAACTCGTGGAAGTGGACGGCGACGAACTGGATTTCGAAGCGGCAGGAGGCGTGGCATGAGCGGACCGATCGCGTGGATCGCAGCGGAAGCGGAGCGGCCGTGGGATACGGGGCGCTTCGGTTCACTCCAGTGGGCAGGCAAGGATACGCAGGAAGGTCAAAATCCCCATCCTGCCTCCGCAAAGAACGCGGAGATAAGGGTGGAGCACCCATACGTCTGGGAGTGGGACATTGAGAATCTGCCGGCACATCAGTTTTCACGGTCATCATCTCTTTGCAGTGAAGACGAGGAGGAGCGGACGCTGGCGGAGATTCTTCAGGAGTACGAAGAGATCCGGAATGAGGACGAACTTCGCGAACGACGAATCTATCGAGCCAAGACGGTAACGATGCTGCGGCGGTATCTGAAGTACTCGATCGAGACCGGACGCTTGCCGTCACTGCTGGGAAAGGAATTCTTCTCCAGCAAGGTGACGGCGTACACGATGGTGACATTTGAAGACCGGGTGATCTTCGTTCACGACATGGAGAAGAGCCTGGAGCGGTTGGATGAGTTTTCGCAGCAATTGATTGCGCGACACATTTTGCAGGAGCACGACCTGACGGAGACGGCAAGATTGCTGCATTGCACGGAAAGGACGGTAAGGCGGTTGACTCCGTTCGTGCTGGATCAGTTAAGCGAGATTTTGCTCGAAAAGGGAATGATGGAGAGGAATTTCCCGATTCAGGAAAATTCTTGTCAAGGGGGTTTTGAAGACCAATTCTCTGTAAGTGATTGTGAAGAAGGCAAAAATAATTTTTAAAAAATGTCCGGTTGGGTATAGCCAATTTGCTATTCTAAAAATAGAGAGCAGAAAAAAGAAAAAGTTCTGGAGGGCGCGCTCAAAAGGCGCGCCATTTGTTTTGGAAGCCGAGGTCACGATAGGCGCACGCTCTCCTTCGCCTCGCTCAGGGTCGCGGGGCGGACACGGGCAGTCCGCCCTCCAGGAAATTTGGAAATTTGAGTGTTGGGGCGATGATCAGGAAAAAGGCGAAGAAACCTAGGAAGCGAGCGGCAGCGAACCAGCCTGCCAAGAAAAGAGTGAGTAAGAACGGCAAGCACCTGGATCCGGTGAAAGTGCGGGACGAGGTTGCCGGAATCGTGAAGCTCCAAGCGAAAGCGATTGCCCACGGCGTCGTGGACAAGGCGAGTCACGGAGGCTTGGCGCAGGCGAAGTACTTGTTCGAACTGGCTCAGATCTTTCCGAGTCAGGGTGCGGAGCCGGCGACGCAGGCGGCGACAGAGCAGGAAAACTCGCTAGCGAAAATGCTATTAGACCGGTTGCAACCTCCTGAGACTCCGAATACAGACAGCGACGATCTGGATCGGGAGCAGGACGACATGGAAGAGGATCCCGAGCTGTTGAAGGCGAAGTCGGGTGTGGGCGCGGAGAATGAAGAGAGGAATGAACCCGTGCTGGCGAGTGCTGGGAGCACGGGGTCGACAAGAACGTGTATACCGTAGAATGACGTGGAGCTTTTACCACCGAGGAGAGAGAGGAACCCAAATTCTCCACCCTATCTTCGCAAAGGACGCGGAGACAAGGGTGGGGCACTCTCGAGTTTGGCCAGAGGAGACGGAGGAAATAAGAATCCTCGCCCTCAGATTTTCAGGTACGGGATGGATATTACTTGGCTGACTGAAAAGATTGCGATCGGGGGCGGGATCTGGACGGCGGAGAACATGGCGAAGGTAGCCGAAGCCGGGATCACGCACATCATCGACATGCA
>JASHPL010000180.1 GCA_030038125.1 Candidatus Sulfotelmatobacter sp.
CGGCGGAAGCGCAAATGCATGACTCTCGGACCAGCAGGACTCTCGTCCAAAGGGATAGAGAATTTTTTCTATCCGAACCCGTAGATTGTTCGTTTTCACATAGTTGCGAAATTGCTGAGAGCAGCGCCCTTCCAAAATAGGGCCCGGTTCGGTTTATCGCACGGCAAAAAGGCACGCCCTTCCCGGTTCCGCGTTTCAGACTATTTCCTGACTCGTTCGATTGACTGCGGCACAAGTAATTTCTAAGGGAAACGCAAACAAGGAGATTTCTCATTGCGCTCGGAATGACCAACATTTAACAACGGGTAAATCGCCCTCTCGATGTAGAATCCTGAGACTTGCGGGTAGGGATAACGCCGGGGTTCCGTTGCTGGGGATCAGAAAATGAATGCAAGTTTGCCAATCGCCGACCACAGCGCAGGCGCGCCAGCGCTTTCACCGGCTGCGAATGCTTCCGCGACCGTCGCCGGGGAGAGGAAGCGCCACTCCGCCCTGGTGCGGGCGACACACTGGCTGACTACGGTAGCGTTTTTTGCACTGCTGCTGACCGGCGGGGAGATTGTGCTGTCGCATCCGCGATTTTATTGGGGTGAGGACGGCAATGTGAACATGCGGCCGTGGCTTAACCTGCACCTTCCGTCTTCGCGCGACACCGTGCCCACCGGCTACGGTTACGTGCTGCCCGACCAGAATGGCTGGAGCCGCTATCTGCACTTCGAAGCGGCGTGGGTTGCGATCGCGACGGGATTACTGTACGTACTTTGGGGCCTCTTCCGCGGGCACTTCCGGCGCAACCTGCTGCCTCCTACATCGGATCTTTCGGCCAAGGAGGTTGTCCGCTCGACAAAGAAGCATCTGCGTTTTGAGCGACCGGACAAAGACGAAGCGTGGTCGTACAACGTCCTGCAGCGCCTGTCGTATCTGGTCGTGATTTTCGTGCTCTTCCCCTTGATGATCTGGACGGGTCTGGCCATGTCGTTCGGGTTCGACGCGGCATTTCCGCTGGCGGTCCGACTCCTGGGAGGCCACCAGACAGCGCGCTCGCTGCATTTTCTGGTGACGATATTGCTGGTGCTCTTCCTGCTGGTTCACGTGGTGATGGTTGTGGTTGCGGGATTCCGCAGCCGGATGCGGGCCATGATTACCGGCACAATGATCACGGGCCGCGACGTCGCACCGACGGAGTACCAATAATGAGCGAGATCTCTCGACGCAAACTGATCGCCTCGGGGCTTGCAGTCGCCGCAGGCACTTCCGGGCTTGCAGTGGGCGCCAGGCTGGCGCGGCATTACGGGCTGATTCCGCCGGATGGGGTCGGAATTTTCGGCGCCGGCGAAACCCTCACCTATGCCGCGCAACGGCTTCTCGGGAGCCATGCGCCGGCGCGGGAATTTTCCCGCAGCCAGATTTCGCAAAATCCGTTTGCAAACGAAGTCGATCCATTGGGAGACGAGTTCAGACGACTCGAGGCAGCGAACTTTGTCGACTGGAAACTGGCTGTGGACGGCATGGCCGCTCGGCCGACGACTTTCTCGCTGGCCGAGCTCAGGACTTTCCCCGCGAGGTCACACATCACCATGATCGGCTGTGAGGAAGGTTGGACTTATATCGCCGAATGGACGGGCGTGGCGCTGTCTTATATTCTCGACCGCGTCGGGGCTCGGCCCCAGATGCGCTATGTCGTTTACCGCTCAATCCAGCCCGACTGGTGGGAGAGCATCGACATGGCCGATGCTCTGCACCCGCAAACGCTCGTCGCTCACGGCATGAACGGCGCGAAGCTTCCCGTCCCCTTCGGAGGGCCGCTGCGCCTGCGCGTTCCCCGGCAACTCGGCTACAAGAGCGTGAAGTACATCAACCGACTGACGCTCACGGACAACCTCAAGCCATTTGGCAAGGGGACGGGCGGCGCCAATTCTGATGGCGGATACGCCTGGTACGCCGGAATATGATGGCGCGAATTTGAGTGGCGCTGACGCGCAATGTCAGAGAGGTTGTGTCTTTGATGATCCGGCCCGAGCGAGTAACGGTCGCCAGGCTCGGACAAAAAAGTAGATTCCTCACTGCGCTCGGAATGACAAACAATGATCGCTATCTGGCCGCGCCGGTGAGTTCCGGCGTCTCGACCGGAGCTTCCTGCTCCGCTTTCTTGCCGGCAAATAACCCATAGCGCTTCAGCATCACCAGCCACAGAATTGCGCCCCCGACAAAGAGGACCAAAAATAGCGGAAACACCGACCACTGTGTCTTCACCACAAACTGGTCCGGACGGAAGTACGGTTTGAGGTAAGCATCGCGCAGGATGTCGCGCATCACCGACATGGTCAGGATCACGACACCAACTATCCCTGACACATAATACGCGGCCAGACGTACGTTTTCTCTTCGGATGGCTTCGGACATCAGTAAGATCGCGGCTATGGCCACACCAACTCCAAGTACGAGGAGCGAAGTCGCCAGTGCGCTATCCCCGAGAAACAGTATGCGGAGATCGCGGGGAAGAGCGGCCAGGAACCAGATGCCGAGGAGGAATTGAGCCATGGTCGCGTACATGAAAGCCTTGCCCCCGAAATGAAAGATCTGACGGGCGTAGTCGGGCTCGCGTTTCCACCTGGCGAATGCAATCAAAACCAGCAAAAGACCGCCGACGGCAACAGCTGCGGTAAAGAAATGGAGGAAGCGCGGAACAAGCGTGGGCTCGGAAAGATTGAGATTCCATCCGGCGGGATGGGCGAAGTATTTCGCTCCCCAGCGAGCCGGCGTCTGGCTCAGGGTGAAATTGTTGCTGTAAACGAAGCCGATAAGGAAGATCAACACGACGCTGAACAGCATGACGCTACCGGATTTGCCGGAATTCTGTCCGTTCTGGAAAGAAACATAATAAAAACCGTAGTAGGCGACGGTGAGAGCAACCAGCACCAAGAACCACGGCCACGCGACGATTATAGAGGAGGCATAGAAAAACTGTCCGTAGAGCACTTGCACGAACAGCAGTGGCGCGACGCCGAGGGTGATGGTCGCGGGCAACAAGACGGGCAGCTTCTTTGCAACATCGACGAACACACGATTCTTCGATCGCCACTTTGCTGCCAGCGCCAGCGCAGCGCCGCCCAGCAGAAGGTTCATGGCCACGATGTGCAGGAAGAAAGTCACGACAAGAAGCAGCTTGAAAACCCAATAGGGCGCGGGAAGCGGATTCGGGTCGAGGGTCGGAATCAGATTCGGTTCCATCATTTCAGTTACCTCCTGGTACGGCCATTCCGTTCGTTTGCATTCGGCGCTCGGTGTTCACCCAGTCGACGAGCGCCGTGCGCTCCTCGTCCGACAACTTGAGATCGGGCATGCGGATGAAGAGGTTCGGAAGGTCTCTGAGAGCGTTGCTGGCTTCCGACGGATCTTTTGGCAGACGCGCGAACAACGCGTCGTCGGCACGCAACTGGTGACACATGGAGCAATTGCGCTCGAAAACGGTCCTACCATTTGCGGCTGCGCTGGGCGGACTGGGCGCCACTGGCTGAATGGAGGCGAGAAAAGCCGCGAGTGCAGCTCGCTCCGAGTCAGTGCCGGCAAATGGTGGCATGGCGCCGTTATGCATCACATCGAGAGTCGCCAGCATGGCTTGAATGCGATCCTGATCCCATTGGCGCAACGCGATGTAGTGCTTTAATCCGCGATACGAATCCGTGGAGTGGCAGCTCGCGCATTCCACGCGGAATATTTCGTGGCCGACGGCGAGCTGGTTTTGCTGCGTGATTTCGCGATTGCTCAGCCATTTGGCGCTGGTGAGCACCCCGACATCATCGAGTTTGTCGACGCTGAAGCCGCCATCTCCGGGGATGGGAGCCGCATAGAGGGAGTTGGCGTAGAGGTAGTTCCCGATTACGAAAGGCTTGCGAATCGCTTCGCGAACAAACTCGAACGAACCCATGGTTCCAAGCGCAACCAGAGCCACCATGAGGCTAAACGCGAGGGGCAGGCGCTGCGGCTGGATCAGCGTGAGCAGCGCCAGCACAAAGGTTACGGCCAACAGAACGACTGCCAGAAATGCAAAATGAGTTGCGGTGGGCATGGGGCCGCGAGCGCGGGCCCAGATGCTGGCAGGAATCGTCCGGATATACCACCACCCGAGAATTGGCAAAACGGCGAGAGAAGGAACGATCCAGAGTGCGCTCCATCTCACAATTCGTGCTTTCAGAGCAGCGTCTTTCTGGACGCTCGCGGTGAGCAGAGCGTAGATGCCGGCGAGCGCCAAAGAGATTGCGAAGCGGAATGCCAGGGATGGGAAATAAGTCGGATTAAAAAAGCCGGTCCAGAACTGGTGATTCTCGATCCAGCGGCCCGAGGTCAGCATGAAAGTGACGATGCCATTGATGATTGCCATGCTGGCGAAGGCGGCAAAGAAATAAATCCAGCCGTACCACTGATGCAGGCGCGCCTCGAGTTTGTCCCAGCCGTACAGGTAAAGTAGCGCTGCCGTGATCTCGATAAAGAAGAAGACCCACTCGATGGCCCAGCCCCAAACGTAGGCGTGAATCAAGTTGCTGGTGGCCGTGGGGCTGATGAGCGCGATGGTGAACCAGATGCCGACTCCGCTGACTGCGCCAAAGACAACCGTCAACAGCACAAAGAATTTGGTGTGAGTCTTCAGCCAGCCGAGGAGTGCCGCGTCATTGCTGCGGCGAGCATTGCGTTCGGTCAGGACCAGAAATAGACCACCACCCACGGCAAAGTGAGAGACAAAGACGTGGAGGACAGCCACGACCGCCATGAGCAGGCCCGCGCCAAAAACCACGTCCCAAACCGGATAATTCATGGTGTTCCTCCTTGACCGGGCGCACGATGCAACAGAAAACGGATGATTTCGCGCCGCTCGCGGAATTCTTAGATTTGATAACGTTCGTTCGCGCCAGCTCGATTCGCTATGACTGAAATCACAGGGCGGTGTGATAAGGCCCCACGCGGCAGGCTTCACTGTCTGACAGCCCCGTCGAACGCTCCTGCGAAAGCCAGAAACCCACCCTGTCTCGCCAAAGAGCGGCGGATAAGGGTGGGGCACCCCACCATCCGCCCCCACAAGCTTCGGCCGTCATCGGGTTTGGTTGCTGTGAGGTATCGCTGCGGGGCGCGCACGCTTATGATTGATATCTGCGCGATGAACAAGACAAAACAGGGTACCGCAAGCATCTTATGGATCCGTTTGGCGGTCGGCCTGATCTTTTTCACGCAGGGGATTCTCAAATTCATCGACCCAGGGATGGGGGCTATTCGATTTGCGAGGATCGGATTTCCGCATCCTTACTTCACCGCTCATTTTGTGGGCGGGTTCGAGATTGTTTGCGGTCTGCTGGTTCTGTTCGGTTTATGGACGCGTCTGGCAGCGATTCCGCTGCTGATCGTAATTTCGACGGCGATTGCGACCACGAAAATTCCCGAGTTGTTCCGGGCCGACCAAGGATTCTGGTACATGGTCAGCGACGCGCGAACCGACTTCGCCATGCTCTGCTGCCTGATTTTCCTAGTCGTGTCGGGCGGAGGAGGGTGGGCCTTAGACGTGAGGAAATCATCGAAGGAGTGAAGAGCGTCTCAAAGTGGAGAGTAAAGCGATGAAGATCGATCTCCAATCGCGGCGTCGATTTCTGCAGACTGCGGCCATCTCGGCGGGAGCCATGCTGTTGCCACCAGTTCAAGCAGTGACTGAGACGCACGAAACGGCGGCAGGTTCTGCCGCATCGGATTCGAAGCCCGCCGACTATACTCTGCGCATTCGCGTTTCGCCGGTCGAGATCGCGCCTAAGCGGATCGTCTCGATCGCCAACTACAACGGTCAGTTTCCTGGCCCGCTCATCCGACTCAAGGAAGGCGAGCCGGTGACGGTCGAAATCTTCAACGACACCGATGTTCCAGAGCAACTGCACTGGCATGGACAGACGATCCCGGTCGATGTGGATGGCGCATCGGAGGAAGGAACACCGTACGTTCCGGCACACGGCAAGCGCCGGATTACATTCACACCGAGACCCGCCGGCTTTCGCTTCTATCATACGCATAATCGCGCGGGGGCGAACTTAGCCTCGGGGCAATACAGCGGACAAGTTGGACCGGTCTACATCGAAGACCGCAACGAGCCGGGGGATTATGATCGCGAGATCTTTCTCGTTCTCAAAGAATTCGAACCGATGTTCAGTCGGGGCGGCGACATGCCGCAGAATTTCTTGCCTCCGGTGACGGTCAAGGAGTTGGAAGAACAAGGCGAGTCTTCCATGAAAGCCTCTCTGGCAAAGGGCAGGCCGCATGGGTATGAGGTTGGGTATAGCTCGTTTACGATCAATGGCCGCATGCTCGGTCATAGCGAGCCGATTCAAGTGAAGCAGGGAGAACGCGTTTTATTTCATATTCTGAATGGAAGCGCGACAGAGATAAGGGGCCTGGCGTTGCCGGGGCATTCCTTTCGGGTGATCGCATTGGACGGCAATCCGGTGCCGAGCCCGGCTTCGGTTCCGGTTCTTTGGCTGGGAACGGCAGAGCGGATTTCGGCCATCGTGGAGATGAATCACCCCGGCGTGTGGATTCTGGGCGATACGGATGACGATGATCGCCGCCACGGCATGGGAATCGTGGTCGAATATGCCGGGCAAAAAGGCAAAGCCGAATGGATCAAACCGGCTGTCGCTCATTGGAATTATCTGCATTTTGCCAGGGCCGGAGCGGCCGCCGCGCCGCCTGACGAAACGCTTGATATGAAGTTTGAGAAGGACAACGCCGCTGAGGAGGGATTCAATCGCTGGACCATCAATGGAGCGGCGTATGCGATGACGGGGGAAATGATGCCGGCGTCTTTCCATTTGAACCAGGGCAAACGCTATCGCATCCGCATGCGAAATGCGAGTGATGATGTTCATCCCATTCATCTTCATCGTCACAGCTTTGAACTCACAAAAATATTCGGAAGATCCACTTCGGGAATTTTGAAAGACGTCGTGATGCTGGGAGGCTATCAAGAGGCGGAAATCGATTTCGTCGCCGACAATCCCGGGATGACGCTGTTCCATTGTCACCAGCAATTGCACATGGACTTCGGCTTTATGACCCTGTTTGATTACGTGTGATCCCTTCGTAGCGATCGATTCATGAAAACGACTGAGCTGAACATAGCCAAACTCGCGTTCCGATTCGTCCTAATCATTGGCATCGTCAACTTCTTCGCCGACATGACCTATGAAGGAGCGCGAAGCATCGTCGGTCCATTTCTCGGTTCGCTCGGAGCAAGCGCCGCAATCGTCGGCTTTGTCGCTGGATTTGGCGAGATGGTCGGGTACGGCCTGCGGTCGGTTAGCGGTTATTTCGCCGATAAAACGCACAAATACTGGGCGATAACCTTTGTCGGATATGCGGTCAACATGCTGGCTGTCCCGGCCTTGGCCCTCGCGGGCAACTGGCCGATGGCGGCCGCGCTTGTAGTTGCTGAGCGTACCGGGCGCGCCATCCGGAAGCCGGCGGTCGAGTCGATGCTCTCTCATGCTGGCCAATCGATTGGCCAGGGATGGGTGTTCGGGCTGAATGAAGCTCTGGACCAAACGGGTGCAACGCTGGGACCGCTTATTGTCGCTTGGGTTTTGTATCGCCATAAAGGCGATCGCGAGGCCTTCGCTTCGTTGCTCATTTCGGCGCTGCTGTGCCTCGCTGTGCTTTGTGTCGCCTGGAGTTTGCACCGCAGACCCGAGGAATTGGAAAAAGAGCCGGCGCGTGCTTTGACCACCCATGGGTTTTCCAGAGCGTATTGGTTTTACGTGGTCGCGGGAGCCTTGATGGCCGCGGGATTTGCGGATTTTTCACTGATCGCGTTTCATTTCCAGAAAAGTGCGGTAGTTGCTCCCGAACTGGTGCCGGTGCTGTATGCCGTGGCGATGGCAACAGGCGCCGTGAGTGCACCCATCATTGGCAAGCTATTCGACAAATTCGGATTCGCCATCGTCGTAGTTGGGCTTGCCATCGCCTCATTTTTTGCTCCGTTGGCTTTTCTCGGCGGATCGGCTCTTGCCTTTGTGGGAATGATACTTTGGGGCCTGGGGATAGGGGTGCAGGACTCATCGCTGAAGGCAATCCTCTCGGGAATTATTCCGTCACAAAAACGTAGCACGGCATTCGGAGTCTTTGATACCGCCTACGGGATTGCTTGGTTCATTGGCAGCGCCGCGATGGGCCTACTCTATGGGATCTCGATTCCGGGTCTGGTCGCGTTCTCCATGGTGTTGGAAATCGTCGCATTGCCGGTTCTGCTTTTCGCGAATAAGCGGAGGCTGGCAGAGTAGCATGGATCGACCCGGAAGGCTTAATGGATGGGTCATCGCTGTTTAGGAAATGATGAAATCCAGCAGAGTACCTGGTTCATGATTGCCGCGGCGGTGATGTGCTAGAAAGCAGATTCCTGGCTGCGCTCGAATGACGAACTAGGGCATGATCACACGACGCAAGTTTCTTGCCACTGCAGCTTGCAGCCTGGCCGCAACACGTCTTCGCGCGCAGGGCCACGACAAGATAAAGGTTGCGCTTACCATTCCCGCGGAAGCGACTGGTCCTCGTATGCCGATCGATTTTGTTGGCCTTTCGTATGAGGTGCAGCAACTCGCGGACCCGACTTTCTTTACTGTGGAGAACGGCGGGCTGATCCGCGAATTCAAAGACCTCTCGTCTCATGGCGTTCTGCGGCTGGGCGGCAACACGAGTGAGTTCGCTTACTGGAAGCCCATGCCCGATTCTCCGGAACCGGAACATCCTCACGTCCGCGAGGTTGTCGGCGAACCGAAACCCCAGTATTACGCGGTCACAGCGGAAGCAATTCGCAGTCTGGCGGAGTTCCTGAGAGCAACGAACTGGTCGTGCATCTATGGCATTGGCATGGGCACGAATACGCCCGCGCGCGCCGCGGAGGAAGCCGATTTTGTTGCCCAGATTCTAGGCGAGCGACTCGAGTATTTCCAGATCGGCAATGAGGCGGACCTGTTTGATCGCCACCTCCGCGATCCGAAGACCTGGTCGGCGAAGTCCTACCTTGAGGAGTGGCTCACACTCGCGCGTGCTATCACGGCTCGCGTGGGCTCGGCCAAGTTCGGCATGCCGGATGTCGCGAGCAAGGTCGCTTGGTTGACCGAGATCGCTGCGCAGTGGCCTTCGATCACGACGGCGCCTCGCGTCACCACGCTTACCCATCATTATTATTTTGGCGGGCCGGCGACAAATCCCGAGGTCAACATTCCCAACCTGCTGCAACCAGCAACCATGGAAAAGGTGCAGGCCACGGCCAACATCGCGACGGCAGCCGCGGACAGGATGGGTGTACACGTGCGCATGACTGAGGGTAATACGTGTTATCGCGGAGGCAAGCCGGGTGTTTCTGACGTATTTGCGGCCGCCCTCTGGGCCGCAGACTATGCGCTGCTGCTGGCCAGCAATAATTATTCCGGGGTCAATCTGCACGGCGGCACCGGCAAATCCGTGGCCAATTCTGTTGGCGGATTTCTGCCCGGGGACGTTCTTCTGAAAGACCAAGGCGAAACTCCGGAACAGATTGCCACTCATCCGCACCCGTTCTACACGCCGATTGCTACGCTTGGTACGGACTATACGTTGCAGCCCGTCGGCTACGGGCTCAAGTTTGCCGGATCGTTCAGCGGCGGATCACTGCTGAAAACCGACTTCTCGGCGAAACTGCAAGCCGCGGGAGTCGATGCAACCGCTTATGCCGCAAAACTACCGGGCGGCCAGATGTCCGTGATCATTCTGAACAAGGACGCGGAAAAGGACCTTGCGCTGGAGGTCGACTTCGGCAGAGGCGAGAGCGGAGCAGTGAAAGCGGAAACATTACATGCGACAGCGCTAGACAGCCGTGAAGCGCACATCACACGTTCAGCCAGGTCGAACTCGCTCAAGCAGGGCAGGTGCACCGCCAACGTCCCTCGTGCAAGCGGATTGTGTCTGACAGTGATTTAAGTCTCGAACCGTTCAGGCTGCTGGGCCGGATTGAATACAGGCCGTGATCTTCTCCAGCAATCCAATCGTGGCTTCGCCAGCCTCCTGGGTCGAGAACTCCTTTTCCAGTGCAAGGACAGGGACGCCAGCGCATGCGGCACGAAAAGCCTTATCGGTCGCAGGCGCTGCAGCGAGTTCCGCCCCCACCAACAGCAAATGGAAGGGAGTGACCTGCATGAGAATGAGGCCGTCGCGCAGATTGTTGCTGGTGTGGACGTCATAACCGGCGCGCCGCAGAAGTTCGCGGATGTAAACGACGACATCGACGTTGCGATCGATACAGAGCACGCTCTTACCTGCAGGAACAGTTTTCTCCGTGGCAGCCGGCACGCGGTAGAACGCGGCCACGGCACTATCCTCCGAGTCGTGGGAGTCAAATAGTTTGGTCAGCTGGGAAAGCCGCAATACTTTGTCGACATTTTCGGGCACGTTGCACAGCTTGAGGTCGCCGCGGACGCGGCGGGTGCTGGTCAGGGTGCGGACCATGGTTCCAATGCCGCTGCTATCAATGAACCCCACGTCGCCAAGGTGCAGAACAATTGCGCGACGGTCGCGCAGCAACCAGTCGACGTGGCTGCGCAAGGATTCGGATTCTCCGCCGGCCACGATGCGGCCTTTGCAACGGACGATCGTCACTTTCCCAACATCCCGTGTTTCAAGCGCCAATCGCATGCAAACCCCCAAGCCGAGTCTGGCCGAGATTACAAGACCTTTTTCGAGCCTTGTCAAGCAACCGTTCTAATCTCGATAATCGGCGGAGCGGCGAGGAGGTAAGCAACTCGGCGTTTTCCAGGTGGAGCGTAGTTCCATTTACATCCCAGCAAGGGTTGGCGAGACAAGAGAAATGACTGTTAACGTGAGCCGGACAGTTCCTCTACGGAATCCCTGAGCTTTCACCTCGTGAATAACGCTGAGCGATTTTTCGTAAGGCGACAGAAGCTCCCCTGAGCAAGCGGAGCGGGCCGAATGGGTCCGCTCCGCAAGCGCAGCGAGCGTATGCTGTCCGTTACATGACTACGAACACGGCAATCCGGATACCGGGGTGCAGCAGGTCAAAGAGGAAAAATTCTCCGTCTATGTAGTCGATGTAGCAGTCGTCCGAGTAAGCCCAGCCGACCGGCCACGCATCCACCAGTTCAAACGTGTAGCCGCTATATTGAAATTGTGGCTGGCCGGAAACGATCACGGTGCTGGCCCGGAACGAATGCTCACGCCCGAAGTGAGCGTGAAACTGCTGGTCGGGAATGTGGCCGCCTTGGCGTGCTGGCTGCGCATTGCCGCCCTGCGACGGATGCATCTGGTCCTGGCGCGCGGGCATCTGTCCCTTTGGCTGTTCCGGATGCTCGGGCGCCGCATGATCGCGGGTTTCCTTCTGTTGTTTCTGCGTCTCCTTTTCTTCTTGCTTTTCCTGCTTTGTGGGTTTCGCTTCATCCTGTTTCGAAGGCTTGGCTTCCTCTTGCTTCGGCGGCTTGGCTTCATCCTGTGAGGATTGTGGCTTCATGTCCTCCTGGTGGGGTTTGTCTTCCTGCGGTTTCTCATCCTGCGCATAGAGAACAACAGACGTCCCAAGCATTACCAAAAGAATCGTGAGACCCAAAAATCTAAAAACTCGCATAGTGTCCTCCTGAGCATTGATCTTCAAGAGCGCCCGTTGTGGCCCTCAGTGGGCGCTGTGATTGCCGCGGATTGAGATGCCATTTTGCGGCAGCCTGAGGCAGGTAAGAAGCTGTAGCTCTTCACAGGATGGAACTGTAAGAAGCACACCGAGGACCGCGCTTACCAAGTCAGGTAGCAATCTCGTGAATCAGCTTGAGCGGAGGATCAGTGGCGGTCGTAAGTTTCTTTGGCGAGAATTAGCGGCACTCAGAGAAAGTACAGGGTACGAAGTGGATGTCACCAGTGAAGTAGGCGAGATACTTTCGGGCATCCCCCACGAACTAAAATGGACTAACTTAGCCACATTGGTTCGTCATTCCACTCGGACAGGGCGTTTCAGGCAGCCTTTGATTCGTCGCACAACTGCTGATAGTAATCACGGCCGCGCTCGTATCCTTTGCGGAACGGCTCACCCGCACTCACGCCCGGATTCTCCCGCTCGATGTCTTCGATCTTACTGTCCATCTCGCCCAAAACCTGGTCATATTCCTTGCAGCGGGTGCGAGCGTGTAGGGCCGCTTCGAAACCGAGGCGATAGAACTTTTCATGGCTGCTAAAGTTCGGGCTGTGACCGGAATAATGTTCTTCTTCAGCTCCGCGCAGGCCGATCCACCACTGTTCGCGAGCGGCGTCCACTGATTCGGCACCTTCGGTTTTGAACAGTTCGCGGAAGCGCATGGCTTCCGATTCATCCTTGGCCATGGCAATCACCACGCTCCGGCCTTTACGCAGAGCGTCTTCGTAGACGAAGATCTCGTCCTCGGGTAAGCCTTCAGTCATAAACTTCTCGGACTTGCCACCGGCCACGGCGCCTACTGTGGCTCCCGCCGCGGCTAGCACAGCGCCGCCTAACAAACCGATGGCAGTAATGGGACCGACGCCGGGGACGAGCGCTGCAACCAGAAGCGGACCACTCGACAACCCGACGGCGCCGCCGACCAGAGCGCCTATGGCCTTGCCCATGCCGGGCTGCTCGGTGGAGTCGATGGGAATGCCCTCAACGTCACGGCCGTTGCCCGAACTGGAGGGAGTCAAAAGGGCAAGGCGGTCCTCCGGCACTGCAACTTCGCGAAACTGGGCGAGAGCGTGCTCGGCATCCGTCGCGGAACGGAACACTCCTGTAACGGCCTTCATGAGGAAACTCCCTTCGGTATTCTCCGGCTGAGGTGAACGCGGCGAACAGTCTACTAAATATAGTAAGCCGGGTCCAGCCGTGCCATTCGGCGGTAGTGGGTTCGTATCTTATAGCTACCCACTACCCATTCGGCAGCTGGGGAAGAAGAGATCCCCTGAAAACCCGGTACTGGTGCCATTTCATTTGCACAGGCGTTCGGCGCTAGACTGTTCTCATGCCTAAACGCAAGCTGAGAATAGTCAAGCATGACGCAGACGGCGCACTGCTGGGCGTTTGTATCCGGTGTAACTCTACGTTTGAGGCCCCTCGCGGTATTCGCGGTCCAGCAAGGCAGATGGACATTGCAAAACAGTTTGACGCCCACGCCTGTAAGCCACTCGACAGCAGCCAAAACGCCCTGCGAATCGTCCGCGAAGCGACCGAAAACAAATAGCTCACTCCTCATCCGGCATCTTCTCCTGCATCGCTAGAAAGTGCTCGTACTTCAAGAGCACAGCTAGCGGCTTATCGTTGTCCTGAATCACCAGCGTCTTATCTAGTGCCCGCAACTGTGCTACGTTTAGCGCACGCAAGCGGCTGATCCCAACATGTTGCACGCTCGGATCGAGATACGGAATCGAAACCTGATTCTTGGCCATAAAGTCCCCTAGTTGGCACGTGCCAGCGCCTTGAGTATGAGTTCCTTGTCTGCCTTCGCATTCGGCTTACGCTTCGGTAGGAGTTCGCATAGTTCTGCGAGACTCCAAACGTGATCGGTCAAACCCGCTTGCATAGCAGGTGTCACGCGAAGCGATGAATGCACGCGGCAGAAGTTGTAGTGAAAGAAGTAGAGCGCGACCTGGTGCCCATGATTCTCAATCTTCTTGCTGTGACCGTTCGTTAGCCGCGTGAATCGGCGCATCCCCATTCGCATAGAAAGATTCTGCCGTTCGACGTAACTGGTAGAGATGTACTGCGGATCAGGCTTTCCGCTCAAGACGCCAGTTCGACATCCTATGCAAGTTGCGGGACTATAGCGTGACTCGGGATTTTCGTTCGATGCCCCGTAGATTTTCACCAGCATTGCGTAATCCACTTCTGAGCCAAAGACGTACTCAACAGCATCCGCATAGACGCGATGGCCATCAGTTGTTAGTTGGATGCGATTGGCGATCCGCGAAGCAACGTCCCGCATGAATGCTTGCGCCGTTCCTGCTCCGCGATCCCCAAGCATGTAAGAAACAATTAGCTTGGAATCCGCGTCAATCGCCGTCCACGTCCACACACTACCGAATCCTGCCTGCACTTGCTCAAGGCTGAGGTTCTTATCCTTGCCGAGCACAAATGCCCAGATTTCATCACATTGCACGCGCTTTACTTCAAGGCCGCGAACCATCGCATCGTGATATGCAGCACAGGCGCACCCGGAATCTTCCAGCAGTCTCAGCACGGTATGCTTCCCTACTCCAAGCATTCGGCACGTCGCGTTAATTGAATTGCCCTCGACTAGAGCCGCTATGATCTGGCACCGCTTGGGCGTATTTAGCTGATTCATCGCCGTTCAACCTTGCCTAATAATAGGCAATATAACGGCAACTGTCAAGCATTGTTTAATCTTTTTACGACCTTTATAAGAGCGTATACTAGCTATCGAAATCCACAGGAGAACCATGACTACTTGGACTGTCATTGTGATTTCGACCGCAGTTAGATTTCTCTCGTCGTCATCATCGTTAAGAATCGAGCTCAAACAAATTCGCGACTGTTTCTTTTGGCTATTTATAGCTTGCACATTCTTAGTCGTGATCGGAGTGATCTTAGAGGAGATCAAATTTCGCAGGAAAACACCGTATATAGAACCAGAGAGTGAAGTCTTCATTCCTGAGCGGGTAACAAGCTTAGCCAAGCTCGGCCTATGGATACTAGTGCTTGGTATCACTGGTGAAGGTTTGTTTGAAATGGCGACTTCTTGGATAGATGGATTATCTGAAACGTACAGCAACACGCTATTGTTAAACGCTGAAGCGTTGACCGGAAACGCTGCAAAATCAGCGGAGGAAGCGCAGCGAGCATCTGCTTCTGCCAAATCGGACGCCAAAACTGCACATGACGAAGCAGACGTGGTAGGGAAGAAAGCGAATAAATTAGCCGCGCAGCTCGGTGATGCCAAGAAGCAATTGGACGCTGTAGACGCCAAACGTGCGGAACTTGAGAGATCACTTGTGAACATGGCTGTCTGCAATTCTCCGAGGGTTATTTCCCGATGGTCTTTCACTATAAAAGGCGTCAGCAAAAGCTTCTCTGATCCATTGAAACCGTTTGCGCGCAAAGCGCTCATCGAATACATGCCTTTTGATGTTGAGGCTAGAAGGGCAGCAGGAAACATAGACGCAGTACTACAGGATGCGGGATGGACGATAGTGAATGCGGTACCCCTAGATGGGTTGAGCGACGGGGTAGAAGTGGAACCATTTATTCCACACGTTGCGACACCACCGAGGCTAGACACACAGTCTAAAGAGTGGCAGGAATGGAATTCTCTACGCGAGTCCGAATACCAAACTAGAGAAGCCGCTGGCGCCGTTGTTGATTTCTTACATTCATACAACTGGCAGGCGAGGGATAGTTGGCCCATCGACAAGGAAGACGAGATACCTGTCGGTGGAATCAGAATTAAAGTTGGGATGTACCCTGCAGTCGTATACGTTCCTCCAATAGGGCAAAAGGAATTCGCGGAAGCGTCCGCACGCATAGACGAAGAAATGGAGCAAAAAAGACAAGCGGCCAAGATGGAAATGTATGGAAAAATTCTGAAAGGCTTAACGCTGGAAGAAGCAACTCGATTCAAAGCCACGGAGGAACAGAGAGATCGTGAAGAAAAACGCCTAGCAGAGCGGTACTCGCCTACGGGGCCTTGCAAAGTCATGCACTCATTTACGGAAGGCCCACGATGATTAGCCTGTGAACGCGAAACGGCACCAGTACCGAAAACCCTGCCAACTTGCCGTGCTCATACCAGCTAAGGTAATATGCCCCCCTCTGGATGACGCTCCTGCTTTTCATCGACGACGACACAATCGGCTTTGATCCGGCCATTTTACGTTTCAACAACAGGAACATAGCGCTTGCCAAGAAGCGTCAGAATTCGCTTTGAAACACTTACGGTGGGGTGCATGGGCGATACCTCGCGAAACTGATATCATTGTGGATATCACCCGGGTGTAAGTGCTAGATAGAAAAGGTAATGGCGGAGAGAGTGGGATTCGAACCCACGTTAGAGTTTCCCCTAAACACGCTTTCCAAGCGTGCGCCTTCAGCCACTCGGCCATCTCTCCGTCGAAGATCAGTGCAAACTCGCGCCCGCGTCCACCCGCCTGAATCCGCCCCTGAATCGGTGTTTCTTCGCAGGCGGTTCGAACTGGAAACTCTGGTCAATTCTATGGGTGATTTCGCCGAGACTGCAACCCTTATTGCCGAATCATAACTGTCATGAATTCTGATTCGCGAAGTAGCGCACCGATAGGGATTCAACTACAGCGGAAGAGAAATCTACTAGGAGGGTTTTTCGGAATAGCCGGAATCCGCAACAGCAGCGGAATCGGTGGTTGGCGATGCCGCAGAAGTGGAAACGCCCGCAGCTGCGGCTTTGGCTAGTTTATTTTCAGCCCCGGCCGGCAGAGGCGGGACCTTAGCGTTATCGACCACATGATGATTTAAGCAGTAGAGCGCCAGTTCCAGACGGTCGGCGACGCCGAGCTTGTCATACACCTTGCGCAAATAATTCTTCACGACTTGTTCAGTGGTGCCTACGCGCAAGGCGATTTCTTTGTTCTTCATGCCCTGGGTCACGCAAGAAACGATCAGCGATTCTTTGGGCGTAAGTTGCACTTTCGGCCTAGCTCCAGTCGGGCGACTGTGCTGATTGCGATAGGCTTCCAGCACCCAGCGAACTCCCTGTGGATCAAGCCAGGTCTCGCCCCCGGCGACCTTGCGCAAACATTCCACGAGCAACTCAGGTTCAACTTCGCGCGGGACAATGCCGTGCGCGCCACGGCGAAATAATTCCAGCGTCAGATCCTCATCCGGCCCTTGAGTGACCACGATGAAACGTGCTTCCGGATTTTGCCGAATCAGATCGGCGATAGCATCCACCGAGTTCTGCGCCAGGGCAGCCTCAAGGATCACCACGTCGCAGGAAAATTTTTTTACGGCTGACTGCGCCTGGGGCAGCGTTTCGGCTTGCCCGACTACCCGAATATCGTCTTCAAGGGCGAAGATCTTGCGCAATCCGGCGCGGAAAATCGCCTGCGTG
>JASHPL010000181.1 GCA_030038125.1 Candidatus Sulfotelmatobacter sp.
CTCGTCACTCATAACTGACATTTTGGAAGACGACAAGGGAACAGTTTGGGTGACCAGAACAAAGTTGCCAGGGTTAGGAGAAGTCTGTGAAGTCAGCCAAGGGCGCTCTCAATGCTACACGCTGCTAAACGATGCCGCCAATTACGGTTTGTACGACCTCGCCGAGGACAGCACCGGAAATCTTTGGCTTGGAGGTAGTACTGCTTTTGTGAAATGGAGACCACGCTCGCAAGCCAAGGAGACGTTCCCTATTTCCGGCTCTGTGCCAAACGCAAGCTCAGTTCATGGACTCGCCCTTGGTGAAGATGGATCCGTGTGGATCGGCATTGACATGCCCGGTCGAGGGTTAGGACTGGAACATTTTGTTCACGGCAATTTGAACCCACTCAAAACCGAGCATTGGAATAGCAGCGGCACAGCAGTATATCGACTCTTGCGAGATAGCCACGCAGCGCTCTGGGTTGCCACTAACGATAAAGGCGTGTATCGAATTCGAAGTGGAATCGTGGATCATTTTGATAGTGCAGATGGCCTCACGGGTGACCGTGTTATGGCTTTGTTTGAGGATCGTGAGGGGGACATCTGGGTAGCAACGACGAAGGGCATCGATTGCTTTCGTGATCTTGCGGTCGCAACCTTTTCAGCGCGGGAAGGGGTAGGTACAGAAGTGGACACCGTAGTGGCTTCTCGGGGTGGTACGGTTTGGGCAGGCGGGACTGAAAGCCTCGATGCACTGAAGGACGGAAGTGTCACTTCGTTCCGCACTGGCAAGAATCTGCCAGGTGAACAGATTACGTCGTTACTGGAGGACGATGACGGCCGGTTGTGGGTTGGTATCGACCATACAATGTCTGTCTTGAAAGATGGAAGGTTTGTTCTGATCAAGCGGCCGGATGGAAGCCCGCTCGGATTTGTGGTAGGGATGGCTGAAGATACCGAGGGAAATGTATGGGCCGAAACCACGGCAAACCCTCGGGAGCTCATTCGCCTGAAAGACTTTCAAGTAAAAGAAATACTTCCGTCACCGCAAATGCCCGCGGCGCGCAAGGTAGCTGCGGATCCTCACGGAGGCATTTGGCTGGGACTTATGAGTGGAGACCTGGCACGTTACAGAGATGGCAAACTGGAAATATTTCAATTTCTTCACAGAAAGGGAGCCATCGTCAGTCAAGTCGATGCCGGGGCCGACGGCTCGGTTCTGGGGTCCACGCCATTCGGATTGCTGGGTTGGCGTCAGGGCATGCGGCAAATTCTCACTGTGAACAACGGCCTTCCTTGTGACGGGGTCAACTCCTTTATTCGGGACAATCAAGGCGGAATCTGGTTGTCCTTGCAATGTGGATTGGTTCGAATATCCTCACAAGACCTTGAAAAGTGGTGGGGCGATCCTGGCATAAAACTGCCCCTTCATCTGTTTGATTCGGTCGATGGCGTACAACCAGGCTTAAGCCCTTTTCAAGGCGCTGCGCGATCTTCAGATGGCAAATTGTGGTTCGCTAATGAATCCGTACTGCAAGTTATCGATCCGGCACATTTACCGTTTAACTCACTTCCGCCGCCCGTACACATTGAGGAGTTAGAGGCGGATGCAAAACGCTTGGAACCGGATACTCACTTAGAGCTCCGCGCTCTGACACGCGATGTTGTGATTCGATATACGGCGTTGAGCTACGTCGCGCCACAGAAAGTGTTCTTCCGATACATCCTTGAAGGACAGGATAGCAAATGGCAGGATGCGGGTACACGCCGGGAGGCTTTCTACACAAATCTCGGTCCGGGATTCTATCGCTTTCGTGTGGTGGCCTCCAATAACGATGGCGTATGGAACGAGACGGGGGCGACACTGAATTTTTCCATCGCTCCTGCTTTCTACCAAACGGCTTCGTTCAAATCGGCACTGGTGCTCGCGATTTTGGGATGCATTTACCTGGGCTACCGTCTCCGGGTTCAGCAACTGAGCAGACAACTGCGAGTGCGCATGTATGAGCGACTGGCTGAGCGCACCCGTATTGCCCAAGAACTTCATGACACTCTGCTCCAGAGTTTTCAAGGATTAATGCTTCGCTTTCAGGGGGCAAACGAAATACTTCTCTCCAATCCTTCCGAGGCAAAGGAGGCGCTCGAAGGTGCCCTGGATCGTGCAGATCAGGCGCTTACCGAGAGTAGACGCGCTATTCAGGGAATTCGGACCGATCCATTTTCAGCCTGTGACCTCGAACATGCTCTCAGAGCGATCATTAATGATGTGGCAGCAGATGAGCTTCTCACGAAGGGAAAGCGACCGACTACCTCGGTACTCGTGGAGGGGAAACCGCGGAATGTATATCCGGGGGTTCGGCAGGAAATCTGCAAGATTGCAAGAGAAGCTTTTCGAAACGCCATCACGCATGGGCAGGCGCAACATATCGAGTCGGAGATTGCCTTTTCCAAGGGATCTCTTCGCGTTCGATTTCGTGACGATGGTGTTGGCATGGATGCGGTCGTGTTGAAAGAGGGCGTTCGCGAGGGACACTGGGGACTGACCGGGATGAAAGAGCGAGCCGGACGTCTTCGAGGCCGCTTGAATATGTGGAGCAAGCCCGGCACGGGTACTGAAATTGAACTGACGGTTCCTGCGTACGTTGCATTTGAATCCGGACCTTCCTGGGTTCCATTCAAAAAGACAGATGGAGAAACACGGTCGACGCATGACGAACGGGCCTGACCCTATCCGTATTTTGATCGTGGATGATCATCCTATGTTGCGAGAAGGGGTTATCTCGCTTGTCGGAAAGCAGTCCGACATGCGGATCGTGGGCGAGGCCTCCGACGGAAAGGAAGCACTTCAGCTTTTCAAACAATGCATCCCAGACGTCACACTAATGGACCTTCGTCTGCCTGGGATCGACGGGATTGATGTTATGACTAGAATTCTGGGGGAGTTTCCCGATGCAAAATTCATCGTTCTGACTACTTTTAGTGGAGACGCGCAAGTCTTGCGTGCATTGAAGGCCGGTGCACGAGGTTATTTGTTGAAGGATATGCTTCGAAAGGAATTGCTCGAAGCCATCCGCACCGTGCATGCTGGTCGAAAACGAATTCCCACCGAGATTGCGGCGCAGGTTGCGGAACATGCGAGTGACGGTATCCTCACGCGACGCGAGATTGAAGTTCTGCAACTAATTGCGTCTGGACATCCCAACAAATTGGTGGCCGATAAACTCTCAGTCAGTGAAGACACCATAAAGATGCACGTTAAAAGCATCCTATCGAAATTGGGTGCGAATGATCGCACACATGCCGTAACTATCGCTCTCAAGCGGGGAATTATCGATCTCTAAACACCCGAAAGAGTAGGAGCAGCATTGCTCTAATGGGTATTTTGAATCAAAGCCCTCGAGCATAAGCTCGAACTGCGAGACCCATTACGTGCAGCGTCTCTTCTCCATATTCCCAAACGGTTGGCCAGGAAAGGGGCTACTGCTTCTGCGGCTTGCTGCCGGAGGCATCTTAGTTACGAATGGCATTACCCGGCTTGTATCGGGCCCACACCGAGACGCAGCAGCGGCACCAGCCATGATTGGTATCGCCGCTGGACTGCTTATGCTGATCGGCCTTTGGACAAACGTGGGTAGCGCATTGGCCGTCATATCACAATCGTGGACATTATTCGTCAGCGGCATCATGCTGCAGAAAGCGATCCTCCTTCTTTCTATAAGCGTGGCTATTGCAATGCTCGGCCCTGGAGCATGGTCGATCGACTCACTCCTTTTCTGGCGCCACAAGCGGGACATAAGCGATTCATGAGTGATTAGTGCTGAGCTCTTAGTGCGTGAGCCGCCACAATTTCAGGTCACTACAATGTCCAACTATTTCTGTCCTTAATACCAGTCCTTATCGCATGAACCTAACACCAGTTCTGCTATTTCACCCTTCCGTTCGCACGTAGCACCGAGAATTTCTCCAGAGATGTCAACATGCCCATACCCAATCCACGAAGGCCGTTCTTACCCCGACGGGTAGATCGCGTCCCGTCCTTTGGTGGAAGAGGAAAAACGCTACATCTGGGGATGCGGTTTTGCTTCTGAAACAGCAAGGTGTAAAGCACAGCCCAGGTGAGGCCGTGGCCGGCACAAGGCCCGATCAGTAAGGGGGAGTCATGGAAGGGTTGTTGATCTCATACAGCTCGAGCGATTTCTTGAGGCACCATATCAAGACTCCCG
>JASHPL010000182.1 GCA_030038125.1 Candidatus Sulfotelmatobacter sp.
GACATTCCAGTCTGTGCTAGCTCCTACTGGCTGGACCTGCACTGCCCCGGCGGTGGGCAGCACTGGCAACGTGAATTGCACAGATTCGACGCTCGCCTCCGGAACCGCAGCCGACATCATTGTTGTTGTGAATGTCCCGGCAAGCCTGAGCTTTTCGACGATCACAGCGAACTCGTCGGTGACTGCGACAACCAGCGATCCCAACCCGGCGAACAACAGCACAACTGTCGTTACCTCAGTCGGAGTTGATTGCGATCTCGCGGTAACGAACGTCGGCACTCCCAGTCCGGTGGCCGCTGGCAACGATATCACCTACACACAAGTGGTGACGAATTCCGGTCCAAGCAACTGCAGCGCTGGGACCCTCATGGAAGCCACTCCGGCGAACACGACTTTTGTTTCTGTATCCGCGACGACCAGCGGCGGAGGGACTTGGACCTGCCCCAACTCTGCCCCCGTGTCCTGTACGAATCCCGGAGTGCCCCCTGGATCGATTGGCACGATTACCGCTGTTTATCAGGTTGTTTCAGGAACCAGCGCCGGTACGATTATTACTGACACGGTCAACGTGAACAGCAGTACCGGGGATACGAATAGGGCAAACAACTCAGCAACGAGCACAATCGCAGTCGCTTCAAGCACGCAAGCTGACTTAAGCTTAACCAACTCGGCGAGCCCGAATCCGGTTAGCGCAGGCGGGAATATTACTTACACGCAGACCGTGACCAACAATGGCCCGGGTCCTTCGAGTGGGGTTGTACTCACGGAAACTTTGCCTGCGAACACTACATTCGTTTCGCTCGGCGGATCGTCCTGGAATTGCACGACCACTGCGCCCTACACTTGCACGGACACGACAAGCTTAGCCGCGAACACGAGCGCAAGCTTTTCGTTCGTGGTCACAGTGAATTCCACAGTCACAGCGGGATCAACAATCACCGATACGGCTTCTGTTTCCTCCTCGACAACGGATCCTAACCCTGGCAATAACAGCGCCAGCGTGACGGTGTACGTCGCCGATTCAGCCGATCTCTCAGTCACGAACAGCTTGCCGACAACTTCGATTCCGGCAGAGGACAGCAGCGTTCTGGTCTACACGCAGGTTGTGAAAAACGGAGGCCCGAGCACGGCGACGAACGTGACGCTGACGGAAACCCTTCCAACGCAGACGACTGCAAACTCTTTAACAACCGGCGCAACGGGATGGACTTGCACCGTGGCTACTCTGACCTGCTCGAATCCGAGCCTTGCGCCGAATGCGAGCGCAACCGTCACATTCACAGTAACCGTGAGCGCGACCGCACCAGCGGGTACCACCCTAAACCAGACCGCAAGTGTAAGTTCCAATACCAGCGATCCTAATACGGCGAACAATACCGCGACGGTAACTGATGTGGTGGCGTCTTCTAGTGAAGCGGACTTGGTCGTTACGAACTCGGCGCTCCCAAGCCCGACGGTGGCGGCAGGTGGGACGATCACCTACACGCAAACGGTTCAGAACCTGGGGCCACATAGCACCGGTGCTGGGGCAACCTTCACCCAGGTCACGCCCCCGAATACTACGTTCGTATCGATTGCAACGAGCGGCCCTACAGGTGGGTGGACCTGCGGCACAAAGCCGGCGGTGGGTGGAACAGGCACCATCACCTGCACGCACGGGGGAACTTTCGCCAGCGGTGGTGATACGACTTTCAGCTTAGAGGTGCAGGTGAATGCACAAACGCCATCCGGAACGAGCATTACGGACACTGCCACAGCGAATGCGTCGAACCTCGTGCCGAACCTTACGACCAACACTGCCAGCGCCACGGTGATTGTTGCGAATGCGAACAGCGCCGATATGGCGATCGTGAAGACGGCAACGCCGAATCCCGTCACCGAGGGCACTCCGCTCACTTATATGCTGAGTGTGACGAACAATGGTCCGGCCACCGCAACCGACGTGATTGTGGCCGACACGTTGCCTTCGGCGATGACATATCTCTCGGCTAGCAGCACGCAGGGGTCCTGTTCGGAAGCGGATGGTACGGTCACCTGCCTGCTGGGCACGATGGACAACAGTGTGACGGCCACCGTTACGATCCTCACAATTCCCGAGCAGCCGGGAAAGGTTTCGAATACGGCGACAGTGCAGGCCGATCAAACCGATCCGAATGAAGCCAACAATTCTTCGACGCAAACGGAATCTGTCGCTTATCCGACCGCGATAACGCTGCAGTCCTTCTCGGCACACATTGGAACGGATAAGAATGGAGCAACCCGAGCCCTGCTGACTTGGAAGACTGGAGGCGAAGCGCACAATCTAGGCTTTAATTTATATCGCGAGCAGAACGGCAATCGCGTGCGCCTGAATTCCTCATTGATCGCCGGTTCCGCGCTGCTGATGAGTGGTGCACTGCCGAAACATGCTGCCAGGAGCTATGCCTGGATCGATCCCTTTGCGGCAGGTTCAGCCAGTTCATACTGGCTGGAAGATGTGGATACAAACGGTGTACGAACCATGCACGGTCCGATCGCGCTTGAGATCGGGCAATCAGACTCTGATGAGTCGACTGCCGAAACGCGCATGTTGAGTCAACTGAGCCAGGCGCAACCGGCGGTTCCTGGTACGCACCAGAGTCACACAGTGGAAGCTGTAGCCATGAACTCTGCTGTGACTCCTGTTCAGATCAGTAAGCAATTTGAGTTAGCCGCGGACCGGGCCATTAAAATCTTTGTTCAACATGAAGGATGGTATCGCATCACGCAACCGGATCTGATCAAAGCGGGTCTCGATCCCAACGTGGACCCCGCGCGGCTGCACCTGTACGCAGAAGCCATTGAACAGCCAATTGAGATAACGGGCGTCACCCCAGGTCCAGGGGGATTTGGGCCGCAAGCAGCTATTAGCTTCTACGGAACTGGCATCAATACCGTGTTTTCGGGCACGCGCGTTTATTGGCTCGTCTCTTGCGAATCAAGAGCATCCCGCATTCCGAATCTGCCTCTCTCTTCCGGATCAAACCAACCACCAGCCAGTTATTTGGCGACCGTCGAGCTGCAACAACACACAATATATTTCGGCGCTCTGCTCACGAAAGATGGAAACAACTTCTTCGGCGCGCTGGTTTCGCCAACTCCGGTCGAGCAGACGCTCTATGTTCCCCACTTCGATTCCACATCCACGCAAGATGCCTCGATTGACGTTTTGTTACAGGGAATTATCGTCGGTTACCCGCACGAGGTGAGTGTGACGCTGAATGGAACGTCTATTGGCGAGGTCACATTCACGGGGCAGGATAAAGGACGTTTGCGTGTTCAAGTTCCTCCCGGACTGCTCCAGGAGGGAAATAACACGGTCACGCTGACTGCACAGAATGGCGAATACGACACGAGCCTGGTGCAATATATCCGAATCACGTACCCCCACAAGTATGTTGCAGATTCCGATGAATTGAGGTTCACCGGCCGAGCGGGGGATGAGATCGCGGCGAGCGGATTCAGCAGCGCACCGGTCGTTTTGGACATCACGGATCCCGAGGCGCCGGTGCAACTTACGCCCACATTCAACGTGAACAACAGCAACTACGAGATTGCGGTCCAAGTGCCCTGGACAACGACAAATCCATCGAATCCTATTCGTCATACACTGCTTGCAGTCGCGAATGATCGAGTGGCTTCTCCGGCGGCCATACAACCGAATCATCCGTCTCACTGGCACATCGCGCAGCGAGGGGCCGACATCGCGATGGTTACTTACGACAGTTTTGCCGGCGCTCTGGCTCAGCTCGCTCATATCCATGAGGAGCATGGGAAGTCGTCGGTTACTGTGCCTGTCACCGCTCTGTACGATGAGTTCAACTTTGGGGAGCATAGTCCCGCCGCGATCCGCGAATTCCTGCAGACTGCGACCCGGAACTGGGACCGGGCGCCAAGCTATCTACTGTTGAATGGACGCGCATCCTTCGATCCGCGAAATTACCTAGGCATGGGGCAACTCGATCTTGTACCGACGGAGATTCTAGCGGCCACTGGTCTCATGACAGCGTCGGACGACTGGTTTTCGGACTTCTCCGACAAGGGGGTGGCCACAATTGCCACGGGCCGCTTGCCTGCAGGCACGCTCGAGGAAGATGAGCAAGTGATTGAAAAAATCGTTGGCTACGAACATCGCTCGGATATTGAATCGTGGACCTCGCATGCTCTGATAGTCGCTGACCGCGATGATTCGGAAAGCTTCACCAAAGACAGCCAAACGGTTCAGGCGCAGCTTCCCCATTCTATGCAGGCCACGGATGTTTTTGCCGGAATTCTCGGAGCAACAGCCGCGCGAGAAGACATTGTTCAGGGGATCAACTCCGGACAGTTGCTGGTCAACTATCTCGGACATGGGTCTGAGGAGCAATGGTCGGGCTTAGACATTCTCGACACGAATATTGTCGACTCTCTGACCAACGGTTCGCAGCTTCCAGTCTTCCTCATCATGGATTGCCTGAACGGATTCTTCCAGGACGTTTACTCTCAGCCCCTCGGAGTGAGTCTACTCCTGGCTCCAAATGGCGGTGCTGTGGCAGTTTTGGCCTCATCAGGTCTCAACCAGCCATTGCCACAAGTCAGGCTGGACAAGTTTGTCGTCGAGAATGCTTTCAATCCTCCATACCTGACGCTGGGCGAATCGATTCTTAAAGCCAAAGCCCAGATCCAAGATGAGGATGTGCGCCGGACGTTTGTGTTGTTCGGTGACCCGGCGATGCAGGTTAAGCAGCCTTCGGCCGGTAGCTCCAGGCATTGAAAGACCGGCTGCGCATCATTCAATGGCAATCGGCGGCGGATGATATTTCTGAGTCATTCTTCCGTCATCAATGCTCAATCCTGCTTCTTACTCAGGGATGGTGACTTCCGCACCGAAATTCCGCATGCTGGATGCGTATCTTCGGTTAGCTCGCCTCTGCCGCCGCCCATGCGGTGCGAGCGGTTGGTCGCAACGGCTCTGTTAATGCTTGCATGACTCTTTCGAATCCGGCGAAATCCAAAGACTGCGGTCCATCCGAAAGAGCACGCTCTGGGCATGGATGCACTTCGATGATCAGTCCATCAGCCCCCACAGCGACGGCGGCTCGCGACACAGCGGCGATCAAACTTTGTTTGCCAGTACCATGCGAAGGATCAGCGATAACCGGCAAGTGCGAAAGATCGCGAGCCAGTGCAATCGCTGCCAGGTCCATCGTGTTTCGCATTTCGGTCTCAAAGGTTTTTATCCCGCGCTCGCACAAAACCACTTGTTGATTGCCTCCAGAAAGCAAATACTCCGCCGCCAGCAGCCATTCCTTGACCGTGGCCGAAGGGCCCCGTTTCAAAAGAATCGGTTTCTTTATTGTCGCCAAACGGCGCAGCAGCGCGAAATTCTGCATGTTGCGAGCGCCGACCTGCAGCATGTCGACATATTCACAGATGAGATCGATGTCCTCCGTGCTCATCACTTCGGTGACGACGGGAAGTCCGGTTTCACGATGAGCATCCTGCAGGATTTTTAGCGCCTCCACTCCAAGCCCCTGAAAGTCGTAGGGCGAGGTGCGTGGCTTGTAAGCCCCTCCACGCAGCATCGACGCGCCCGAGCGTTTGACAGCATGGGCTGTGTCAAGAAGTTGTTCTCGCGATTCCACCGAACACGGTCCTGCAATGACTACCACCTCAGCACCGCCGATCGCGACGCCGTTGATTCTTACAATTGAGCGCTCCGGCTTTACCTGCCGGCTCACCAACTTAAAGGGCTGAGCGATGGCAACCACATTGTCTACGCCCGGGGCAACCTGAAGTGCTTCGATCTCGTGACGGCGGCCGCTTCCCACGGCAGCGACAATCGTCCGTTCCGTGCCGCGAGTCACGTGCGGCTGATATCCCGCTTCGCGCACCCGGTCAATGATGTGCTGGATTTGGTCTTCCGTCGCCTTCTCGGACATATTGACGATCATGGCCTGCCTCTCCTCATCGCACGGTTGATTTCTGCCAAAAAAAACAAAAACCGCGATCCTGAATCGCGGCTTGGGGGACTTTATTTTCGCGCCGGTTAGCGCTTCAACGTTTCACCCCAAGCTGCTCGCAGCCGCTACCAGCCAAAATCGATAGCATGCCACAAAAGCGATATCTTGGGTAAATCGCGTCATAGGAAAACTCACTGGGAACTAGGTTACACCGCTTCCTTGGAACGAGAACGCTAAACAAGCTACTGGATGGAGCTGGCTGTATTGGAAAACACAGTATTGGCGTTGGACCCGATCAGACGAACTGTCCCGACGACCAAAACCAGAATCACAGCCAACATCACAGCATATTCTGCAATGTCTTGTCCCGCATCTTCTCGCCAAAGCCTGGAAATTAGCTGGTACATTGAACCGCCTCCTTGCCGCCCCATAAAAGCGGAACGACTGACCGCATTTAGTCCCCACATAATGCACGCCGCCCCAGCATCTTGTCAATTCAGTTTTTTGAGAATTCAATGTTGCGGATCTGACGGGGGCATGGCCCGCGCAGCGCTGGCCGGCGGAACGAGTGCATGCTGCGGAAGTACATCTTGCACAGACTGTTGCGCATACTGGAGAACGCGATTGGGGAGGATGCCAAGATAGATGGTGGCAACAATGCTCACGCCAAGGGCAACGCCCAGGCCCAACGGAACCGGGGTGACCGGAACAGGCTTTCGTGCCTCGCGCATGTACATAACGACCATGACCCGCAGGTAGTAGTATGCGCCCACGGCGCTGTTGACCACCCCAATCAAGGTCAGCCAGATCAAATTCGCTCTTAACGCCGCGCTGAATACGTAAAATTTCGCGAAAAAGCCGCCCGTCATCGGAATCCCGATCAGCGAGAGCAAAAAGATAGTAAGGGTTGCAGCGAGAAGCGGCGAACTACGACCTAAACCCTCATAGTCTTCGAGAGTTACATAACGTTCGCCCGCATTGGCCAAGTGGGTGACCACGGCGAATGCGCCCACGTTCATCGCTGCGTACGCAGCGGCGTAGAACATCGCCGCGGCAATTCCATTGGGTGAATTGTCGGAATTGGTCATGGCGAACGCAATCAGCAGGTACCCGGCGTGCGCAATCGAGGAATAGGCCAGCAGCCGCTTGACGTTGGTTTGCACCAGCGCTCCGATGTTGCCCAGAGTCATGGAGAGCGCGGCTGCGACCCAGATCGGCCAGAAGTGGCCGGGTTCATTGATCGCAAACACAATTCGCAACAATACAGCGAAGGCAGCGGCTTTGGGTGCAGTTGACATGAAACCGACCACTGGAGCAGGCGCTCCCTCGTAAACGTCAGGTGTCCAAATATGGAGCGGAGCGGCCGCCACCTTGAATCCGAGCCCTACCAGCATCAAAGCCGTTCCCAGGTAGGCCAACAGCGGAGCCGGATGGCTCCCTAATATGGCGCTGATCGTGTCGATGTTGGTCGAACCTGTTGCCCCGAACATCATGGCCACGCCATACAGAAAGAATGCTGTGGCGAATGAGCCCAGCAGGAAATACTTGAGCGACGACTCACTGCTCGCGGCTTGATAACGCCGGAATCCCACGAGGATATACGTCGAGATCGAGGAGATCTCGAGGGCGATAAAAATCAACACCAACTCGATTGCGGAAGACATCAGCCCCATTCCAACGACACCGAAAAGGATCAGAGCGTAGTATTCCGAGGCACGAATGTGCTGGACTTTCATGTACTCAAAAGAGCTGAGAATTACAACGGCAGCGATCGTAATTACCAGCACATGAAAGAAAACGCTGAACGCATCGACCCGGACATTATTGAAAAACGCGACACCTGGGGACTGCGACATAAGCCAGGTCGAAAGCAGGCCAGCAATGGTCCCGATGAATGCAATTACGCCCAAAGTTTTCTGGCCTTTTTCCTCGTCCACCAGCGCATCGAGGAGCATGATGAGAATTCCGAAAAGCGACAGGACGAGCTCAGGAAGAATGCGAATGTAGTCTGCACCCTGTGGAATTGTTTGTGCCAAGGGGATCGTCATTGCCCCACCACCTTTGCGGTCATCTGAACGATCGGAATCAGCGCTGAGTGCGTAGCCGGGTCAATAGCCGCCAGCCAGATGATGGGAGCCACCCCCATCACCAGCGCGGCGAGGGCGCAGGGCCAGACTGCTGCTTTCTCAAATCCGAGCAAATCGGGAAGGGAATCATTTACCGCGTGGGTTACTTTTCCGAAGAAAACCCGCTGATACATCCAAAGCAGATAACAGGCGCTCCAGATCACCCCGGTCGCCCCCAGAATTCCATAAATCGCTCTGGCTTGAAAGGCGCCACTCAACACCAGGAACTCGCCCACAAAGCCGTTCAGCAGCGGCAAACCCACCGAGGCCAGCACGATAAAAAGAAACGACGCGGCATACACCGGCATGGGCGAGGCGAGACCACCGAACTCGCTGATCTCGTAGGTGTGCCGCCGCTCATGCAGAA
>JASHPL010000183.1 GCA_030038125.1 Candidatus Sulfotelmatobacter sp.
GTCAGGGGATCGGCCGCCGAAACTCCATAGAGCAGGCTGGCCATGAAGTGCGTGAGCAGAAGAGCGGCCACAGCTCCGGCGGCTAAGCCAAGCAAGGCAAGCTTCGTACCCTGGCCTAGAATCAGCCGCAACACGTTGTGACGTTGCGCGCCCAGAGCGATGCGGATTCCGATTTCGTGCGTGCGCTGCGACGCCGAGTAGGAAATCACGCCGAAAATTCCAATCGCGGCGAGGATCAGGGCGATTGCGCTGAATGAGCTCATCAGCCAAGTGCGGAATCGTTCCTGCGCGACCGATGCGGCGACCGCCTTGGGGAAAGATTCGACATCGGTCACGGGCAGATCCTCATCAATGGAGCGAACCGTCTGGCGAATGGCGGCGGCCACGCTCGATACGCTCGACGAACTTCTGGCCACAACCTCGCCTCCGTAAAGAGGAGCCTGCGCGAAGGGCACATACATCATCGGGCCTGGCTTCTGGCTGAGCGCAACGTCTCGCACGTCGCTGACGATGCCGATGATTTCGCGCGATACATTGCTGTTGGGCGGAAAGCCGAATCTCATTTGCCTGCCAATCGGATCTTGATTGGGGAAATAACGGCGGGCCAGCGTTTCGCTGATGATGGCGACATTGGGATTGGAGGGAGAATCTTGCTGGGAGAAAAGACGGCCTCGCAAAAGCGGAATTCGCATTACGTGAAAATAATCGGGACTCACTGTAGCGTAATCGGCGGTGATGGTCTTGCCGGGCGGGAGCGGAGGGTTTCCTACAATGCTGAACGGTAAGGCGGCTTCGCCCTGGCGGTCCATGGGCAGCGGCGCCGCCAGAGCGGAATCTCGCAAACCCGGCTGCGCATGAAGGCGCGCCAGCAACTCGTTCGAAAAGGCAGTCCATTGCTGGGGCGTGGAATATTGAAATTGCGGAAGCGAAACCTCGGCTTCTATGACGTTTGCCGGATCGAAGCCCGGATTGACCGACGCGACCAGTGTAAAGCTGCGCATGAGGAGGCCGCCCGCAACCAGAAGCACCGTAGCCAGGGAAATTTCCGCGATGGCCAGGAAATTTCGGAGACGCTGGCCGCCATGTTGGCCCGAACGGTCGTCGCCCTGTTTGAATTTGCTCTGCAAGTTGGAGGGAGTTGCCAGGAGCGCGGGTGCCAGCCCAAAGACCAATACGGCAGCAAGCGACAACACGAGCGCGAATGCCAGTACCGGGACTCCAAGATGAATTGGACTCATCTGGCTGACCTCGGAGGGCAAAAAAGGCCGGAGAATCGAGATACTCGAGGCCGCGAGCAGCACACCGGCAAGTCCGCCAAACAAGCCGAGCAGAGAGCTCTCGGTCAGCAGTTGTCGGACAATGCGGGCGCGTCCTGCGCCGAGCGCGATTCGCAGCGCAATTTCTCTGGCCCGCGAAGTGCCCCGCGAGAGAAGCAAGTTGGCAATATTGGCGCAAGCGATCAATAGCAGCAGGCCCACCGCGCCCAGCAAAATCAGCAACGGAGATTTCACGTTCCCCACCACCACCTGCCGATAGGGCTCAATGCGGAGAGTCAATCCAAAATCTTGCGCGGGAAACTGCTGGGCGAGTCGGGCGCCGAGAGTGTTCATCTCGGCCTGAGCTTCGGTGAGAGAAACGCCCGATCTCAGCCGGCCGAGCGCAACGAGCAAAGGCACACCGGGCTGCGAAACCAGAGGTCCGAATAGCGGATCCTGCGCGACGGGAATCCACACGTCCTGACGGGGAGCGCCGTCCGGATAGCGAAAGCTTGCCGGCAGGATTCCGACCACGGTGAAGGAACGCTTATCGAGCGTGATGGGTTGGCCGAGAAGAGCCGGATTGGAACCGAAGCGGCTGCGCCAGAGATCTTCGTTCAGAACAGCGACGGGTGCCGCGCCCAGCTTCCCATCTTCGGGCAGGAGCGTGCGGCCGGCCAGAGGTTTTGCGTTCAGCAGAGAAAATATCTCGGGGGTCACCGCGGCGGCGTTGACGATGGATGGCTCGTCCGCGCCGGTCAAGGTGAGATCGTGAAACGCATTTCCTGCCAGCTCGCTAAAGACGTCGTTCTGTTCGCGGCACAGGGTGAAGTCGCGGTAGGAAATGCTGGAGAGAGCGTCTGGCTGTTGTTGCGGGACATCGAAGATCAGGACAAGCCGATTGGGATCAGGATAGGGAAGCGATCGCAAAAGCACCGCATCTACGATGCTGAAAATCGCGGTGTTGGCGCCGATGCCGAGAGCCAGAGTGAGGACGGCGACGACGGTGAAGCCCAAATTCTTCCGAAGAAGCCGGGCGCCGTAGCGGACGTCCTGCCAACCAGCCTCGAAATTAGAGAAGTCGGCCATTGTGCCGGTGGTCCCTCCTCAAATCGCGTGTCGTAAATTCTACGCCGGAGAACGGGCAGGTGAAATTGATTCAAAGTCTATCGCCTTCAGTGATTCAATCCTTAGAGATGAGTCAGGTTAAGCCGGCTCAGACGGGCTCGATCACGCAGCACATGGAATTCAACAATCCTGCCTCCTCTGACAGCGGCATCCCGAACCCGACGGCGAGCCTGACTTGCGAGTTGCGGCGCGGCGGTGCGAAAGCAGTGGAATTCCGCGCTATACCGAGGAACTGGGCAAGGAAAATTTTCTTCGTGGCAGGGTTCGGTCCGATTGATCGAGAGCAGGCTCGCTCATCATGATCTGATCTGGGCAACGAGAGTTCCAAGCCCGACAATGGCCACGAGCCCCGACAGCAACAGCCACAATAGATATTTAACTGCACTCTCTAGTTTCATTTTTCTCAATGGTATACGCTGCGTCCCATTGACACCGTCAATGTATTCAGAGCAGCCACGAGCTGCGAGACGATGAAGATCCATCATTGCTAAACACTCCTTTTCGCATTCCAGGGCCAGGGCGGCTGGTGGGCGTTGCTCCTAGACCCTCATGCGACGCGTCATAACCTGCCTGCGTTTCTTCGCCTCGCGCTTCTTTTCAAGGATAAAAAGCAGTACAAGGCCAATGCATACTGCCCCAAACCCGACCCATTCACTCACGCTTGTCTCTGCCTCGTTCCGCCAAAATAAAAGGGCAATTTATGCTTAGAGCGTACGGCCAGAAGATGCCAATTGGGAATTGACGGCGAAGGTTCCGTTCTCGACCGAGGAGCCGGGAAAGAAAGTTCTGTTTGTGGGTGCGTTCGGTCCGATTGTCGAGAGCGATAGAGCCTGGGATTTAGCCGGAAAGAGTGCAGGAGAGGTGGACCCGCGGAAGCAAAAAGATGGGTAGGCTTGTGAGAACATCCTGATTGCGTCACCGCCGGGTTGTCGCGGCCTTTGAGGAGCTTGGGATTGGGGGAAATTCGTGGGATCATTGTGCGAGTGGAGGGACTATGACACGCCAATGGTTCGTCGCCCTTCTGCTGTCGATCGCAGTCTCCGCCTTCGCGCAGGAAAATGACAGAAAATACGTGATTGCCGTGAGCGTGGATTCCACGGACTCTCGGATACAGCGGATGATGCCCGAGCTGCGCGAGGAGGCGGCTAAAGCAGTCGAACACGCGGCTGGGAACGTCCACGCCAACATCGTAATCGACCCCTCTTCGAGCCCCATCGAGCAGGCGCGAGAAAAATCGGCGGACTATCTGCTCACCATCAACCTTGCGCTTCTCTCGCAGGTTGCTGCCCCATCGAATGGCGAACTCGGAAAAGGTCCTCTCACAACCGCCGACGTTCCAGTCGGAGGATACCCGACCGGACTGGCACACTCGCATTGTTGGGACCTGGTCAATGAAGCTTTCGCATTTTCCTACAAGGTGACTGCATTGTCGGGCAAAAAAATCAAGCTGCAAAGCTCACACACCATGCGCGAAAACGAGTATCCCATTGGACCGCAGGAAAACTGTCTGGCCCAATTCTCGAGCCAAGCGGTTCGCAACAGCGCCTCGGACGCCGTGAAGGGACTGAAATCCAAGAAGAGGATATGAGTCGCTGAGCTGAGTAAGATCCTTCACTGTCAAAAAACTCAGTTGCACCCCGTATTCGTTCCTATTTGATCAATCTTTCCTTAAGTAGCGGTTCTGGGTGCGTCAAGACCTGCCTCATAATGACCAGCTCACGAGGGCAAGCCACGTCGCCGAACTAAAATACGAAGATGACCGATGAGCTGGTTATCCGAAAACCGCAAGCCAGCGAATACGACGGGGTCCGGCTTCTGATTGAGACAGTAGCGAATGAAACATTTAGGGACCTTTTTGCGCCGAATCCCGTGCCGCTGAAGTTCAAAGACGAAGACTGGCCGTTGGCGTGGGTGGCAGTTTCGGATGAAAAGATTGTGGGGGTGGTCATAACGAATCAGGAGTGGGTAGACGACCTGTGGGTACTTCGGGAGCGACGCAGGCAAGGTGTCGGAAGCAGATTACTGGCACAGGGTGAAGCTGAAATCGCTGCTCGTGGTTACCGGACGTTCCGCCTGCGCGTCGTTCGTGCGAATGCAGTTGCCGTGCAGTTCTATCTCAGCCAAGGGTGGCAGATTGCACGTGAGTTCTCCCACGAAAAGTATCACCATGCGATGTTAGAGATGGCTAAGTCCTGGCCGGAACAGTTCGAATAGTTCTGCATAACAGATCGGTGTCGACTCGGAAAAGCGCGCCCGCAGGACGCTGGGATCGTTGGTCGTTGGAAATCGCTGTTGCACTTAAATTCGCGGTGATCCGGATTGGGCGTAGTCGCCCACATTACCTCAAGTGAAAATCTGCGCTGGTTTAGAGGAGAGCTTCCGCCAAGCGACTTACTGCAATTTCGCGTACTCGGCTTTCGCTTGCTTCAGAATGGGGATGTCAGGGTCGGCGTCTTTCCAGGTGGCGAACAGATCCTGGTAGGCTGAGCGGGCGTTCGCGGTATCGTGTTGCGCAACCAAGGCGCGAGCCAGTCCGAGCTCAGCGATAGCAGAGTCCGGCGAGAATGGAGCCATGGAATGACGGGCAAGAAGCGTTCGGAATTCCGACGCCGCCTTGTCGGGCTCGCCGCTCGAAAGATAAGCCTCGCCGCGCAGGATGTGGGTATCAAAATAAATTCCATTTTCGTAAGGCTCGGCGGCAGCGAGGGTTTGAACGGCCGCCGCGGCTTTGCCCTGGCGCATCTCGGTCATCGCGTCAATTCGCGGGCCAATTACGCTCTGGATAAAAGTGTCGTCAGGACGGGCGCGGCGTGCCTCCGCAATCAGCGGCGCGGCTTTCTGATCCTGGCCAGCCAGGGCGTAAAGATCCGCCGCAGTTGCCAGAAACGAAGGGTCTTTCGACAATGCGAGAGCCGCACCGAGCTCATCGGCTGCGCGCGCGGGATAGCCGAGTAGGGCCTCGTCATAGGCTTCATTGCCGAGCTGCTCCGCAGCCACGTCCGGCAACCCTATGGTTTTCGCCTTTTCCACGGCGCGCATGCGCAACTCGCGGTCCCTGGACAATTGCCCGAGCCCTGCCGCATGCCACGCTTGCTGTGACAGAGCCCTCAATTCACCTTCCGAACTGGCACTCGCCAACTCCTGCATATGGGTTGCGGTCGCCGTGTCACCACGCAGGATGGCCGACGCGGCCAAGTTAAGGTAAAGCCCCCAGCCCTTGAGGTTGCGTTGCTGCGCCTGCGCCAGCAGCGCGTCGGCATTATCGGACCGGCCCAGGACCCTGTAGGCGCCGGCTCCCTGCAGATAGCAATTCAGAGTGTCGGGCTCCAGGCGAATCGCATCCAGGCAGTTCTCCACCGTTTTCTCGTACTGGCCAAGCTGACCATAGCCGACGGCAACGTTGATTCGCGAAACCGGATCATGGGGGTACGTTTGCTTCATCAGTTCGTGCGCCTGAATCGATTTTTCGATTTGTCCCTCGTGGAAATAGTAGTAAGCGGTGATATAGAGCCGCTCATACTCGCTGGTGCGATCCCGCAATTCAAAAGCCTTCTCTACTTCTTTCGTGGACAAGGTCCCCTGGCCCGTGTTTCCGGCGATGATGCCCAGCCGCAGATGGGCCAGAGCAAAATTCGGATCCAGTTCGATGGCGCGTTGGTAAAACGGCATGGCGGCAATATCTTCCAGCCTTAAGTGCTGCTCGTCCCCCAGCGTGTAGGCCTTCAGCGCCTCCAGAGACGATGTCGTCGCCTGATCGAGCGGCTTGTCGAATTTCTGCACCGACGCCAGCGATTCTCCCAGCTTCTCGCGCAGCTTAGTGGCGGCGCTGCTGAGGGAGTTCAGCACCGAATCTTTTCCTGCGGCCTGCTGCTGCGCCTGACCAAGCGAGTCGCCGGTCGACGCGTTGATGGCCTCCAGCGTAATCAGATACTGATTTCCGACCGCCGCAATCGAACCGGTCAGCATGGCCTTGACGCCGTCGCGCTGGCAAATTTCGCGGCCAACGTCGGCGTTGATAATCTGGTCCGCCGGACGTCCCATGAATTTCAGCGTCTTCTGAATTTGCTGCTCCGGAACAACGTTCAGAAAAGGCGACTGCTGCAAATCGACCGAAAGCGCTTTTTTTAGCGTGCCGTCAAACACCGCGTCGCCCGTCGTGTTGACGAAGTCGGTGACCAGAATCGAATCCTTTTCTGTGATCGCATGCGGGCGCCTCTGGTAAAAGAACAGGCCAAGCAAAGCGACGATGCAAATCGCGGCGGCGATTCCGCCGTAGAGTTTCCAGTTTATTTTCGCAGTCGCGGGCATTACCGATGCCGAACTGCCCAACACCGCCTGCACGCCATGAGGCGCAGACCCAGAAGGACCGGACAAGGACGCTCCGGATGCAGCCGTTCCGGAAGCGGATGATGCCGGAGTTGGGGATGCGGCTATGTTTCCGCTTGAGGGCGCAGCCACCGCCGTCGCGCCAGACGACGACGCCCGGATGCCTGATCCGCTGGCCGGCTGCGCTGGATGGACGGGTCCATCCACTTCGAGAACAGGCTTCCGACCGGACTGAAGTTCCCGCTGCACCCGCTTCAGATCAGCCCGCATATCGGCCGCGTTCTGATAGCGCAGCTCGCGATCTTTATCCAGCGCTTTATTGACGATCTCTTCCAGCCTGGGCGGGAGATCGGGATTGATGCGCGCCGGAGCCGCCGGCGCTCGCTCGATAATCGCGTGAAAAATGATGGCGGAGGTTTCTCCGCGAAACGCCACAACTCCGGTCGCCATTTCGTAGAGCACTGCGCCGAAGGAGAACAGATCCGTGCGGCGGTCCAGTTCCTTGCCCTTGGCTTGCTCCGGCGACATATACGCCACCGTCCCGAGCGCCGATCCCGGGTTCGTCAGATGTTCCTCGCTCCCCGCCGTCAGGGCCGAGGTCGCCGCGGTCGCGTCCGGGTTGGTGGACACCGGCGCCTGCGTGATCTTCGCCAGTCCAAAGTCGAGGATCTTGGCGTGTCCGCGGTCGGTAATAAACAGGTTGGCGGGCTTGATATCGCGGTGAATGATGCCCTTAGCATGCGCGGCGTCGAGCGCGTCGGCAATCTCGGTGGCAATCGCAAGCAGGAACTCCAGTTCCAGCGGGCGATTTCCAATCTTGTGCTTCAGCGTCGCGCCTTCCAGATACTCCATCGCGATGAACGCTTTTCCATCCTGCTCGCCGATGTCATGAATAGTGCAGATATTGGGATGGTTCAACGCCGACGCGGCTTGCGCCTCGCGCTGAAACCGGGTCAGGGCCTGTGGGTCGCGCGCCATTTCGTCCGGCAGGAATTTGAGTGCGACGAAGCGGTGCAGACGAGTGTCTTCGGCCTTGTAGACGACTCCCATGCCACCGCCGCCGAGTTTTTCAACGATCCGGTAGTGGGAGATCGTCTGACCTATCATGGCGCGACGCCATGGTATGCGTGGTCCTAGGGCAAGTCAATGAGGGTTGAAAGATCGATCCTTCTTCACAGGCAGGTCGGTGAGAGATCTCCAGCGCACTTAAATTCCCCGGCGGTCCGGGAACCTGAGTGCAATCGCCTGATAGCAGAAGTTAATTCTTTTTCTTTCGTGTCGTCTTTTTCCTGCAATTTCCGCTTTCTACAGCAGAGACAGAAATTCTCACGATCCCGGCTCTAGAAGGAGATACGCACGCCATGAAAAACTCAATGCGTCGAGCTGCACTCACTGTTAGGCTCGCTTTCGCCGAGCGCGCGGCCACAAAACTAAGGCTCGCGGGCTGGGTTTCGGCCCTGGCATTGGCCGTCGGCGCCCAGCAGATGAGCGCCGCCACGATCACCTACATTGTGGGAACCTGCACGAGTGGCACCCAGTTCAAAACCATCCAAGCCGCCCTCGACGCCTCTCCGGCTCCCGACACGGTCGAGGTCTGCCCCGGGCAATACGCTGAACAGGTCACGATTACCAAGCCGGTCACGCTCGAAGGCATCCCGGGGAGCCAAAACCCGTTGACTTTCGGCGGAGAAGGCATTGGATCACTCGCGCAAATCATTCTTCCTGACGATTACACCGCAAACGTCACTCTTACGGATGCTTTCGGCGACTCGTTTCCAACCGCAGTCGCTCAGGTTTACGTCAAGAACGTGATCGGCGGCGCCGTAAATTTGACAAACCTCGACGTCAACGGCATGAACCAAAGCGCTGTTGGGTCATATTTTGTCGGTGTTGTCTATCAAGGGTCTTCTGGGACAATCAATCACGTGATCACATCAAGCCAGAACGGGACAAGCAGTATCGGCTTTGGAATGTGGATTGAGGGCGGCAGTTCCAAGCCATCGGTCACGGTAGAAGACTGCAGTATGCACGATTTTACTGCGAGCGCCATCTTTGCGACCGGCACGACATTGGCCCCGAATCTCACCGTGACGATCGAGAACAATGACGTTGCTTCGAATGCGGGAGCGAATAGCGACGTGTACAACCTCGTTGCGGAGGCGGGTACCAACGCCATGCTCAGCGAAAATGTCGTAAACGGCGGCATCACCGGAATCTATATTGATACGCCAACGGGATCCATTACCGGCAACACTGTCGTCGGCAGTGGAACGGGAATTGCGATAGCTTCCCCCGATGACTCTGGGGAGGAGGGTACCGGTCTCGCGGTCAGCGGCAACACGATTAGCGGCAGTCAAATTGGAATCCAGTTAGTTGCCGATGGCCCGTCGGTAACATCAAACAGAATCTTTAACAGCGTAACTGACGGTATCGTGGTGTATTTCAGTGTCGAAAAATCGGTGGTCGAGAACAACGTAATCAGGACCGTCAACGCTCCCGGCTCAATTGACAGTACAGGGACGGGAATCGAGCTTAAATGCAACAAGACAAGCTCAAGCCTGGTGCATTCGAACACGATTGTGGATGCGAATCTCGGATACGGAGACGCGCCTGCCGGATTCACTGGCAGCAACACCTACATTGGCGTGGTCACCGATGTCGGAAATTGCATCAACGATGCCGTTTCCAGCAAACCCAGCGCTGCGCCTCCCCTGAAGCCATTGGCGCTATGGCAGAGGCAATAACGGCTGATCTGAGCTAGGGCGCGGTGAAATCGCTGCGCCCTTTTCTAACCATCCCAAGCCTCAGAATTTTTTTCGAGCCCTGTAGTCTTTTTCCTCCGTTTCCGATTTCCCAGGATTGCAGCAGAGTCCCGCCTGAGAGCGATCGAATCCCAGCTCGCACTAGGCTTTACATTATGCGCGATTGCAGAAACGGAACTTCGGTACAGTCGGCCCTACGAGGCAATCAAAGTGATAAACAGATTACGGCATCATGCGGAAACGATCGGTTTCCATATCGATGAGCCGAATCATATACCGAGTACTGCAATCTCCGACCTTCATAAGCAATTGACACAACTCCAAAAGCGCACCGAAGAAATCGAATCGTGTCTTCGTCAGTGGTGATTTGGCGAGAAATCCCGGTTACACTCATCGACCTCTTGGTACTGAGCAGGTCCCACCGATCGTTCCATGAGAAGAGTCTCCGTGCAGCAGTAGAATGACCAGACTATGCGAGCATTCCAATTGTTGGCGCAACCGCTGGGGGTCAATCTGCTCGTGTTCATCCCAGTGGGTGTTTTTATCGGATGGCGAAGCCGAGGCCTCCAGATTTCTCGGCGGCAGTTGCTTTTTTCCACCCTGTTTGCGCTAGCCTTCGGTTTCGTGGAAGCTGCGGTGGTGGTTTACTTGCGTGCGGCCACGGGTCTGTTGGCAGGCTACGCCGGAACACTTTCAGAAGTGCAGCGCCTGGGGAGAGCAAGCGCGCTGTATCCGCCCACCATCACCCAGTTTCCGCAAAGCCTGTTGACGGTCGAAGTTCTGCGGGAAGGGGCCACGATCGTGATGCTGGTCAGTATCGCTCTGTTGGCTGCCGCAAGAGCGAGAGAACGGTGGGCACTCTTTCTGTGGACATTCGCCTTGTGGGATATCAGCTACTATGCCAGCCTCTGGGCGACCATTCGTTGGCCCACTTCGCCCACCGACCTCGACGTCCTGTTTCTCATCCCTGTGCCGTGGATGGCACAGGTGTGGTTCCCGTTACTGGTGAGTGTCCTTACTCTAATCGCTGTAGCATCGAGCAGAAAACAAGTGCAGGTCTGAGGTGCATGAAGGGATGTCGGAGCCCGCTGTAGGTCCACAGCTGGCGACGGCTGCGAAAATGATGCGGCGTCTGGATCAGCGCTACCGCTAAGGCGGAACGAATCGGTCCCAGGGATGTTGCCCCATACACGCTGGGAGTTTAAATACTATGATGGGTGCATGTCTCCACGAGCCGTTCGTGTCATTCCTATCCTGCGTATCTTTTCGGTTGAGAAGGCTCGCGAGTATTACCTGGACTACGCAGGCTTTCATCTTGACTGGGAACATCGTCACGAACCTAAAGCGCCACTTTTTATGCAGGTCTCGCGCGACGGACTGATCCTTCACTTATCCGAGCATTATGGCGATGGCTCGCCCGGTACTTGCTTCCACGTAGAGTTTGAGGGAGTCGAGGCCTTTCACGCGGAACTGAGCGCGAAAGGTTATAGCTACTGGAGGCCCGGCATTACCAAGACCTTTTTCGGTACGCCGCAACTGACTTTGCTGGACCCGTTTGGCAATAAGCTATATCTCGGCGAACCCGAACCGTCCGGCGCCACGTAACAATATGCGGCATCGTTAGGTCCGGGGGATAACGATTGCAAAATCCTCAATAGCGCTCAAAGTGGCCGGGCGGAGGTGTCGACGTTATTGCGGTTAACGCCAAAAACCATTTGGCAACTGCTGGAGCAGCATAATCTCCTCGGGGGAGCCATACCCGCGTGAGTAAGCCGAATCTGATACTTCACAGGTCATGATCTCACCTCCCCGGCATCGACTGGGTAGCGGAAATTGTCCACAGGAACAGTAGAGAGCGTATTCCTCTTTAGGTCCGGATGACGTCGGCAAGAGGTAAGACCCATTCGCGTACGGACTGAAACCCAGGAGGTAGCGAGTACGACAATGCGGGCATGAAATGCAGTGGCGAATTCGGTGGCTCATCAGAACAATCGAACCGTCGTTCAAGCGTTTCGGGTTTGTTGCCAGGATCGAACCTGCTTCCCTGAGCTGCAAAGCCGTGATCGTGACCGGAGTTGGCTATGCCAGCCAGTAGGGCGACAGGCGCGGCACAAAACATCGTAGTCAAAACAAGAAAGATTACCCTCGATAGCACTGTTCGAGGCACGCCAGGAGAATTAGGAAAAGAATGCCCCCGTTAAACTCTCAGTCGGCATCTCATCGCTTGTCCCCTCAAACCCCTCTTGTGGGGAAAGAATGATCCTGAAAATGGCATAACGCAATATCCACTTGACGTAGAAATCATATAGCCATTATGGGTTCATACCGGTTGGCGGTCGAATTCGATAGTCCATATCCCCTCACGCAAATCACCCTCCGAAGAAATCAAAGCCATTTGGGGAGATTGTTTTTCCAAAGCTCTCGTTCGCGAGGCAGACCGCAACTGGGTAGCTCAAGAAAAATAGCCATTGGACTCACCTTCCGAATCGCTTTCAAAGTGCACTGAATCGAAACGAGTCGAAATTTGAGTGAGAACGCCTTCCATGAGAAGGCCGGTCGGAGTCAAGAGATTTGTTCTTCGTTGTTCTTCCGCCGAGCAGCCACTGTCGCCATGCTTCCATGCGCACTCTCGAGGAGCGATTGGTTCGCTCGGTGCAGGTTGGGCGTTCTCGTTTCAGCCGGTGCTGCAACCTGATTATCGACCTGCAGTTCCGTCTCAAGGAATGGAACT
>JASHPL010000184.1 GCA_030038125.1 Candidatus Sulfotelmatobacter sp.
GCTACCGTGGCTGTGGCATGAGCCACAGTGGGAGGCGCCGGCACGTCTGCATCCCCGAATCCCGCTTGGTGAACTACTCCTCGCGACGCGCGCGGATCCTCAATGGCCACGCCGCTGCCAAATCCTGCGCTCGCGGTTACACCACGCGCGCCTTTAGCCCCGCCGGTTCCGTTGCCATATCCCGGCCCGGTCGGCAAATCGAAGCTGCCAGCCTGCGCAATATTCACGGCTCGAGTTTGAGTGGTTCTGGCTGGAACTCCATTGGGATCGCCAAATCCACCGGTCTGTACCTTCTGCGCGGGGCGCTCGATGGTTTGCGGCGCCGAGCTTCCGGTTGAAAAAAGATTGGTTCTCACAAGTTGCTTCGGAATGGCAGGCGCAGAAGACGGGGGTAAAACATCCTGCTTCTTTTCGGCCATCTTTACAACGGGCGCGAGGGCATCTTCCATCTTCGGCTTGGGTTCCGGCCGGGGCGCGGGCAGACGCAACGCCTCCGCCGGCGGGTCAAGCTTCGCAACGACAACGGGCCGCGGGAGTTGAGGTTGCGGATCGTGATTCTCCGGAACCGGCGTCGGTACCAGTTCGATGGCGTGATAGTCGCGCTGGGGAGGCTCAAGAATCTGCGGATTGAGCACGGGAACCCAGATTAGAATCGCGATCGCAATTACCTGTACGCCATAGCCGAGGAAAAATTCAGACCATGGCGCTTTCCATTTGGGAAGCACAGAGAACAATACTGGCTCAGCCACAGATGACCCCATAACCTGGAATTCTGAATCACCAATTGCGAAACACACGGTGCTAAACACCAGTGCAGGACGAAAGTCTTGTTTTTACTTTTCAACGTTTGGGGGCTTGGGAGAGAGTCCCCTAGAGTGTACTATTTCAGATCTCACTATGCACGACAGAGGCCATTTCGCGGGCTGTGAGCGCTGGTATAAGCATCGATTAATCAGTTACTTAGAATTTTGTTGAAGAAAGTCGAGTCAGGGTTGCCTTTCGACGTGCAAAAAACCTACACAGCCACATCCCAGATTTCCGTTTTACCTTTTCCGACGCCAGAAGAATTAAAGCCAACGGGCCCCCCCCAGCTTGTCAGCAATGAACAATTTTTTCGCTTTCAATCCCACGAGTGGCATTTCGCGTGTCGACGACCAACTGCGCTTCGCCGACGATGCGACGGAAATCATAGTCGGAATGGTCGGTGACAATGACCACGCAATCATATTGACCCAAATCGGTGAGCTCGACGCGTTTCATTTGCAGGTTGTATCTCCGGCCCTTGCCGATGACTGGAAAGTAGGGATCGTGAAAGTTAACCTCCGCTCCATCCTTCTGCAGCAGTTCAATTATCGTCAATGAAGGAGATTCCCGCAGGTCATCGATGTCTTTCTTGTAAGCGACGCCTAGAACCAGGATCCGCGCGCCTTTCACGGATTTCCTCTGCCGATTCAGCGCGCCCCCTACTGAGGCCAGAACGTGATACGGCATGTTGGTGTTGATTTCACCCGCAAGCTCGATAAAACGCGTACGAAAATCGAATTCCTTAGCCTTCCACGACAAATAGAAGGGGTCGACGGGAATACAGTGCCCGCCCAAGCCGGGCCCGGGATAGAACGGATGAAAGCCAAACGGCTTGGTGGAGGCTGCTCCGATGACCTCCCAGATATCCAGGCCCATGCGGAGGCATAACAGCTTCAGTTCGTTGACCAGCGCGATATTCACGCAGCGATAAATATTTTCCAGCAGTTTGGTCATTTCCGCTGCCGCCGGTGACGAAACCGGAACGGTGTGATTGAAAATGGACCCGTAGAGCGCGCCGGCAAGCTCGGAAGCCTGCGAATTCAATCCTCCGATCACCTTGGGAATATCGCGCCGCGCCACGGTGGTGTTTCCCGGATCTTCGCGCTCGGGTGAAAACGCGACAAAAAATTCATCACCGTTGGAAGCCTGGCCCCGCGCTGCTTTCAGGCCCTCCTTGTTTTCCTTTTCCAGAATCGGAATCATCACTTCTTCGGTTGTGCCTGGATAGGTCGTGCTCTCCAGCACGACCAGTTGTCCGGCTCGCAAATGCGGCGCGATCGAGTGGCTTGTGTCGGTGATGAAGCTCAGATCCGGCTCGTGGTACTCGTTAAGCGGGGTGGGAACGCAGATGATGATCGCGTCCATTTCGGTGAGCAGCGAATAATCTGCTGTTGCCGAGAAACCGTGTTTTTTCGCGGCCTGGATCTCTTCGGCCGCAATGCGATAGATGTACGATCCACCCTTGGCCAAGGTGTCAACCTTGCGCGGATCAATATCGAATCCCGTAACACGGAATTTCTGTTCGCTGTATAACAACGCGAGCGGTAGCCCGACATAGCCGAGGCCGATGATCCCAACCCGCGCCTCACGTTGCTGAATCTTGCTCTTGAGAAGATCGAACGGCGATTTGGCGGTAGAAATTATAGTCATGAGATCCTGAAGGAAGAGCGGAACGGACTTTGAAATCAAACAATTTTAGCATGCTGAGTTAACGCCTCCGACGACAAAGCCAGAGCAGAGACTGGAGAGTTAATGCGGAACTTTAGCGGGAGGACAAGCTGAACATGAACCCTGTGAACTCCAGGAAAACTTGGATATTCAGCGTTGTTCTTCTGGCTGCGCTGGGGGAATTTGCTGCGAACGCCGGCCGCTTGCTGGTAGTGAATGATCCGAAAAAATCCGATGTTGTTGTTGTTCTGGCAGGCGAGACCGATTATCGTCCGCGCCTCGGCTTGCAACTTTTGAATCAAGGTTATGGCGGCAACCTGATCATCGACGTTCCGGCGGAGGCAAAGATTTATGGGTACACGCAAATTCGATTGGCCGAAGAATATTTCCAGAGCCTGCCCGAAGCTCCCTTGGTACGACTTTGCCCCATTACCGGACTCTCGACTCGGGATGAATCCCATGATGTGCGAGCCTGTTTGAAAACGAATGAAAATCGAATTCTGATCGTCACATCCGATTACCATACCCGTCGCGCACTCAGCATCTTCCGGCACGAATTACCCCGAAAATCATTCTCGGTTGCGGCGGCTTACGATCCGGCCGAGTTCGGAAGCGGTTGGTGGAAACGTCGCGAATGGGCGAAGACCTGTCTGTATGAATGGGTACGACTCGGCTGGTGGAATGTGGTTGATCGCTGGCGCTGAGGCGGATCTATCCCTTGGTTTTTCACTGCTGCGCAGCGGTGAGTTTTCCACCGAATTTCCTCATTCCTAGCACAAAAGGCATTGACGGACAACAACGGCGAGGGTAGGATTCGTTGCAAGTTACCAACAAAGTTATTAACGGAGCGTGGGAATGGGTCCGTCCGCGTTGCGGCGAGTGGTAGGTTGCGTGCTGGTATGTTTGTTTCCCGTTTCGATGTTGGCCGCGGATTCCGACGCAGCCATGCTGCGAACCAACGGCGCGGCTTGGGTCAACGGGTTTCACGTGCCCCGCGCTTCTTCCGCAATCTTTTCCGGAGATATGCTGCAAACCCGCGCCGACTCTGTCGCCAACATCGATGAACCCGGCTCGACGATCACCGTGCTTTCTGATTCCCTGGTGGAATTCGAACTTGCCGCAGTCCACCTGGAGCACGGCGGGGTAACGGTCGCAACCTCGAAGGAAGTGGGGACTACTGCCGGAGATGTGAAAGTGAAGCCGGCTTCATCCGTCTGGACTGAATTTAACGTGGTGGACGTCGACGGAACGGTGAAAATTGCCGCCCGCAAAGGCGATCTCACCATTGCCTACGGCAAAGAAGTGTTCACTCTGGCGCAAGGTCAGGAAACCAGCCGTGACGAAAGCGCTCCCACGAGCGATCCTGACAAAAAGAGCAAGAAGCACGATTCCGGAACGGCTGCCCCGGCAAGCGGCGGAATTCTCGATTCTCCGATTGCGGTTGGAGTGGGTGCGGCCGCCGTGGTAGGTATTACGACTTGGGTGCTTGTACAGAATGGAAATCCGGCCAGCCCGAGCTCGCCGAACTAATCTTCGGCACACATCCTCCCTCGATCCAGTCTCTGCCTTTGCTCCCGACGATCGTCAGCGCGCCGCCATCGGGCACGTTCATGGATCTCTTCTCGTTATTGCGGGCGCAGGCACCGGTAAGACTTCGGTCCTGACTCATCGCATCGAGCATCTGGTCCGTCAAGGGCACGCGCAGCCGCAAGAAATCCTCGCCCTCACTTACACCAAGAATGCCGCGATCGAGATGCGCGACCGCCTGCGCAGGCTGCTGGGGGGCAAGGAAGTGCACGCCACCACTTTCCACGACTATTGCCTCGACTTGCTCAAGCGAGTGCATAGAGACTTCGGCGTGCTCGATGAGCAGGACCTGTGGATTTACCTTCGCCGCCGCATGCGCGAGCTTCGCCTCGAGTATTTCGTTCGTGCAGCCAACCTCGGCCAGTTTCTGAAGGATCTTCTCAAGTTCGTCGATCGCTGCCACGACGAACTTGTTGCGCCGGAGAAATACGCGGCCTACGTGCACCGGCTTGAACGCGGAGAAGTCCCGATTCCACGTGTGGCGAAATCGAAGGAAATCCTGGACGATGCAGAGGTTCTTGGCCGCTGCCGCGAAATCGCGCGCGTGTTTGCAACTCTGGAGCAATGGCTGTGCGAGGAGAATCTTGGAACTTTCAGCCACATGATCACTCGCGCCTACGAACTGCTGCGAACAGACGAACAAACTCTCTCCGAGGCCCGTTCCCGCGCCCGCTTCATCCTGGCTGATGAATTTCAGGACGCGAACTTCGCCCAAATCAAGATTCTTTCGCTGCTCGCCGGCAAAGACGCAAACATCTTCGCGGTCGGCGATCCCGATCAGGCCATTTATCGTTTTCGCGGCGCTTCCAGCGCGGCCTTCGAGCTTTTTCGTCACACATTCCCTGCGTCGAAGGTCATCGCCCTCGAAAAGAACCGCCGGTCCACCACGCCGATTCTGCGCGATGCCTTTGCCCTCATCGACAAAAATCCGCCGGTCTTCGGCAAAACGGACGGCGATTTCCCTTACCGCCGCACTCCGTTGCAATCCGCTCGCGAGGAGGAAGCGGCTCGAATGGGTCGCCAACTTTCTGCTCCTCCGGTAACGGTCACTGTCCTCTCGATGAAAGATGCGGAGGGGCCGGATCTCGTCAGCTTAATCCGTGATGCGCAAAAGAAGTCCAAATGCAAATGGTCCGATTTCGCGATCCTGTACCGTTCGCACTTTCATCGCGACGATGTTGTTCTTGAATTGGCGGAAGCCGAAATCCCCTTCGTGATCGAGTGCATGGATGTTTCTGATACCTCCGACGTCCGCGATCTCTTCGCTTGTCTGAATGCGGTTGTTTCTCCCGGCGACGATGTGAGCCTGTTTCGCGTGGCTGCGCTGCCTCGATTCCACGTCAATCCGGAGCAGCTCCGCCAGGTGATGCGCGCCAAAGCGAAAGACTCTCGGGACGGTCCAGTGATTCCCTTATTTTCTGTGCTCGCGCAAGTTGACGGAGGAGAGGGCGTATTGCGTGTCGTCGAGCGGGCTCGCCGCGAGATTCACGCCAAGGACGCTAAGGCTCGTGGCGCGCTCGACGTGATTATCAGTGAGTTTGGACTCGATACCCGATCTCCTACGCTGCAGGCCGCACTGAACTGGGTGGCAGCCTGGGAACAGAAGAAGGTCAACAAGACCACAAATCTGGAAGAACTGGTCGACTATCTCGGGTATTTTCGCGAAGCAGGAGGGGTGATCGCACTGCAACCCCGCGAAGATCGCGACGCCGTTCGCCTCATGACCGTGCACGGCGCCAAGGGATTGGAGTTTCCTCACGTCTTCATTCTTCGCGCCAATGCCAATTCGTTTCCGAGTTCTTACAAGGAGACTCTGGTCGCGTTTCCCGCGGAACTCCGCGATCCCGACTCCGTCACCGAAGATGACGACCAAACTCTTCATCGGCAGGAAGAGCGCCGGCTATTCTATGTGGCCATGACTCGCGCCCGCGATTCGCTGCACATTTATTCCCGTCAGGGAAAGGGCAAGATCAACAAGAATCCCGACGGCTACATGCGGGAGCTAATCGAGAACAAGAGCCTCGCGGCTTGGCTGAAGGTGGCTCCCGCCAGCGGATCTCAGCGAAAGCTCGACATCTTTGCCGCCGCCTCGCCCGTCTCCCTGCCCGAATCGCGGTCCACGGGCTGGTTTGAATTGCCGGTTCTCGACGGCCTGCACGCGCGCCTGAGCGCCTCTGCCATTGACACCTACGAACGCTGCGGATTGCAATTCAAGCTTGACCGCGACTGGCGGCTGGCTGCCAAACCTGCCGCCGCGATGCAGTACGGGGCGGCAATGCATCGCGTCCTGAAAACGTATTTTGATTCCGTGCAGCTCGGACGTCCGAAAACTGACGACGAACTTATCGCGCTTTTTCGCCGCGATCTCGCCGACTCCAAAATTCAAGAGTCCTACCAGCACGAACTTTATGAGAAGCAAGGCATCGAACAGCTGCAAACTTTTCTCGCGGCCAGCCGGTTGGCGCCCGCCCCGCGCGTTCTGCACACCGAACAATCCTTTGAAATCGCGTTGGGCGGGACCACGGTTGCGGGACGCATCGATCGCATCGATGCCCGCTCCGACGGCGGCGTTTCCGTCATCGACTACAAAACTGGCAAAGCGCGCGATCAGGAAGATGCGGATGACAGCCTGCAGTTATCGCTCTATGCCATCGCCGCGGCGGAAAAGTGGGGATACCACGTCGGCTCGCTGATTTTCTACAACCTCGCCGAAAATGTTCCCGTGACTACCACGCGCAGCGCCGCGCAGTTGACGATTGCACGGGAGCGTGTGCAAAGCGCCGCCCAAGGAATAGCCGCAGGCGATTTTCGAGCCAAGCCTGGAATGCACTGCGATTTCTGCTCCTATCGGAGCTTGTGTCCTGCGCGCGAAAAGCGCTTGCCGCAATTGATCGCGGCACCTGCGCAGGTTGAACTTGATTGAAACTGACTCCAAGCGGACTCTTGGAACTTTCAGCGCAAAAACTTAGGGGACGCATTGCGCGTCCCCTTTCAGACTTGGTACACATCATCTCTTAGTGTTTCTTTTTCTTTTTTGCCTTCTTCTTGGTTGCCATTGTTCCTATTCTCCCTTCCATTCTTCATGGAAAATGTGCAGCGGTCTTCTACTGCAACTAGTTGATGTATAGAGTTAATGAAAAATGAAGTCAAGAAAAAAATGATGATGAAATTGCGCGGGTTCCTGTACCAAAGTCATGGAAGACGCAATTACGAGACGCGAGAGCAAACTTTTTTCTTCACCAGGCATCACTTCTCGCCCGATTTTCTGTTTGAGGTTACAAATCACGAGCAACCTTTGATGGTAAACACCAACGTACGTTTCGCGACTTCGCTCCCAGGGTTGTCATGGTTCGTCGCAATCCATTCGCTCGCGAGCGCATCTATAATGAGGAACAGGAAAGATCATTTGGAGCACGATCTATGGCCTCTTTCGACGATATCGTCATCATCTCCGGCTGCCGCACTCCGGTGGGGAAATTTCAAGGCAGCCTATCATCTTTTTCCGCGCCGCAACTGGGCGCGATCGTGGTGCGCGAAGCGGTCAAGCGCGCGGGCATCGATCCGGCGCGGGTCGATGAATGCATCATGGGCGACGTGGTTTCTGCCGGACTCGGTCAAAATCCCGCGCGACAGGCCGCAATCTTTGGCGGATTGAGCCCTGCCACAGGTGCCATGACAATCAACAAGGTCTGCGGTTCCGGACTGAAAGCGGTCGCGCTGGCCGCACAAGCGGTGCAGACGGGAAATAGTTCCGTGGTCGTGGCTGGAGGCATGGAATCGATGACCAATGCGCCCTATCTTCTGCCGCAGGCGCGCCAGGGATATCGTCTTGGCAACGCCGAGATCATCGACTCCATGGTTCATGACGGCTTGTGGGACATTTACAACAACTACCACATGGGCATCACTGGCGAGAACGTCGCAGAGAAATACGGCATCACGCGCGAGGAGCAGGACCAGTTCGCGCTCAACTCGCATCGCAAAGCAGTCGCAGCGATCAAGGAGTGTCGTTTGAAATCGCAGATTGTTCCGGTGGAGATTCCTGCCAAAAAGAAAGGCGCGGCTCCGACCATTTTTGATAAAGACGAGAGTCCGCGCGAGGACACGACGATCGAAGTCCTGCGCTCGCTCAAGCCCGCATTCAAGAAAGATGGAACCGTCACAGCCGGCAACGCACCCGGAGTCAACGACGGAGCGGCTGCAGTCGTCGTGACCAGCGCTGCGCGTGCGAAGGAACTCGGCGCCAAGCCCATGGTTCGGATCGTCGCCCAAGCTACCAGCGGTATTGATCCCGCGTGGGTGATGATGGCGCCCGTGGATGCAGTCCGCAAGATTTGGGAGAAGACCGGCTGGAAAAACGAAGACGTCGATCTCTACGAACTGAACGAAGCTTTCTCGGTGCAGGCTCTCGGCGTGATGCACGAACTCAAATTGAATCCCGAGAAAGTCAACGTGAATGGAGGCGCGGTCGCCATCGGTCATCCCATCGGTGCAAGCGGCGCGCGCGTGCTGGTGACGTTAATGTACGAAATGATTCGCCGGGATGTGCACCGCGGCATCGCCGCTCTTTGCCTCGGCGGAGGGAATGCCGTCGCCATGGCAGTGGAACGATAATGCAATCTACCGATTAGGAAACAGCCGAGGATCGAGCACGTTTCCTATCAGCAGACCGACCCCCAGCATTGTGAGCGAAAGACCAGCCACGTGGAGGACCTTCACAAGGCGGGTCCCCTCAAAGGTTCGTACAAAGCTCCATGTAATGATGAGGAAGGGGATCGCGAACGCGACCACAAACGTAAGACTTGGCAACCCCCATAAATGAGCCGCAATCGGTTCATCGTTTCCAAGGCTCAGTCCGGAGCCAGTGACCAACGCCGCAACAACTACGAGGGCATAAACGACGAGCCGCATCAGGGCGGACGACAGTGCTAAAGCCGCCCACAAGCGCCGCGCTCGATCCGAAAATCGGTACGCTGCAGCCGCTCCGCTTGCGATCATCAGGTTGAGCACGGGGCCGGCAAGTTCCGCAATCGGTTTTCGCAAGGATTGATCTTGGGGAGACGCGGTATTGAGCGTCATATGAACATGGATGCCGAGAAGGCGATATGTAATGTAGTGGGCGGACTCGTGCAACGGGAAAATCAAGAATGCACACGTGGAAAACAGGAGGTAAAACGATCCATTGACCCTCAGGGCAGGGGTCTGCTCAGCATGTGCCGGAGATGCCACAATCCTCACCCCGCGACCGGCAGCGTCACCGTAAACAGCGCGCCGCCATCGGGCGCGTTCGCCGCTTCCACGCTGCCGTTGTGTTCCTTCATCACCGATTTGCAGATGCTCAGTCCCAATCCCGTTCCTCGCCCCGGCCGCTTGGTCGTATAAAAGGGATCGAAAATGCTTGATAGCGTTTCCTTTGGAATGCCCGGGCCGTCGTCGTGAAAACTGACCCACACCGAGTTCTCGCCTTTCCCCTGGCGAATGCGGAGGGTCCCCTTGTCGCGAACTTCGCGGATCGCTTGCTCCGCATTCACAATCAAGTTCAAAAACACCTGCATCAACTGGTGCGCATCGCCCAGCGCGTAAGGAATCGCTGGCTCCTTCAGAAAGTCCACGGTGATGCTGTTCTTGCGCAACGAATAGGCGTGGAGATTTAGAGTACGCTCGACCACCTCGGTTAAGTTGATTTTGCTCCTTCCAGGCGCCGGTGGGCGCGAGAAATAGGTCAGATTTTTTACGATTTCCGCCGCCTTGCGCGCGTCCTGCTGAAGCAGAGCAATGCGTTTGCGCGATGCCTCATCGGTTGCGGTATCGAGCAACAATTCACTATTGCCCAGAATCGTGGTCAAAGGATTATTCAGTTCGTGGGCCACGCCTCCGATCATCGCGCCCATGGCCGCCAGCCGTTCACTCTGCACGATCTGTTCTTCCAGTTTGCGCTCGACCGTGATGTCGTGGACCGAAATGATGACGCCCGTGATCTTTCCTTCGTCATCGACGAGTTGGCTCGCCGAAGCCCGCATTGTCCGCCAGCTTCCGTTGCGATGCCGCGCTCCGTACTCGGCAGACCCGAAGACTTGCTGGCCGGACACTACCGAGTGATAGAGCGATGCCAAATCCGGCGAATGATCCTCAAGACCAGAAATTTTCTTCCCCATCATGTCCTGGGGATCGTAGCCGAGCAGGTCGGTCGAGCGCGAACTCACAAACGTGTATCGCTCCTCCAGATCGACCACCAGGATCAGATCCGGAAAACTTTCCAGCAGCCGACGGCGGAACTCTTCCTGCTGCGCCAGCTGCCGCTCCATTTTCCGCTTATCGGTGATATCGACCAGCGTTCCCTGATAGCGAATGATGTTGCCCGAGGTATCCCACACGGCGCGGGATGTATCGAGAAAAACGGCCGCCGACCCATCTCTGCGCCGCAGCTTGATCTCGCGCGTCCGCACGCTGCCGCGATCGTCGACGGCGCGTCCCAGCACCGGCTGCCCCGAGTCCAGATTCAAAGCGGACGGTTCGGCCGCCAGCAGATCCCCTTTTTCCGCATAGCCCAGCATCGAAACCAGGGCCGGATTCGCGTCGAGCAGGTGCCCGTCCGGAGTGCTGAAGTACACGCCCTCCTGAAGGGTTTCGAACAATTCCGTAAAGCGCATCTCCTTTTCGCGCTGCTCGGTCACATCGCGGCCTAAGACGCTCGCGCCGACTACCTCGTCGCCCTTTACGATCGCATTCACTACACAATCGAAATAGAGAGGCCGGGTGTGTTCCCGCAAGCGAACTCGGACAGTTCCAGTCCAGCGTTTTTTTTCCAGAAAGCGGCTCAGGCCGCGTTCCAACTCGTCACGCTTCGGCTCGTCCAGAAAATCAAAAATCTTGTGCCCGACGACCCCGGAATAGGAAAGCCCGGTGAGTTGGGCTACACGCCGGTTCACCGTTCGCAACGTGCCATCGAGAGAGATTGCACAGGCCGGATCATCAAAGGAATCGATCAGCTCCTTGAAGCTGCGCTGCGAGCGCATGATGACCTGGCTCAACTGATCAAGTTGTTCTTCCGAGGGCGCCGCACCCACGTGCTCCTGCAGATCATGCAGCAATCCCTTGAGCTCACTGACCTCGCGTCGCCGACCATATGCGTACGCCGCAAACAAGACTGACAGAACCAGCACACCGATGGGAATTGCACGTAGCTGATACGGGATGCTTTCCAACCGCTCCCAGAGCAAGCCGGCGAGGGCGAACGCCAGCAACAACATGAATCCCAGCAACCACCGCCAGAGCTGAGATTCTTCGCGTTCAAGATTCCCCGGCTGGCGAGGCGGGCCCGGCGGCTGAAGTGGATCCGAGGACATGAGGAACTCCGACGTGAGCGAGAACATTGTATATGCAGCCCCGTTTCTCGCTCTGTTGGGAATGTTGGTACGTTACGGTTCGCGAACGGCAAAGCATTCGAATCGCCCAGCGAAAATTCGTCTGCGGGTTTTCCACAGGCCGCAGTGACATCCGTCACAGCCAGCGCTGCACCGGAATGCGTACCGTGGATAGCTGGAGGAACAGGTCTAGAGTGGTTTAGAGATAGTGTGGCCCGAAGCAGGGTTGGGAAGGGCACGGCTTTAGCCGTGCCGATAGCGGAAAATCGGTCCCGCTTTACCCGCTGTCGGAAGATTCATGCTCTACAAGACTCTCAGCGCCGCAGTCTACGGCATCGATGCCAATATCATTCAGGTGGAAGTCGATTGCTCGGGCATCAAGTGCGACCAGGATCACTTTCACACAGTCGGACTTCCCGACGCCGCCGTGCGTGAGAGTCGCGATCGCGTGCGCGCTGCGCTCAAGAATTGTGGGTATGACATCCCTCCCACCCATATAACCATCAATCTCGCTCCCGCCGACATCAAGAAGGAAGGATCCGGATTCGATCTGCCCATGGCCCTGGGTATTGTCGGCGCTTACGGGGGCCTGACCAAGAAAGAAATCGCGGACTGCCTTTTTGTCGGAGAACTTTCGCTCGACGGCGGCGTTCGCGCCATTCGCGGCACGCTGCCCATCGCTCTCGAAGCCCGCGGACGCAAAATCTCGCGCCTCGTCGTTCCCGAAGCTAACGCAGAGGAAGCCGCCATGGTTGGGGGCGTCGAAGTTTTTCCCGTACGTTCACTGCTCGACGTGATCCATTTCGTCAATTCGGGCAATGGCATTGCCCCCATCAAGGCCGATGGCGACTCGCTGCTGCGCGAGTCGCAGCAATTCCTTGTCGACTTCAAAGACGTTCGAGGTCAGCAAACTGCCAAGCGCGCCATCGAGATCGCCTGCGCCGGCGGACACAACATTCTGATGATCGGTCCGCCCGGCTCCGGCAAGACGATGCTGGCCAAGCGCATGCCGACCATTCTTCCGCCGCTGACCTTCGAAGAAGCGCTGGAGACGACGAAGATCCACAGCGTTGCGGGTGTGCTGGAGTCCGGGAAGGGTCTAGTCGGAACGCGTCCATACCGCTCGCCGCATCACACCATCTCGGATGCAGGGCTGATCGGGGGCGGCGTGATTCCGCGTCCCGGCGAAGTCTCGCTCGCTCATAACGGGCTGCTCTTTCTCGACGAATTGCCGGAATTTCCGCGCAATGTGCTTGAAGTCCTGCGCCAGCCTCTCGAAGACGGTACGGTTTCGATCGCTCGCGCCTCGATGTCGTTGACGTTTCCCGCCCGCTTTATGCTGGCTGCCGCCATGAATCCCTGCCCTTGCGGATTCCATAACGACCGTACCCGCGAATGCCAGTGCACCACGCCAATGATCCAGCGCTATATTTCGAAGATTTCCGGTCCACTGATGGACCGTATCGACATTCATATCGACGTTCCGGCGGTGAACTACAAAGAAATGCGTTCGGGCGCCGAACCGGAGGGATCGACGAAAATACGCGACCGCGTTATGCGCACGCGCCAGAAGCAACTCGAACGCTTTGCCGCGTGTCGCGAAAAGCTCTACTGCAATGCCCAGATGTCCTCGCGTCACATCCGCACTTTCTGCGAACTGTCGCCTGATTGCGAACGCTTGCTCGAACGCGCCATGACCCAGCAAGGCCTGAGCGCTCGCGCCCACGACCGCATCCTGAAAGTCGCCCGCACGATTGCCGACCTGGAAGATTCGCAGAAGCTTGAGCCCAAGCACATCGCCGAGGCGATCCAATACCGAAGCCTGGACCGCACATATTGGGCGTAGCCGACTTGGATTATCGACCTTAGACAATGCCTGGCCGACCAAGAATGCTTCGTTGGCTGTGACGTCCATAGTTGCGCAGGTGGGGGCGCCGCGATATCGTTGCGGGGCGAAGCAAAGTCAACCAGGAATTGCTCGATGCATCCCGACCTCGATCAGCCGCAATGCTGGCCCTCATTACCGCTCGATTCATGGAAAGATACGTACGCCACCCTTCACTTGTGGGCCCAGATGGTCGGGAAGGTACGGCTTCGTCTGACGCCGCTCATTAATCACTGGTGGAATGTTCCCTTGTATGTGAACGCTCGAGGTTTGACTACATCGCGAATCCCTTATGGCGACCGGGCATTCGAACTTCGGTTCGATTTCATTCGCCAGCAACTGATTCTCGAAACCAGCGACGGCCTCGTACAAGCGATCCCCCTCGCACCGCGTTCGGTGGCTGAGTTCTACCAGGAGTTCGTGACGTTGTTACGCTCGGCGGGCATTGACGTCAAGATCTGGCGGATGCCGGTCGAGATCCCGAATCCGGTTCCTTTCGACAAAGATCGCACGCATTCGGCGTACGACGCGAAATCTGCAGAAAAATTCTGGCGCATCTTGGTCTCGGTCGACGCGGTTTTCCACCAATTTCGTTCCAGATTCATCGGCAAGAACAGCCCGGTCCACTTCTTCTGGGGCA
>JASHPL010000018.1 GCA_030038125.1 Candidatus Sulfotelmatobacter sp.
ACTCCGGCCGTATCCAGCGAACTGACCGAGTCGGTATGCAGGTCAAAGGCGTATTTGGTGCTCACCTTCATGGTGACTTCCACCGGGGTGAGAGCATGCCCTTTGGCGATGCGGATGTGGGTTACGTTGCCGATATCAACGCCGCTCAAGCGCACCGGTGCCCCCTGCCGCAATCCCTCGGCATTGTCGAAGTAGGAGTAAACGGTAATCCGAGGAGTAAACAGTCCAGTGGTTCCGGACATCAGGAAAAGAAGCACGGCCAGCGTGACACTGGCCACAATAACGGTGATCCCAACTCGCAGCTGCGACCAGCGGAGTTGCTTCTGACTAGGCAAGCCGAGCCCTCAATATGCCGAATTGCGGGCCGTTTTTCGGCCCCGCCAACAGCCCGGAATGGTGATTCATCCCCTGCCGCACGCCCACCGCAGAATCATAACAAAACCCCGGACCAGCTCTAAGCCGTTTTCCGGCGAAGAGCAGGAATCAGCGCCCAAGCGGAAGCGTAGGCGGCTGCTCCGCACGCCAATGTCACGGTCAGTCCGAACTGGATGGCGATCACCATCGCCAGCACCGATCCCAGCACGCTCGCTGCAGCGTTCATCGCCCATGCCCATTCAATTGTGTTGTCGGTAGACGAAGGATGGTGCGGAACTTGAATGTCGGCTAACGCGCGCAGGCCAGTAGGAAACGGCATCCCCATGACGAATCCTAGTGGGATGAGGAGCACGCCGCTAATCAGCAGGCGATATTCAAAAGGTAATCCTACCAGTCCCGCCAGCCGGGCAGGCAGGAGGAATACATACGTCAATAGCGTAGCAACCACCAGAGCCAGCGGCAGCGCGCCCATTTCCGTCTGTGGCAGCCACAGGCGTGAGAACAGACTCCCCGCGCCGCTCGACAGCAGCAGCAAAAAGATCACCATCGTCAAGGCGTAGGTGGGATGGCCGAGGAACAATACAAATCGCTGGATAAACGCAATTTCAACCAAAATGTAACCCAAGCCGATGGCAATGAAATAGAGCAACGGAATCGGCGAGTGACGCGCGTTCCCGCGCTTCAGAGCGAGCGGCAGAATCAGGAAGACTGTCACCGCGCACACGGAGACGATCAGCACCACCGCTAGCACAACCACACCCAGGTTTACTTTCCAATCGATGCCTTTTCGCAATCCGTTCTCGGTAAGGACTTGCCAAGGTCTCAAGGTGAAGAAAAAGAAGGGGGCATTATCGCTGACCGGCGCGACGTTATAGGCGTAGCCGCGCGCAAACCCGACAGGATCGTTGCTCGTAATCAGATCGGAAAACGGATTCCGACCCGGTTGCGACGGCAAGTACAGCGCGTTCAACACCGGATAGCGCACGAGACTCGAGCGTGTGGCAGCTTCCTCGTCTGCGGTAAATGGCGACTTCTTCGCCAGAACCACGACCGGAATGCCATCGGTGTTGAGCTCTCCTTGCGAGGCGACAATGAAATGGTTAGCGGGATTGGCCACTCCCAACTGGTGCAAAGCGGCCATCGCGACCGCAACCACGCGCAACGCTTCCCGTGGGTGGCGGAACTCCCAGCGCGTAATCGCAACCATACCATCCGGTTTAAGATGCTCGAAGTACTCGCGGAATGCTTCGACGGTATACAGGCTGTTCTCACTCAGAGCGAACGCACCGGCCGCGGTGGAAGCCCAGGTGTCAACCAGAGTCATCTGCACCACGTCGAAGTGCTCCGTACTGGAGCGCAAGAATGAGCGGCCGTCACTGACGTGAATGTGGACTTCCGGCAAAAGATACAGGCGCTGGGAGTAGTCCGCGTAACGCTCGCGCATAATCGTGGTGGCGATGATGGGATTGATTTCAATTCCGGTTACGCTGGGGCTGCCATTGGCGACCGCGCGCAACACATCGACTCCGCCGCCGGGGCCGATGATCGCGAAATCGCCGTGCGGTCGCAGAACGTTCGCCAGTGCCGGCGGGGCAGACATGAGATCGCGTTCCCACTCCGTTTCGTGCCATTTCGCGAGCTCCGCATTCATGATGTACGTAGAAGCGTCGGCGTCGATGACGATGGCCTTGGCCAGCCCCTGCCGATCCACTTCGACGCGGGAAATGGCGTTCCATTTGGCGAACTCGACCCATGCCGGGTCGCGGAACATTCCCTTGGCGTAAACCACGTCGATCAAACGCCCGTTGTGATTCGTGGCTATGAGCAGGGCGAGCGTCAGAACCAACAGCGCCCCGCTGCGGCGCATGAACGGAGATTCTGACCAGATCATCGCCGCGATAGCCAGCGCAATCGCAGCCGTGAGAATTGCGTTTGGTCCACCCACCCAGTTCAATAGCGGCACAACCGCAAGACAGGCTAAGGCTCCGCCGCATAGATCGGCCCCGTACAGCCGCGGTATGTGCTGCGATTCGCGTGCAAATACAACCGAGAACAGAAGCCCGGTCAAAAAAAATGGAATCGCCGCCGCAAGGTACATCGCCGTCAGTCGCAGGAAATTCTTCCCCGAAACATCGAGTGAAACGGGAATGTGCAACACAATTTCCAGCACCACCACCACAACGACCACGTTCGTCAGGCAGAGGCAGGCTGCCAGGCGGCGCGTTTCGATACGGGTCAACCGGGATTTCAGCAAATATGCAAAGACTCCGCCGGCTCCCATCCCCAGCAAAGCAATCGAAATTGCGAGAAACGCAAAATGATAAAAGAGCACGACCGAGAATAACCGGGTGAGCGAAAGCTCGAGCAGAAGAGCCGCAAAACTGGTGAGCGCCAGACCTGAAAGTAAGGTTCTTTCCGGAATTCTCCCCCGAATTGAATCAGAAGAAATCTGCGGAGAGGCAACGGCCATAAATGAATATGAGCCGACAGTCTAGCAGAAGACACCACAACAGAATGGCTTGCAGAAGGCGCAAGTCGTCGAAGCGGGTCCGAGGGGTCGTCACGGATTTCCGCGGGATTCCGAGGGATTGATCCAGATTTATCCATGAAGATCCCTGAAATCCGCGGCGTTCTTGTTATCGTTTTGTTTTCGCCGGTTCTTTCTCGCCCACGCGCTGGCTGACTTCGAACTTCATCTTGCCAGCCCGCTTGTCGGCATCGACGATCACATGATCGCCGTGCAGCACTTCGCCATCGAGGATTTTCAGTGCCAGCGGATCTTGAATCAGCTTCTGGATTGCTCGCTTCAGCGGCCGCGCTCCGAAATTCGGATCGAAGCCCTCGGTGAAGAGCAAGTCTTTCGCGGCATCGGTCAGTTCAAGCGAGATCTTGCGATCAGCCAACAGCCGGCGCACATCTTCCAGGCGTAGTTCGATGATTTTGACCAATTGCTCCTTCCCTAGCGGGTGGAAGACGATAATATCGTCCACGCGGTTCAGGAACTCTGGCCTAAAGTGTGCATGCAGAAGATTCAGGACCTGTTTCGTAGCTTCCTCGAGGTCCTGCTCCGAACGCAGATTTTCGGCCTGGAGGAGTTGTGACCCGATGTTCGACGTCATGATAATGATCGTGTTCTTAAAGTCGACAACGCGCCCTCTCCCGTCGGTCAGTCGGCCGTCGTCCATGATCTGCAGCAGAACATTGAGCACGTCGGGATGGGCTTTTTCGATCTCGTCGAAAAGTACAACTGCGTAGGGACGTCGGCGCACTTGTTCCGTTAATTGCCCGCCTTCCTCATATCCAACATATCCTGGCGGGGCACCGATGAGGCGAGCCACAGAATGTTTCTCCATGTACTCGGACATGTCGATGCGCAACAGCGCGTGCTCGTCATCGAATAGGAATTCGGCGAGCGCGCGGGCCAATTCGGTTTTCCCGACACCCGTCGGTCCCAAAAAAATGAAAGACCCGATCGGTCGCTTGGGATCGCTTAAACCCGCTCGCGAGCGACGAATGGCATTGGAAACGCGCTCCAGGGCCGCATCCTGGCCTACCACTCGCTGGCGCAGCCGGTCTTCCATGTTGATCAGCTTCTTGACTTCGCCTTCGAGCATTTTGGAGACAGGAATGCCAGTCCACTTCGACACAATACGCGCGACATCTTCCTCATCGACTTCCTCTTTGAGCATGCGGGACTGACCCTTGCTCTCCATCTGTTGGGTAAGCTTGGCCAGTTCCTTCTCCGTTTGCGGAATAAGGCCGTAGCGGATCTCAGCCACACGCTCGTTGTTGCCCTTGCGCAATTCTGCTTGCTCGTCAACTTTCAGCTTTTCGATTTTTTCTTTGAGCTCTCGCGCGCGTGCGATTTGCTCCTTCTCTTTTCTCCAGTTCGCTTTCAGCGCGTTCGAGCGCTCGCGAATCTCTGCCAATTCTTTTTCAATCGCACGGAGACGGTCCTTGGAATTGGGATCATCTTCCTTCTTCAATGCCTGCTTCTCGATTTCCAACTGCGTAGCCCTGCGTTCGAGCTGATCAATATCCGTCGGCAGGGAATCGATCTGGATGCGCAACGATGCCGCGGCTTCATCAATCAGATCAATGGCCTTATCCGGCAAGAAACGATCGGAGATATAGCGATGCGAGAGCGTGGCGGCGGCTACAATCGCCGAGTCCTTGATGCGCACGCCATGATGGACTTCGTACTTCTCCTTCAGGCCACGCAGAATCGCAATCGTGTCTTCGACGTTTGGTTCGCCTACGAAAACGATCTGGAAACGACGCTCGAGCGCAGCGTCTTTTTCGATGTACTTACGGTATTCGTTCAGCGTGGTGGCGCCAATGGCGCGCAGCTCTCCGCGAGCCAGCGCCGGCTTCAGCATGTTGGACGCGTCAATCGCGCCTTCCGCCGCGCCAGCCCCAACCAGTGTGTGCAATTCGTCGATGAACAGAATGATCTGCCCCTGAGAATCTTCGATTTCCTTGAGAACAGCCTTGAGCCGATCTTCGAATTCGCCACGATATTTCGCACCCGCCAGCATCGCTCCGAGATCGAGCGCGACCACTCGCTTGTTCTTCAGAACTTCCGGAACGTCGCCGGAGATGATGCGCTGCGCCAGGCCTTCAACGATAGCGGTCTTGCCGACCCCCGGCTCGCCAATGAGGACTGGATTGTTTTTCGTGCGCCGGGAAAGCACCTGAACCACGCGGCGGATTTCTTCGTCACGTCCGATGACAGGATCAAGTTTTCCGCGCCGTGCCTGCTCCGTTAGATCGCGGGCATAGCGTTCCAAAGCTTGATACTTGGCCTCGGGATTCTGATCCGTGACTTTCTGGGATCCGCGGACAGCCGTCAGCGCTTTCAGAATGGCGTCATACGTCGCCCCGTGACGCGAGAGAATCTGCTGAGCCGCGTCCTGCTTCAGGTGTGTAATGGCAAGCAGCAGGTGCTCGGTGGAAACGTATTCATCCTTGAAGTTGGAAGCTTCTTTGAAAGCTTGATCAAGCAACTTGTTGGTGGTGTTTGACAGGGTGGGCTGCGCGGATTCTCCGGACACTTTGGGCAGCTTTTCCAGTTCGCGATAGACCTCGTTTAGTACGGCCTGAGGCCCAACCCCGATTTTCTCAAGCACGGGTGGAACGATGCCTTCGTGATCTTCAAGCAATGCGGCGAGTAGATGCAGGGGCAGAAGCTCGGGATTGCCATGCTCGCTGGCGAGCTGGCTGGCGCGCTGGACGGCCTCCTGCGCTTTTACGGTAAATTTGTCCCATCGGATTGCCACAAGTATTCTCCTAATTCCTCTTTACGTTCGTGTTCCGGTCAGACCTTCAACTGTCGATCGTGCAGATTTTTCTCGCTTCCGCTCCCTCAGTATTTTGAACCAACCTCTGTTCCCAGGCCAAGTTCAGAAACCATCCGGAAAAAATGAAGAGAGCCAGTTACGCGGGCCGAAGTTTGGCCTTTTCATAACAGCAGGCTCGATGATCGCACGCTACGCTTCGTCGAGGGCGTTGGCGTTCTTCAGGAAGAGAGAGCTACTTTCGTAGTCGATGACGGCGGCTTGTCTTTCAAAGACGTCAACCCCCAGGATCACATCCACTGCGTCCGAATCCTTCCGGGCGAGGGCCGCGTTCACGTGGCTAAAATCCATGGCATAGAGCGCCTTGGGGCGAGGCACGGCATGGTCGAGCTTCAGGCTGACATCGTGTATTTTAAACGTCTCCAGGTTCGTGCCACCGGCTCCGCCGCCCGTATGCCCCTCTGATATCAGGCTTAGTCCGAGTTCGCGGGCAAGTGGAAGACTCACAAGTGTCGCTCCGGCTCCAGTGTCAATAAGCACGCGGACCTTTCGTCCCTCGAGCGAGCCGCTGGTCTCAAAGTGTCCAGCTCCGTTGCGGGTTAATGGAATTCGCTGATATCCCTGAGATTCAAGAAACGCCGCTAGAGACATGATCTCCTCCCAAGTGAGCTAAAAATTAGGAGGCGGTCAAGTCTGCCGCCTCCCCTAATTTCAAGCTGCCGAGCTTCGCTCGATCGAACGGGCGTGAGCGTCCGTCCTGATACCAAACTTACGCGGCTTTGCTGGGGCCCTTCGCTTCGATCTGCTTTTCGGAGCCGACGTTGACCTTAATCTGCTTCGGCTTGGCTTCGGCTTTCTTGGGCAAAGTGATGTTCAGCACTCCCTTTTCGTAATTCGCCGAGACCTTGTCCGTGTCTACGGTCGTGGGAAGTGTGAAGGTGCGAGTGAAGCTGCCATACTGTCGCTCCACGCGCCGATAGTTCTCCTCTTTCTCTTCCTTTTCGATCTTGCGCTCACCCTGTACGGTCAAAGTGTTGTTCTCGACACGCACGTTGATGTCTTTCTCATCGATGCCGGGCACTTCGATCTTCAATGTGACCTTGTGCTCGTCTTCGTAGACGTCAACAGCAGGGGCAAAGCTGGTGCTGGTAAGGGATTCATCCCGGCCAACATCGTTAAAGGACTGGCGGAACAGGCGGTTCATGCGGTCCTGTAACGTGGCAAATTCACGGAACGGCTCCCAACGGGTCAATACTGTCATGGCTAAGTCTCCTCCTTCAAATGTCGTTTGGTTCCAAGTTTGTTGAATTCGAGACTGGCCTCCGATATTGCAGAAGGCTGCAGTCACTTGATTAGACGCGTTATTAGCACAAAGGAAGCATAAAATATGAGCATATTATTGTCAATATGTGTATTTAATTTATAATAAATAACTTACGTGTGCTATGACGCACTTCAGATATCCTGTTTCTGGGACATTCAGCAAAATGGGATGATCCTTGGCTTGCCCTCTGACTTCGATCAACTGTACCCTCCGGTGCGCGTCCAAGGCAGCTTCTAACAGCATCTGCAGGAAGCTCGCCAGGCTCACGTGATATGAACACGAGCAACTGACGAGGACCCCGCCAGGTCTCAGCATCTTCAGAGCACGAAGGTTGAGTTCCTTATAGCCGCGCAAAGCCGATTCCAGATCACGCTTGGTTTTGGCGAACGCCGGCGGGTCAAGGACGATGCAGTCGTACCTTCGATCGGAAGCCGCATAGTCCTTGAGAAGGTCAAAGGCGTTGCCCTCGATCCACTCGATCTCTCGTCTGTTCAGCACCGCGTTCTGATCTGCAAGTTCCAGCGCAGGGCGGGAACTGTCTACGCCTGTCACGCGTGAGCAGTGCGGGGCCAGATGCAGCGCGAATCCTCCTTGGTAACAAAAAACATCGAGGGCTTCACCTTGTGCATGCTGCGCGGCTGCGGCATAGTTCTCGCGCTGATCGAGAAATGCGCCCGTCTTCTGCCCTTCGAGAGCGCCATAATGGAACTGAATGCTGTTCATCGTGAAGATCGTCGCGGATTTCTCGCCATACAACAAGCCGGAGCGACGTGGAGAAAGACTCTCGAGCTCCCGCACCCGCGGGTCGACTCGCTCTGCAATCGCTGTGGGTTGGATCAGGTCGTTGATAACAGAGATGAGGCTTTCGCGAACCGGGTTGGCGTCCATGGCTTGCGTGAGGATTTGCAGCGAAACGATGTCGTTGTAACGGTCGACGATCAACCCGGGAAGGAAATCGGCTTCACTGAAGACCAAGCGGTAGGCGTTCGTATCGCGAACCACCGATTTGCGGTAGGCAATGGCACCCTCGACGCGTCGTCGAAGCACAGTCAGGAAATCGTCCACCCTATTGGTCGAGATCAAACGAAGCGCAATCTGCGATGAGCTCGAAAACAGGGCAGTACCGAAGAAATTGCTGCTGGGTCCGAAAACCGCAACTATGGAACCAGGGGCGACCCCATCAGACGTGAGAATGTCGGAACGGTACACCCAAACATGACCTGCTTTTAGACGAGACGCGCCCCGTGCGGAGATTTTTATTTTCGGCAACGCCGATGGTGGATCTTCGGCCATACTTCCCATATTACCTGCGGGTGACATTGGGCTTAAGGACAGTGGCCGGGTGAATCCTGGGCGGAATCACGGCCATAGCCAAAGACATGTTTGGGTAAATTGATTCCCTGGAGTCTGTGATCGTCAGAAGTATAGTCACTCAGACCAAGGCAATGGGAACTAGAAAAAACGGGGAGCCGAAGCTCCCCAAAGTGAAGCGACAGAGGCGTTATTCTTCTAAATAGAATCCAGTAGCCGGGAAAAAGTTGTCCTTTTCCAGACAAACATTTCAGGGTACGCGGGTACCGGAGTAATCAGACTGAAGTGATTCAGGTTTCAAGCCAAATGACGAGGTCCAATGGAAATTCCCATCAGAACGGGGCGGGAAGGTCTTGTGCAGGTCGCGCCGCAGCTCCCGGAGGGCGTCGAAGAGTGCTGGATGGATCTCGATGGCGCTCGCATGCGCTATCTTCGGGCGGGGTCGGGACCTGCGCTGATCCTGCTGCATGGGCTTCTAGGTTATTCGTTTTCATGGCGATTCACCATGCCGGCTCTGACGCCCTATGCCACCACTTACGCGCCGGACCTACTCGGGGCAGGGTTTTCCGACCGGCCTGCAGGGATTGATCATTCCATGCGAGCCACGGCGCTGCGGGTACTGCGTTTTGCGGAGAATCTTGGGCTGGCGCCCTTTGATCTGTTAGGCACGTCGCGGGGCGGCGCCGTGGCCATGTCGGCTGCGGCGGAATCGATCGGTGCGAACAGGGGTAATCCGCTGGTGCGACGGCTGATCCTGGTGGCCCCAGTTAATCCTTATTCGGCGCATGGGCGCGACTTGGCGTCGTTCGCGGGCAGCAATATCGGAGCGCCGCTAGTGCGTTTCCTCCTGGAGCGGATGCCGTTTCTCTATCCCTATTGGCATGGCCGGATGTTCGGCGATAAGAGACACATCCCACCAGACAGCCTGGGAGGGTACAAGGCTCCGCTCGCCCTGCCGAATTTGTTCGAGCACGGGCTGAGCATTGTGAAAACCTGGACTACTGATCTGGACGAACTCGAAGCCCTGCTGCCCGAGTTGGCGCCTATTCCAACGCTATTTATGTGGGGAAGCAGGGATCCCGCGGTTTACGCTTCGTCGCTGGAGCCACTCGCGCGATATTTTCCGAAATCGCGCTCCATCGTATTTCCTGGCGTGGGACACTTGCCTTACGAAGAATGTGCCGAGGACTTCAATCGACAATTAATAAAGTTTCTGACGGCCTGAGCAAGGACTGCTTTGAAATGCCACGGTCATTCTTGACCGAGGAGTTCGCTTTACGGGGGCATCCAGCCAGTTAATCTCAATTTTCTTTTTCACAGGAGACATTACCATGAAGCGCCTATAATGCCGCTGTCGCAGGCGACTGCCGCGCACACGGAGTTGTTTGTGTCCGTGGCGGCCAAAGAGATCGGTTGCGTCCGAGCCGCAATTCGGACAGGAGGAATGCATGAAGAATATCGGGTTTCTCACGCTGGTAATCCTGACAACAGTTCTGCTGACGCTGGCGTTCACAGCGGCAGCCTCTCCCAAAACGACCGCTCCAGTCGCGGTCGCTGCGGTTCCGGCAGCGGCCCTGGCAGCCATGCCTGCCGAACATCCCGAAATTCACGCCGCCTTGGAAGCGATGCACAACGCCAAGGACCACTTGGAACATGCCGCTCATGATTTCGACGGACATAGGGTGGAATCGATCAAGCACCTCGATGCTGCCATCCACGAAGCGGAAATCTGCGAACGCATGCCGTAAGCGCAGCTTGAAATCAGATTTTCAAAAATCAAAGGCAGCGTCAACGCGCTGCCTTTTCAGTTTGCCGCTGTCTTCCACTTAGACTCATCAGAAGTCTAGTCGCCTGGACCACCAATCGTGTATCCGATTGACGCGCCGGCGCGGATCACGTTGTTGGACGAAAAATCCGCGGTGTTGTTGTGGATGTAGTAGTAGCGGACTTCGGGCCGTATGAAGGCGTGATGCCAGAAGTAGTAGCGGATGCCGGCACCCACATCGATCAGAAAATGGTTGGAACTGGTGTAGCAGGCGCCGAAGTAAATACAACTGGTGGTCTCCGAGTAGCCGTAGAAGCGGGTGTCCTGCCATCCAATGCCGCCAAACAGATCGGCACGAATCTTCTTACTGATTATAGGCTCGTAAACGCCATTAAAGTCGAAAAGGATAGGACGATACGGTTGACCGCTATCTTCGTAATTTCCCTGGCTGGCCCTCCACGCTGCGTCAAAGGCCGCTCCCAGCCGCTGGTGGAAAATCACATCCGCGCCGAGATTTATGTACAGGCCACCCTTTTCAGGACAAGTAAAATTTCCTGACGACGACGACGAGAAGCCGCAGCCGTTATTGCTCGGTGATGTGATCGTTCCGAAGCCGAGCATGGCATCGCCTTGCTGCGCAGCCGCGAAATGGGGAAGGAACAGAATCGAAACAACACTTGCGAGCAACGCAAACTTTCTCAAAGGAACCTCCTGGTGTTGCTTGATAGAAGGAAATGCCTTGCGTAGTGAACTTAGATGCAAATCTTCTCTCAATTGTTTATCACACTTTAAACCGGTTCTAATCCGAAAAGTGTCAAGGTTCGTCAACGGCTCCGTCTTGCAGAATCGCTTCTGGACGCCGACTTAGAAGTCCCGGAACTGCGATAAAAATACGGCGCAGCGCATCACCCAAGCCTTCAACCCGGATCGAGATCGAAAGTTGCGCCATCTTCATGAACGCTTGGAGAAGCTGCTCCCACCTCGCAACACGTGGTCGAGAGCGATGGGGCCCGCGCCAAAGAAAATCAGGGCGAAAGCCAGCACTCCCACGGCGAGCGGGAACTCATATCCCGGACGGTTCGGTGCTCCCATTAAGCCATTGTGCCAATGAACTTTCCAGATGGCGACGGACAGGTCGATGCATAGCAGGAGAGCAGCAGGGCGGGTGAAAAGTCCCATGAAAACCAGGCACCCGCAAATCAATTCCACGAACGCGGCCACGTAGCCAAGCCACACCGGCAGCCCCATGCCAGAAACCATTTGTGTGAACTGATGAAGTCCGCCGAAGACTTTGTGCGAACCGTGGGCGACCATAATTCCGCCCACTGCCAGACGCATAACCAGCAATGCGAACGGCTGCAAACGATCAAGATAGCGCAAGTGGATCTCCTGAGCAGGAAACGATAGATTATCCCAGCCCGAGGCAAAAAGAGAAACCGGACTGTACAATTCCGCACCACGCGTTTTCGTTCATAATGCTGCAGCGAAGCCGCGGCAATATCATTTGCTGGGCTCGAATTCCGTCCAGGGATGCGAATCCATGTTGCGAAGTAGATCCTTTTCCCAGGAAAATTCCGGATGAGCCTGCAAGTGGGACTCGGCCTTAAAGTCGATGCCGCAGGCGTGCCCCGCGGAAGCGACCAACTGCATCTTCGCGGCCATTGCGGCGGTCGTGGCTTTGTTCTGCACCGCGCCTGCGGTTCCATATGGCGGCTCCCAGGCCTTGGACCCGCGCGGGGAGAGATCGACGTGGCCGCAGAGCGTGCGCTCGTCCGGTTCGATTTTTCGATCGTAGGTGTCGTAGTGGTCGCTCTCGAACTTCTCTGCCGCGGCAAGATCGATATTGCCTTTATACTGCGCCATCAACTGCTCCCAACGAATATGGCGCGCATTCGCGCTGAGACTGGGATCATGCACGTCGAAATCGGTTTCTTCTCGAGTGAGCTTCTCGTTGATGGGAAAATTCGAGCTAACGAAATAGCCGTCTTTCTTGCGCTCCAGGGTGACGTTCTTCAGGCCGAGTTCTAAGCTGGCAATTTCATTCTTGTTGATATCAGCGACGAGCCAATCGTTAGCGTATCCCCCGTTATTGCCTCGCTCCATGATGCGGGCAAAATCGTCGATCGACTTGGAGTATTGCATGGCTTTGCGGCCGCGGACAAACTCCGGAACGCCATTCGCGTCGTAACCAAAGAATCCGCTGATTGTGGTTTCGGTGATGACGATTCCTGCGGAGTTGATGCCGAAGTCGTCACCGCTGTGAATGAGACCGGGGAACCCATCCATGATGAAGTGAAGACCGCGGGCGGGGATAACATCAAAAATGATCGTCCAACGCGACCCGTCCAAATACGACGACCAGTTATTGTGCGCGATCACGACGCGTCCGTCCTTGGTATAGCTGCCCGTGGCAACGAATGCGCTGCAATGATCGCCCACAACCGCAGCCGTCGACTTGATGCCATGCTCTTTGTCGTACTGCCGGACGTAGTAGCCCCATTCTTCCGCCCCATTCAGCGCCACAATATCCCAGAGATCAACTTTGACGCCCGCCGCACTCGCGCCATCGGCGATGCCTTGCAACTCCTCGCGGTACTCCGCTTCAATGTGCGGCCACATCATGTTTTGCGCCGCGTCGCGAAAGAACTGCCAGTCTTTATTGGTGTCATGCGCGAGTTCGAGGTTGGTCACTTTGACCGCGTCCTCAATTTCGGCGGCCAATAAATATCCGTGCTGAAAACCGATTTGCGAAGGAGGACCGACTAGATGGACAAAGGTCCATCCATTCTCCGCTGGCCGCCGGAATGCGCCCACAAGCCGCGGATCGTTTGCTGAGTCCTGGCGTGACTTTGATTTGCTATTGGCCGGCAGACTTACCGCAGAAAGCGCAGTTATCAGCAGGAGAGCGGTAAAACGCAAGACTCGTGGCATCAGAACCCCATTCAACGGGAGATGACGGGTATCGTATCAGAACGTGAGGACGGGAGCGAAGCGGCGTTCAATCCTGGCTCAATCCGCTACTCCGGGTTTGACTGGGCAGAGGTTGGGATAGACTCGGAGCCACATATTCAAAAACATAACTGCCGGAACCGACATCAAGTAGGACCGCATCCTCCTTTTGCCGCGGGTGCATGATGCCTGAACTTGATCCTAATGACGTTCCGTCCTCCATCACCTCGTCAAGTTTCGCATGCGGAAGTCGAATCGTCGCTGTGCTGTTCGCTGGAACGACCACGCGCACCATCATTTTCCCGCTCTTCACTTCCCAGGACGAACTGACCTCGCCGTACACGCTGTGCAGCGAAGCTCTTGCCCAGTCGAGGCCCCCGCCAGGTTGAGGCGCAACAAAGGTGTGTTTATACCCGGGATTTTCTGGATCGATTTCAATTCCTCCGATCACGCGATACATCCAATCGCCGATTGCTCCATACGCATAATGGTTGAAAGAGTTCATCGAGCTATTCTGAAAACTTCCGTCTGGCTTGATTCCGTCCCAGCGCTCCCAAATTGTGGTCGCGCCTTTCGTGATGGGATAAAGCCACGAGGGATATTCTTTCCGATTCAGCAGCGTGTAGGCTTCATCGAGGTAGCCGTAATCGCTCAACACCCGACAGATCAGTGGAGTTCCAAGAAAACCGGTAGTAATGTGCCCGAACGAGTGAACGTCAGCGGCAAGCCTTGCAGCCGCTTCTTTACGCTGAGCTTCTGGCAACAGATCAAACGCCAAAGCCAATGCATAGGCGGTTTGCGTATTGGAAGCGAGCCGGCCGTTCGGAGTTACGAACTCCTGCTGGAACGCTAGCCATATGTGGTCGAGCAGATCGGCATAGAACTTCGCATCCTCTTCCTTCCCCAAAACGGCTGCTGTGCGTTGCAGCAGATCGGTAGAACGCGCGAAGTAGGCGGTCTGGACCAGATCTTTATCCGTTGTGGCGCCGGGATAATCCGCCTCGTCAGTTGCAAAGGCCAGCCAGTCGCCGAAAGTAGCCCCCGTATTCCAGAGATACCGCGATCCCGCTTGCTGCCGTATATATTCGACCCAAGCTTTCATACTGGGATACTGCTCTTCTAAGACGCGGCGATCGCCGTAAGCGAGGTACAAATTCCAGGGAATCACGACTGCCGCATCCGCCCATCCTGCCGCGCCTGCCTCACCCTTTCGCGTGGCGTGCGAGAGTGCATTCGGTACGACAAAGGGCACGGCTCCGTCGTCCTCCTGATCGAGGGCGAGATCCTTCAGCCACTTTTCGTAGAAGGCTGCGGAGTCGTGAAGAAACATTGCCGTCGGGGCAAAGACCTGAGCATCGCCGGTCCATCCCAGGCGCTCATCCCGTTGCGGGCAATCTGTGGGAACGTCGAGGAAGTTTCCTTTTTGCCCCCACGCGATGTTGTGCTGTAGTTGGTTGAGCATTGCATTCGACGATTCGAATGTGCCGGTCGGCTCCACGGCGGAATGAACCACGATGCCTGTGAAATCGTTGAGGGACACTTCCCCAGGCCAGCCGTCTACAGCAGCGTAGCGGAAGCCCTGGAAGGTGAAGTGTGGCTCGAAAATTTCAACGCCCTTTCCGTTTGTAATATAGCGATCCGTCTGCTTTGCCGATCGGAGATTCTCGGTATACAGATTTCCTTTGCTGTCGAGCACTTCGGCATGGCGGAGGGTGATTGCTGTGCCCGCCGATGCACTCACGCGAACCCGCAGCCAGCCCACCATGTTCTGTCCCATGTCCAGGACAGTGTCCCCTTGGGGAGTCCTGATGATCTTGACCGGCTTGATCTCCTGAATCGCTTGTACCGGAGGTCCCGCCGCGGCAACGAGCTTTGCCTTGGGCGCATCGAACACGCTTACACTCGTCCAGTCTTTGTCGTCATAGCTGGGCTCGCTCCATCCAGTACGCTCCAGGCGCGCATCGTAAGTCTCACCGTTGTAAATGTCGGACATCACAATCGGGCCAGTGCTCGCCTTCCAGGTATCATCCGTGCCGACGATTTCCTGCAGGCCATTCTTGTAAGTAACCACTAACTGAGCCAGCAGAGCCAATTTCGTTCCATAGAAGTTGCGTTTGCTGTCCCACGTCAGATTTCCGCGGAACCATCCATCGCCCAGATATGCGCCCAAACAGTTGTTGCCGGGCTTCAGTTGCGAAGTGACGTCATAGGTCTGGTATTGATAGCGGAAATCATAAGCCGTCCATCCCGGCGTGAAATACTGCTCTCCCACGCGCTTCCCATTTAGTTCGAGTTCATAGAGTCCCATCGCCGACGCGTAGAGTCGCGCATAGGCAATGTTTTTCTGCAGCGCAAAAACGCGACGCAGCATCGGCGAGGGATTGGATTTCTCAGGATCTTCCTGCAGATTTGGCCGAATCCAGCGCGCCTTCCACTCCGAGGGCTGAAGCAATCCCATTTCCCAGAACGCGGGTTCGCTGGAGAAAGAACTGGTGCCGTGATTGTCCCAAACCTGAACGCGCCAGTAGTAGCGTTTTCCGCTCTGCAAAGCCGGTCCTTCATAGGCGACGTGAATGGAAACGTCGCTGTTCTTCTTGCCTGAATCCCACAGCAATTTGTGTGTCGTCAGATCCTTCACCGAGGCTGCGACTTGCAACTGATACGCGGTTTGTATGGTTGCTCGTTCCGACGACACGAGTTCCCAGCTAAGACGTGGACTGAAAACGTCGATGCCAATGGGATTGGTTTTGTACTCGCAACGGAGGCGGGTGACATTCAGAGCGGTTGCAGCGAAACTGCCCGAGGCGCAGGAAAACAGAACAATGACGAATAACACGAATAACATGAGACGAAAGCGATGGCTATCGAAACGCATGTTGTTCTCCGCTCCGCAACTACAGAACAACGAATCATAGCGCCCGACGTCATTTCACAGAACTCGTTTTTATCGGCCGCTTTTGTTGCGCGTTCAAACCTGGAGTCATCTATTCAGCGAGCGGCGGGACGCATCTAACCCGCTTGCCGTAAGCGAGGTTTTCGCATGTCACCTCCGTTGAGTAAACGATATCAACCGATGGAGGCTATGCCGGCGAGAGACTTGCCGATCGGACCGGAGTGGCAGTATGAACCGAAGTGGGATGGCTTTCGCTGTCTTGCTTTTCGCGATCATAAGCGCATCGATCTGATGTCGAAATCGGGCAAGCCCTTGACGCGCTATTTCCCGGAGTTGGTCACGGCGTTGCGCGCGCTCAGGGCGCAACAGTTTGTACTGGACGGCGAAATCGTCATCGCCCTGGAGGGAAAACTTTCATTCGATAGTTTGCTGATGCGAATCCATCCCGCCACCAGTCGAATTCAAAAGCTGAGCCAATCGACCCCTTGCTTGTATCTCGTGTTCGATTTGCTGGTCGATGAATCGGGTGAATCGCTCGTGAAGCAGCCGCTCGAAAGGCGTCGGAAACAGCTTGAAACCTTCGTCAAGAAAAATCGCGCAGGAAATCGGACGATTCGCCTTTCACCTGCAACAAACGATCTTTCCGCCGCGCAGGATTGGTTCAGCGCGGGAATTGGTTTAGATGGAGTCATCGCCAAGCGGCGCGACTTGCCCTACGAATCGGGCGAGCGCACCGGCATGCAGAAGATCAAGGCGCAGAGAACCGCCGACTGCGTGGTCGGAGGATTTCGCTATCTTGAGAAAGAACCGCTGGTCGGTTCGTTGTTGCTGGGCCTTTATGACCATGACGGCAAACTGGATCACGTCGGCTTCACGTCTTCCATTCACGCCTCGGAGCGACCGGACCTCACACGGAAGCTCGTACAACTGATTCAGCCGCCCGGATTCACCGGGCGCGCCCCTGGAGGTCCCAGCCGATGGAGCACGAAACGCTCGACGGAGTGGCAACCCTTGAAACCAAAACTCGTGGTGGAAGTGCAGTTCGACCACTTTACAGGCGGACGCTTTCGGCACGGCACCAAATTCCTTCGTTGGCGACCGGATAAGGAACCACATGATTGCACGATGAAACAAGTGGAGCGCGAAAATCGCGCAATCCTGAGCTTGCTGAAGGTGTAATTGATCGTCAGATATCCACAAACAGCTCAAGCTGCAATTTCTTACCACGGAGGCACGAGACACGGGAATCTTTGCCGCCAGCTGCGTCTTTGATCCGGAACCGTCCGATAATGGGCAGTAGAGTCCGCTCACGAACAGTTTCGCCTGATAACGACCTTCTGTCACCGCCCCAACCCGCAATTTTTCAATGACATAACGACATTCTCGGCATGGCTCGGCGGTTGCATAATCCGTTGGCATGGATATCGCCCGCCCGGAATTGAAACGGAAGAAACGCCGGCGCCAGATTATCTGGTCCGTTGTCGGTGTGATCTGCCTGGCTGGGGTGACGTTCGCCGTCTCACGCTTGAAACCGGCTGCCCCCGAAGTAGAGCGCAGTACGGTCTGGACCGACACGGTAAAACGTGGCGACATGCTGCGCCAGGTTCGCGGCTTGGGATCGCTGATTCCCAGCCAGGAATTCATCCGTCAGATACCTGCAGAAACGGAGGCTACCGTAGTTCGCATTCGGATGCTACCGGGATCGCAAGTTAAGGCCGAGACCATTCTGCTGGACATGAGCAATCCGCAAGTCGAGCAAGCCGCCATCGATGCCAACCTGCAACTGAAAGCCGCCGAAGCTGAACTGCAAAGCCTGCGCGTTACGCTTAACAGCAATCTCATGACTCAGAAAGCCGATGCTGCCACGGTGAATGCAGACTACACACAAGCCAAGCTGCAGGCGGATACGGATAAAGCTCTCTATGATCTGGGCGTAATCTCCGGACTCGCCTACAAGAATTCGAAAAGCAAATCTGACGAACTCACCACCCGCAATGACATCGAAGTCGAGCGCCTCCAAATCGCTCAGAAAGCCATCGAATCACAAATTGCCGAGCAACAAGCCAAGGTCGACCAGATCCGCGCTCTGGCCGAACTCAAACAGGAACAGTTGGACGCCTTGAAGGTTCGCGCCGGGATCGAAGGCGTGCTCGTCGACCTTCCCTTGCAGGTCGGGCAGCACGTTTTGCCCGGAACGATGCTCGCCAAAGTAGTTCAGCCGAACCATCTGATGGCGGAACTCAAAATTCCCGAGACGCAGGCGCGCGACGTGCAGATCGGCCAGCCTGCGGTCATCGATACGCATAACGGCACCGTCGATGGAAATGTCATGCGCGTCGATCCGGCCGTGCAAAACGGAACGGTCACCGTCGACGTGAAGTTGACAGGCGATTTGCCGCAAGGGGCGCGGCCCGATCTGAGCGTCGACGGAACTATCGACCTCGAGAAGTTGGACAACGTTCTTTATGTCGGCCGTCCGGCATTTGGGCAGGAGAACAGCACGATCAGTTTGTTCAAGCTCGATCCTGATGGCAAAGGGGCGGTGCGTGTTCCAGTGAAGGTGGGTCGTGCTTCTGTTAATTCGATTCAGATTCTAGAGGGTTTGCACACAGGCGACGCCGTCATTCTTTCCGACATGTCGCGCGAGGACAACACCGATCGCATAAGACTGGATTGAGTCGTTCAGTGATTGGGTGATTGGATTGAGGTATTGCGGGGGTTGCCAGCCCCATGACATTTTCAATCGCTCAACGACGAAATCGATCACTGAATGGCCCAATGACCAAATTCTGATGGGGGAGCTCATGCACGATGCCGCACAGCCGCTGATCCAGATTGAAGACCTGACCAAAATCTTCTACACCGACGAGATCGAGACCCACGCGCTCTCCGGCGTCCACCTTTCCATTTCCAAAGGCGAATACGTGGCCATGTCGGGACCTTCCGGATGCGGCAAATCCACGTTGCTCTCGATCATCGGCCTGCTCGATACGCCGACGGCCGGTAAATATCAACTAAATGCGCAGCCGGTCGAAAACCTTGATTTCGCTGCCCGCTCGCGCATCCGCAACCAGGAGATTGGATTCATCTTCCAGAGCTTCAATCTCATCGGCGATCTCACGGTCTATGAAAATGTCGAGTTGCCGCTGACTTACCGTCAAAAAATGCCTTCGGCGGACCGTAAGAAACGCGTGATGGAGTCGCTGGAGCGCGTGGGCATGGCGCACCGCGTGCGGCACTATCCTTCGCAGCTCTCGGGAGGTCAACAGCAGCGCGTCGCGGTCGCCCGGGCGCTGGGTGGGCATCCTTCGATCCTGCTCGCCGACGAACCCACGGGAAACCTCGATTCGCGCAACGGCGAAGCCGTTATGCAGCTTCTGCAAGATCTGCACAAAGATGGTGCGACCATCTGCATGGTGACGCACGATCCGCGCTTTGCCAAGCATGCGCAGCGCGAGGTCCATCTCTTCGACGGCAAAGTCGTAGCGGAAGAGGAACTGAAGAAACTCATGGCTGAGACCACCGCATGAGAAGCCTGCTGATTCGAGCCGAAAAAGATCGGCGACTCGATCCGAGAGAGTAGACGGCCTATGACTGGATTCCTTCAAGATCTTCGTTACGCGCTGCGCCAGTTGCGCAAAGCACCGGGGTTTACCTTCACCTCCGTCCTGACCCTGGGGTTGGGGATTGGCGCCACAATGGCTGTGTTCAGCATCATGAATGCGGTTCTCCTGAACCCCAGTGGGATTCCTCACCCGGAAAAAGTGGTGGCCCTGCGTTCGAAATATACGTTCGGCGATCTCGCCAACATCAATATCTCCGCTCCTGATTTTGGCGATGCGGTTTCCGCAAAAAACATCTTCACTTCGGCTGCGGTACTCGAGGGAGAAGATTTCAATTACAGCAGCAGCGATTCCCTGCCGCAACGGCTTTCGGGAGCAACCGTTTCCTGGCAGTGGTTCGACGTCTTCTGGGCGCACCCTTTTCTGGGCCGTGTGTTCCGTCCGGAAGAAGACCAGCCCAATGCCAACCACGTGGTCATCCTGTCGTATCGCGCATGGCGGCAGCATTTTGGCGGAGATCCATCCATCATCGGGCGGAAACTCGAACTGGATCAGGAATCGTACAAGGTTGTTGGGGTGATGGGGCCCGATTTTGCGTGGCCGAATTATGCGGAGTTATGGATTCCGATCGGCCTTGCCCCCGGGCAATATTTCGACCCGCAGGACCGCCACAACGAACATCTGTTTGGCGCCGCGAGGCTGCGACCGGGCGTCACGCTTGAGCAGGCAAACGCTTATCTTCGTATGCGCAGCGCGCAAGTTGCCGCCGCCGAGCACTTGCCGATAAGCGCGGGCTGGGGCATGTTCTGCATGCCTCTGATTGAGTTTATTGCCGGAGATTTGCGCCAACCTCTGTTTATTCTGCTTGCCGCCGTTGCAACCGTCCTGCTGATTGTCTGCGCCAATATTGCTGGACTTCAACTGGCCCGAGCTTCGGGCCGGCAGCGTGAATTCTCCATCCAAATCGCTTTGGGTGCGGGAAGCTACCGAGTCGCACAGCAGGCGCTCATCGAAGGGCTGTGTCTGGCCGTTGCGGGAGCGGCTCTTGGCCTGCTGTTGGCAAAGGCCGTCATCCCCCTTCTTCTGCTGCTTGCACCCGCTGACCTGATGCTGAACATTTCCGTCCGGATGAGCGGCGTCGTTTTCCTGTTTCTAATCGCTCTCGCGACTGTCTGCGCTTTGCTCTGCGGCGTCGCCCCGGCCTGGCAACTGACTCGAGGAAACTGGTTTCAGACCTTGCAGGAAGGTGGCCGCTCGGAGGGGGCGGGTCATGGGCGTCAGAGGTTTCGCTCTGGGTTAGTGATCGCAGAGATCGCCATGGCCATGGTTCTGCTCCTGGTTTCCGGCCTTCTGGTTCGCAGCCTCGAAAAACTTGAGCAAGTCAAGACCGGATTCGATCCCAGCGGTCTGATGTCTGCCGAACTAAGCCTGCCCGCGACCACTTACCAGAGCGATGAACAGCAGGCAGCATTCTATGGAGCTTTAGAGGAGCGACTCAGCGAGATTCCCGGCGTGACTCACGCAGCGATCGCGAACGCGTTGCCGTTTACGAACGGCGGGGGATCGGGGTCCTTTAAGATTGAGGGGCAGACGCTCCCGCCAAACGATCCGGGGCCGCATGGTAACCGCCGAAACGTCTCTCCCGATTACTTCGCGGCTCTTCGAATTCCCCTGCTTCGCGGACGAGTTTTTAGCCCGCAAGACCGCGCTCAAACCGAGCCCGTGTGCGTGATCGATGACACCCTGGCGCGTCGCTACTGGCCCGCAACCGATCCGATCGGACAGCATATCGAGCTTTATGCGTCGCCTATGACTCCGCCTCCGCACTGGATGACGGTCGTGGGAGTCGTCGGCCACGCCAAGGCCTCTTCTCTGCAATCCGACACGAGCGAAGGTTTTTACTACATGCCACTCGCACAGGCGCCTCGGGACTCGGCCGGAATTGTCGTCAGGACCGATGGCACGCCTGAAAGCTTGAATGATGCTATGCGGGCCGCAGTGCACGCCGTCGACCCCACCGAGGCTCTTTATGACTTCAAAACCATGCAGGAGCGAGTGGATGAATCGCTGACCGGCCAGAGATTTCTGGTGATTCTTCTTTCCGTTTTCGCGAGTCTCGCCTTGGCGTTGGCGGCATTGGGAGTCTACGGAATCATCAGTTACACGGTCCGGCTGCGTAACCGCGAACTGGGTGTCCGCATCGCCCTGGGTGCCGATCGCCAGGATCTTTTCCGCCTCATACTCAGCCAGGGATTCTATCTCGCCTGCATCGGTTTCTCTCTCGGTCTGGTCGCTACGCTCGTGCTGGGGCGGATTCTCGCCAGCTTGCTCTACAAGATCAGCCTCTTGAATCCTGTGGCTCTGCTGGCAGCCTCGGTGCTGCTGGGGGTAACCATTCTGCTCGCATGCTACATCCCCGCGCGCCGCGCGGCCAAAGTAGATCCCATGGTGGCACTGCGCTACGAGTGAGAAAACGAGCTTATGCGAATTACGCGAAGCGGATGCATGAAAGTCAGGAAATCAAATGATTCAACTCAAAAATCTTGAACGCAGTTACAAAACTCCTGCCGGGCAATTTTGGGTGCTGCGGCGGATCAATCTGGAAATTCGCGAAGGCGAGTTCATCACCATCATGGGACCGTCCGGCGCGGGGAAGTCGTCGCTATTAAACGTACTGGCCCTGCTTGATGACGGATGGGAAGGCGAGTTCTGGTTCCGCGATCAGGCGGTGCACGACATGAAGCGCAAGCAGCGCGCCGACCTTGCCAAGCGCAATGTTGGCATGGTGTTTCAGAGTTACCACCTGCTCGATGATCTCACCGTGAGAGAAAATATCGATCTTCCCCTGTCCTACAAAGATGTTCCGCACCGGCAGCGGCAGGGTATGGTTGCCGATACGCTCGATCGCTTTCAGATTGTCGCCAAGAAAGACTTGTTTCCCAGCCAGCTCTCCGGAGGACAGCAGCAACTCGTCGGCATCGCGCGCGCGGTGATTCACAAACCTGCGCTTCTGCTCGCTGACGAGCCGACCGGCAATCTGCATTCTTCGCAGGCCAAGGAAATCATGGAACACTTCCGTCAACTCAACCAGCAGGGAACCACGATCGTACAGGTAACTCACTCCGACGCGAATGCCGCCTACGGTTCGCGAACGATCCAGTTACGTGATGGCTGGATGGTCAGCGACACAGCGAACCCGCAACTTCAGCCGCAAGAGGCGGTGAAGCAATGAAACTCGGGGCCCCGTATCCAATTCAATTTCAGTTGCTTCTCGCGTGCATTCTTCTTTGTGTCGCTGTGGGTGCAGCCGCGCAAACCAATATCGCCGTCCCGTATGAAATGCGGAAATCCTCCAACCCTTTCAGCGCTTACCAGCCCAGTGCGGTCCCCGAGCCGCAACTTACGAATTCCCCGCTGATCGATCAGCTCATTCGTGATGGCAAGCTCTATCTATCGCTGAAAGACGCGATCCGGCTGGCTTTAGAAGACAATCTCGATATTGCGATCGCCCGCTACAATCTGCCCATCGCGGATACAGATATTCTCCGCACGAAAGCTGGCGGCGTCTTCCGCGGTGTGAACGCCGGTGTGGTGCAAGGCACTCCCGGTGGCGGAGTCGGCGGCTTCGGTACGGGCGCTCCCGGCGCTGGCGCCGGAGGCACGACCGGTGGTGCGGGAGGAGCGGGAGCGGGAGCTTCCGGATTGGTGCAGTCCACGCTCGGCATTGGCGCGCCAGTTTCGGTCTATGATCCGGACATTACCGCGACCGTCGGCGCCCAGCATCAGACTTCACCGCTCGCCAATTTGCAGATTTATGGCGTACCCCTACTGCAGCTGAATACGGGCCAGGCGAACTTTGCCTACTCGCAGGCGTTTTCCTCGGGCACGAGCCTCCTTTTCCAATTCAGCAACAGCCGTCAGACCACCAACAGCCCGTTCTTCAACCTGTCTCCGGCGCTGAGCTCAACCTACCAGCTGACAATCCAACAGCAGCTCCTCGCAGGCTTTGGTTTCGGGCCGAATCTTCGCTATCTCCGCATTGCCAAGAACAATCAGAAAATCTCCGACATCGCCTTCAAAGATCAGGTCATCGCAACCGTGACCCAGATCGAGAATATTTACTGGGACTTGGTCAATGCCTACGAGCAGTCCCAAGTGAACGAGCAATCGCTGGCATTTGCCCGGCAATCCCTGGACAGTGCGAAAAAGCAGTTGCAGTTGGAAAGCATTCCCGCCATGGACGTGATGCGCGCGGAAGCGGAAGTTTCCCGTCGCGATCAGGATCTGACGGTAGCGCGAACCAACCTGCAACTCGAAGAACTGCTAATGAAAAATGCTCTAACCCGAAATCTGGATGATCCCATACTGGCGTCCGTTCCCGTGGTGCCTGCGGACCGGCTGGAGAACACACAAATCTCATCCGCGCAGCCAGTACAAGACTTGATTACCGAAGCCTTGCATGATCGGCCCGAGCTGCAGGAATCCGATGTTGATCTCGTCAACCGGCAGATCACGCGCGAGACTGCGAAAAACAATCTGCTGCCGTCGCTTTCTTTGGTCGGATTCTATGGAGGCTCGGGACTGGCGGGGCCTTTAAACCCCATTTTCAAGGTCCCCGGGGAAACCAACTCATCCACCGTGCCCGTCGGATTCAGCGGCGCCTTGGAAAATGCCTTCAACAATACTGCTCCGAATTATTACATTGGATTGAGCTTGAATATTCCGATCCGCAATCGAATCGCAAAAGCCGATGAGTACCGCTCCGAACTCGAATTCCGGCAGGCGCAGTTACGGCGCGAGGAATTGCGCAATCAAATTAGAATCGAAGTCCGCAACGCCGAGTATACCCTCGAACAGACCGGTGCCCGCGTAGATGCGGCGCGCAAGGCTAAAGACTTGGCGCAGCGGACTTTCGAAATTACACAGAAAGAGCACGATTTGGGCGCCGGCTCGACCTTCCAGACACTCACCGCGCAACGCGACCTGGCGCTTGCCCAGCTTGATCTGGTCACCGCGATGACAGTTTACGAAAAGGCGAAAGTCGAACTGGACCGCGCAACCGCCAATACTTTGGAAGATAATGGAATCAAAATTCAGGATGCGATCCAAGGCCGGATCAGCAATCCTGCGCCATGAATTATGTCAACATCGACCAACGCCCGCGATACGAGTATTTCCATACTGACCAAAACGGTTGCCAATCCTCCCCGGATTCTCGCAGCCGACGATCAGGAGCACATTCTTGAAGCCCTTGCATTGCTGCTGAAACCGGAGGGCTACAAGGTCGATACCGCGCGTTCTCCAGTGCTTGTGCGAGAAGCGCTCGCCAGCACCTCCTACGACGCGGTCCTGATTGACCTCAACTACACGCGCGACACGACTTCTGGACAGGAAGGCCTCGACTTGCTCTCCCAGATTGTCGCCATTGACAGCACTCTTCCAGTCATCGTCATGACGGCCTGGGGAAACGTGGAATTGGCGGTCGAAGCCATGCGCCGTGGCGCTCGCGACTTCATTCAAAAGCCCTGGGAAAACGAGCGCCTGATTTCCATCCTGCGAACCCAGGTTGAACTGCATCGCGCCTTGCAGGAATCGGAACGCCTGGCAGCCGAGAATCGCCTGCTCAATGCTCTGGGACGGCCGGAATTCATCGCGACCGCCTCTTCCATGGCTCCAATCCTGGAAGCCATTACTCGCATTGCCCCATCGGACGCCAATGTATTGGTTACGGGCGAGCATGGGACCGGGAAGGAAGTCGTAGCCCGCACGGTTCATGCGCTATCCTTGCGCGCTTCTCGTCCCTTCATCGCGGTGAATACCGGCGGGCTGGCAGAGGGAGTTTTCGAGAGCGAACTCTTCGGCCACGTAAAAGGCGCTTTTACTGACGCTCGTTCCGACCGCATCGGCCGTTTTGAGCTGGCGAATGGCGGCACCATTTTCCTCGACGAAATCGGAAATGTGCCGCTCCGGCAACAGTCAAAGCTATTGCGCGTGATCGAATCAGGAGAAATCGAACGCGTAGGATCATCACGCAGCCAGCGTGTGGATGTGCGCATCATTTCCGCCACTAACGCCGATCTTGAAGCCGCCTGCCGCAGCGGGCAGTTCCGCGAAGATCTGTTGTTTCGGCTCAACACGGTTGAGCTTCATCTGCCCGCCTTGCGCGAGCGCCGGGAAGACATTCCCGTGCTGGCGATGCATTTCCTCGCCCAGTATGCCTCGCGCTACCGTCGGCCAGTTCATGGCGTCGACACCTCCGCATTGCAAAGCTTGCTGCAATATTCCTGGCCCGGCAACGTTCGCGAACTGGAGCACACGATCGAGCGCGCCGTGCTGATGTGTCGCAGCGAGCAGATTCAGCCCGGAGATCTCGGCTTGGGCGCGCAACGTCCAGCCTCGCCCAATCTCGAGGAATTGAGTCTGGAGGCGGTAGAGACTATTCTGATTCGCAAAGCGCTGCAGCGCTTTCAGGGCAACGTAAGTCATGCGGCCGAAGCACTGGGTCTAAGCCGCGGCGCGTTGTACCGGCGGATGGAAAAGTATGGGCTCTAGCCCACGTGCGGACAATCTCTCCAAACGAACCTTCCGAAAACCAGCGCGAGCACCGTTTGAACGCCGTGTTATTCGGCTTGTCGTCCTCCTGGCCATTCCGGGCTTGCTGGGCAGCGTTTTCCTGGTTTGGCTTCTGCCTTGGACTCTCGAATCCAAATTACTGTTGCTCGGCGCCGAAGTGCTCGCCTGCCTTCTGATCGGCGCAGCACTGCATGAACACATCATTCGCCCGCTGCAAACGCTTGCCAACGTGGTCGGCGCTCTGCGGGAAGAAGATTATTCGTTCCGTGCTCGGCTCGCCGTCCCCAATGACGCTCTCGGCGAACTCTCTTTGGAAGTGAATGCGCTGGCCGATCTTCTTGCCCGGCATCGTACCGGGGTGATAGAAGCGACGGCGTTGCTGCAGCGCGTCGTGGAGGAAGTCGATATTCCCATTTTTTCCTTTGATCCCGCGCGGAAGCTGCGTCTGGTGAACTCTGCGGGCGAAAAACTCACGCAGCAGTCTTCTTCAGAACTGCTGGGCAAGACGGCATCAGAACTCGGTTTGGAAAGGGCGTTGACTTGTGAGAACGAAACCCCAGTCCGCTTGCGCTTCAGTAGCGAGGCACGATGGCTGGTACGGCGCAGCCTTTTTCGCCAGCAAGGAGTGCCCCACACGCTCCTCGTCCTCTCGGATGTAAGCCGAGCCTTGCGCGATGAGGAACTACGAGCATGGCAGCGTCTGATCCGCGTCATCGGCCACGAATTGAACAATTCGCTGGCTCCCATTAAATCGATCGCGGGCAGCCTCCGCGCTCGTCTTTCCGAAATGAGTGTTGACGCCGAGCCCCGTCTGGATTTCGAGCGCGGCCTGGGCATTATCGAATCTCGCGCCGCATCGTTGAATCGGTTCCTGCAGGCTTATCGGCAGTTGGCGCAAATGCCGCCACCGGTTTTGCGAGAGTGCTCCATCTCTCCACTCGTTAGGCGTGTCGCTGCTCTGGAGACTCGCGCTGCAATCAGCGTGATTCCCGGTCCCGAGGTCACCTTGATGGCAGATGGCGACCAACTCGAACAAATGCTCATCAACCTTCTCCGCAATGCGGCCGAGGCGGCTCTTCAGCCGGCGGGATCAACCTGCAATCAGCAAGAGCCGGCGAACACCTCCTTTGCGTGTACGCCGCAAGTTTCATTGACATGGAAGCTGGCCGAAAAGGACCTGCTTCTGACTATCGAAGACAATGGACCCGGCCTCATGAATCCCGGCAACGCTTTTGTTCCCTTCTACACCACCAAGCCGCAGGGCAGCGGTATTGGGCTCGTGCTTTCCCGGCAGATTTGTGAGGCTCACGGCGGACGCATCGAGTTGTCAAACCGTCTGGTCGGTTCGGGCTGTGTGGCGAAAATCATTCTGCCTGTCAGAACATTACAGGGAAACCACTTCGGGGCAAGAAGTCAGGAGTGATTCTCGACTTTTCCACGATGAGCAGGCTTTCCTGCAACCCGGGAAGCCGTGCCCTGCCCAACCCAGGCGTTATGATGGACCTGTGGCGACCCGTGCTCTCAATAAATCCACGGTCACGATTCTGCGCGCGCAACATCTCGGACGTTTGCCCTGGCTGGTGCACGGTTTCTCCACTCGCAGTGGCGGATTTTCCAGCATCTACCGGAAAGGCGATCTCAATCTGGGCTTTACGAAAGACGATTCTCGAGCCAAGGTTGAACGCAACCGGACCGCGTTTTTGCGCAAGATCGGGGCGGAAAGCCGAGCGCCCACGAATTCGCGAGCCCGAGCCGCAGGGAAAAATAACCGCTCGTTTTGGCCCCTCGTGACCCTGCGCCAGATCCATTCCGACATCATTCACACCGTCAATTCTGTTCCTGACGCGCCGCTGGCCGGCGATGGCTTGCTCACCGCGGCTCCTGGGCTCCTGCTCGCGATTCAAACCGCCGACTGTCTCCCCATAATTCTGGTCGATACGAAGCGTCGCGCGATTGGAGTCTTGCACGCCGGTTGGCGCGGAACCGTGCAGCGCATCGTCGAAAAAGGAGTGGGCGAGATGTTTCGACAATTTGGCAGCCGGCCGCGTGACCTCCAGGCGGCGATTGGTCCTGGAATTCAGGGCTGCTGTTTCGAAGTGGGCGAAGAGGTGCGCACCAAATTCGAATCGCAATTCGAATATGCGGCTAAGCTGTTTCGCGAGGTAAAGGAATCGGATCCAGTGCGCGAGAAATATCCGCTCTTGTTCTTGACCGCCCGTGCCCCGGGACACGGCGAACTTCCCCCCAAGCTTTTTCTTGATCTGGTGGAAGCGAACCGGCAACAGTTGCTGGCGGCAGGAGTGCCGGAGAAAAATATTGAGAGTTCCCATCTGTGCACGAAGTGTCGCAACGACCTGCTCTTCTCCTATCGCGCAGAAAAGGGCAAGACTGGCCGCTTGATGGGGGTAGCGGGCATCCGCCAGTAGTTGAATATTGCCGACCTTGGGCCCGACGAGGCGTCGAGTCCTACACATCTAAACTTGTAACGCTCTTTTCATAATTCCCGCTTACACTGCAAAAAGAGTTTGGACGCAAGAAGCCTGTTACGATAATCCAGACCGTTCCCCACCCATGGCACGTCGTAGATCGTTACCGGAAGACGGATCGCCAGCGACCACCAACGAAGCAGGTTCAAGCCGGGTGGGGTTGGCGACCTCGCCGGCAAATGCAGGCTCCGCTAAAGTCAGCGATGACCTGACCCGGTTGGCGCTGCGAGCCTGCCTGATCGCTCGCGACGCCGCCTTCAACGTGCGCGATCTGGTGACGAACTCCTCGCGCATGGCCTTTCTGGCGATCAAGGATTGCGAACAGGAACTTGACATCCTCGAGCGGCAGATTGATGAACGGATGCCCGCGGCCATTACACGGGTCAGCGAAAGTCGCGCACGGCAACTGCTTTCCAGTCTGAAATGCACCACGGACTTGGAACGCATTGGCGATCTGGTGATGAGTGTTGCCCTGCGCGTGCAGGCGCGAACCGAGAAAATCCCGGTTTCCGATGCCCGCCACCTGGTTGAAATGTCCGAGGTATTGCGGGAGATGCTGCAACTGATCTATCAGGGATTTTCCACGCTCGACTTAGAATGTGCGCGCAAGGTCCTTCAGATGGACAAGGAAATCGACCGAATTTGCCACGAATTATTCCAGAAGTACTTGGCAAGAAGCCTGCCGCAGGGGCCATCGGAATTCCAGATTTTGCTCATGGCGCAGGCCCTGGAGCGCGCCGGAGACCACAGCACCAACCTTGCCGAAGAGCTTTACAGCCTGATCGAAGGCCGCAGTTTGCGGCACGTACCGAAGAAAAAGGCCAACTGATCGCCCTGGCCTGGCATTTTCGCTTGCAACCTCTTCAGGTCTCCTTTCGAAGGGGAAATTTATCGTTCATTAACAAAGGGGAAACATTCGCGCAATATTGTCCCAATACAGTTTGCTTCGGTGCTCCCCCATAACTATGCGTGTGTCTCTTGGGGGGCCCTTGGAGCAAGGATGCATCGGCCAGCAGAACCCTTCGAGCAGAAAGAGAGCCATCCCGTCCCGGGCCCGCCTCGGCCGGTCATTTTTGTCGTGGAGGACGATGAGGATATTGCCCGCCTGATATCCCACAATCTGAAAGCTGCCGGATTCGGCGTACAGAGCTTCATCAGCAGCGCATCAGTGCTGACCGAAGCGGCGCGGGAACGGCCGGCACTGTTCCTGCTTGATGTCATGCTGCCTGGTAGTGATGGATTTGAATTGTGCCGCCATATTCGCCAGACACCGGCTCTTTCGGCAATTCCAATCATCTTTCTCACTGCGAAGACGGCAGAAGCCGATCGCGTGAAAGGACTGGAACTCGGCGGCGATGACTACATTACCAAGCCCTTCAGTCCGCGCGAACTGGTGGCCCGCTTGCGCACCGTGCTGCGAGGAGTGTCGCAAGCGCCGGCTGGAACCGAGGTGTTGCGGCTCGGCGACCTCGAGATTGACATCTCTTCCATGACCGTACAGGTGCAGGGGCGTATCGTGACCACCACCACGCGGGAATTTCGCCTGCTCGAATACCTGGCTACGCATCGCGGCCGCGTTCTTACTCGCGATCAGTTGCTCGATGCGGTATGGAGAGAAACGCCCTTTGTTACACCGCGATCGATTGATGTCTATGTTCGCCGCTTGCGGGAAAAGATCGAACCCGACCCACACCATCCGCAATACCTCAAGACATTGCGCGGCATCGGCTACCGCTTCGAAGTGCCGAAATAGGTTTCCACCTCCGCAGCCCCGCCATCGCGCAGTCTATAATGCTGAGGCAACCTCGAACGTGGAGGCTCTCATGCCGCAAGGTATTCCCGACAAGTATCGCGACTTATTTCAGAAGCGCGCCTTCGCCAGTCTCGCCACCCTCATGCCCGATGGCAGCCCCCAAGTCACGCCCGTATGGTGCGATTTCGATGGCGAGCACGTCATCTTCAACTCCGCCCGCGGACGGCAAAAAGACCGGAACGTGCGCCGCGATCCGCGGGTCTCGATGGCCATTATCGATCCAGAAAATCCTTATCGTTATCTCGAAATTCGCGGCCGGGTGGTAGAAATCACCGAAGATGGCGCCGCCGATCACATCAACAAAATGGCCAAGAAATATCTCGGCGTCGATAAGTATCCTTACGCCCAGCCCGGCGAAGTGCGTGTGCTCTACAAGATCAAACCCGAGCACACCACCGTGATGGGATAAAGCGAAGGCCTGTCATCCCGAGCGAGCGCCGCTCTTGCGCGAGTGAGGGACTTGGCACGCGGCCAAACGCCTTGCACAATCTGCGAGACCAGAGATTCCGCGATTGGCGCGCATCCTCATTTGAGATCCAGCGAGGGCTCTCATTCGCACCTACAATCTTTGCTTTCTCGGCTTCGGCAACGTTAACCGGACGCTCGTCCGCCTCCTCGAAGATCGCGCCCAGGAATTGCGGGTGCGCTACGGAATTGCATTTCGCATCACCGGAGTCGCTTCCCGCCGCTTGGGATGGATCGCCGCCGCGCAGGGATTGGATTTGAAAGGGCAGGGCGCCAGCCGCGCCGAAGGCGTGGTAAATTTCGAGGCGGCTTCAGCCGCGGTGGGTGGCGACGTGCGGACGTGGCTCGCCGCCGCTCAAGCCGATGTCCTGTTTGAAGCCACGTCGCTGAACGTTGAATCCGGTCAACCCGCCATCGATTACATTCGCGCCGCGCTCGAGCACGGAGCCCATGCCATCACCGCCAACAAAGGCCCGATCGTTCATGCCTACCGCGAGTTGCGCGATCTCGGGGCCGCGCGTGGCAAACAATTTCTATACGAAACCACGGTCATGGATGGCGTGCCTGTTTTTTCTCTCTTCGATCAACTGCCCGCGATTCATCTGCAGGGGTTTCACGGAATTTTGAACTCGACCACGAACGTCATTTTGGGCGAGATGGAGCAAGGTCTCAGCCTCGACGAAGCCGTGAAGAAAGCGCAGGCGCTCGGCATTGCCGAAACTGATCCAGGCCACGACATCGATGGCTGGGATGCCGCGGTCAAAACCGCCGCGCTGATTACAGTCCTCATGGATGTCCCCATTCGTCTGGATCAGATCGAGCGAGAAGGCATCCGCGATCTGACGGCTAACGCCGTTCGCAATGCCCGCCGCGATGGCTGGCCCTTCAAACTCGTCTGCCGCGCACGCCGCACCGCGAGCGGCGTTGAGGCCAGCGTCAGGCCAGAGAAGGTTCGGACCGGCGAGCCCATGGCGCGCATTTCCGGCACGTCATCCTATATCTATTTCGAAACCGACATTTTTTCCGGCCTCGCCATCACGGAAGAAAATCCGGGATTGTACGCAACCGCCTACGGCATGTTGGCGGACTTTGTGACAGTGGCTCGGACGTAATTTAGCTCGGACGCCGTGTAGCCCGGACTCCGTGTAGCGCGAAGCGCACAATAAGACCGCCATGGAGGAGCGGCCCTTCAGCGCCGCGACCGCGCACAACGTAGACTAGGCAAGGATGCGCCTAAATCTGTTCCGATGAAGGACGAGATTGATTCGCAGCCTTCGACGTCCGGCGTTATAAACTACATTCGAACGATGTTGTCGGACACGAGACACACAAATATGCCCGTCACTGAAAACTTCGCCCCCGTCCTCGACCTCACCTCTATCCGCGCGCAATTTCCCGCGCTGGCGCAGACCGTCAACGGTCATCCCGCCGTCTTCTTCGACGGCCCCGGAGGAACGCAGGTCCCGCAGCGCGTCATCGACGCCATGACCAACTACTTGCGCCGCGACAACGCTAACTCTGGGGGAAATTACGCCACCAGCCGCCGCACCGACGCCGTCATCGCCGCCGCGCGTGCCGCCATGGGCGATTTCTTCCGTTGCGACGCCGACGAAGTCGTCTTCGGCCAGAATATGACTTCGCTGACTTTCGCCTTTTCCCGCGCCATCGGACGCGAACTCAAGCCCGGGGACGAGATCGTGGTCACGCGCCTCGATCACGACGCCAACGTTTCTCCTTGGCTTACCATGGCCGAAGACAGAGGAGTCACCGTCCGTTGGGTCGACATCCGCGACGAAGACTGCACCCTCGACATGGATGATCTCGCCACGAAGATTAATGCGAAGACGAAGCTGGTCGCGGTCGGATACGCGTCCAACGCCGTGGGCACGATCAATCCGGTGAAGGAAATTGTGCAGCTCGCGCATAACGTTGGCGCGCTCGTTTTCATCGACGCCGTGCATTACACGCCGCATGGGCTCATCGACGTCGCTGCACTTGATTGTGATTTTCTCGTCTGCTCGACCTACAAATTCTTTGGCCCGCATATGGGAGTGCTTTTCGGCAAGCGCGAGCACTTGCAGCGGTTGCGCCCTTACAAAGTCCGCCCGCTCACCGATCAAATTCCTTTTCGCTGGGAATGGGGCACGTTGAATCACGAATGCATCGCCGGAATCACCGCCTGCGTGGAGTACATCGCCGAGTTAGGCCGACACAATGGCGCAGAACTCGCCCCGCGCCGCGCCGCGATTGAAATCGCTTACGAACTCATCCACCAGCACGAACGCGCCCTGCTCGAACGGGCGGTGGCCGGACTGAAAAAAATCCCCGGACTCAAGATCTACGGCATCACCGATCCCGCTCGCTTTGTCGAACGCTGCGGCACGCTCGCCATCCGCATTGAAGGACATTCGCCGTCCGAACTCGCCAATCAGCTCAACCAGCGCGGATTCTTCACCTGGGACGGGAACTATTACGCCATCAATCTCACCGAGCGTCTCGGCGTGGAAAAATCCGGCGGCTTCCTGCGCATCGGCCTCATCCACTACAACACGATCGAAGAAGTCGACGGCTTGCTGGCAGCCCTCCGCGAAATTGTGGCCACGCCCAACACTCGCTGAGGTTCGTTGAAAGCAGTTCGCGCAAAGCCGCCACAAACACTTCAGCCCGGGATGCCTCCCGGGCTGCTATCGAGGGAACTTCAGGCTCGTAATAAACCGCGCATGCGAGCTATGGCCAGCGCTTGCCGGTATCTTCCCATCCTGCGGCGCGCACGGGTTGCGGCGCCGCAATGGAAGACGTGGAAACTGGAATCCGCGTCGTGCTCGGCTGCGCATTTACTGCGGCAGCCAGGGCCGGTTTGGCTATGTCAGATGACAATTCTTTTTCGTCGGAAAGCAGCGGGGCCACCAAACGCAAGGCCTCCACTTCCTTCTCCAGACGGGTTAATTCCATCTCTTTCTGACGCAACACCTCATAGACATTCTTCATTGGGGCACCTGGCGAACGGTCGTCTAAGCGCAACTACGTTGGAACTTTAGCAGAGTTGCTTGTGTTGTCAAGGGTTTCCACGCCATCGGCCTAGCGGAGGAGGAAGAACGCAACAGCCGCCCCAACCGCCGCAACCGCAAGAAGCACGAACTTATGGGCCGCAACCCAGGACTGGGAAGGCTCCAACGCAGCACTCAGGACAAGTTCCGGCTCGGAGTCCGGCTTAACAGCCCGAGTCTGGTTCGAAGCTGCGGTTGAAGCGGGTTCTGGGGTAGCCGCCGGTCCCTCCTTGGCCTCAACTATAGATTCACTCGCCGCCGGCTCCGCGGGTTTGCGGGCCTCGACTTTAGGGCTGGGAGCTTCTCCTGCTGGCGCTGGAACCGTGGCCGCGACCACAGTCGAGGGAGCAGTCGGACGATCCGCTCGCGAGGCATTCAACTGACCACGCCATTTTTTTTCCTCGCATTCCACGCACAACGAGCGTTCCGGAGAAACCGGAAAACCGCAAGCCTCGCACTTGCGCAAGCTTCTTAGCATGGCCGGAACCCTGTTCTGTTCGGGTTCCTCAGACCGGCTTTCCGGTCGAGCGTGGAGCGCAATCGACCAGAGCAACGGCCGAGGGGCGGCCGACTTTTCGGAATTGGTTTCCGCCGAGGCTGTGGAGACCTGCGGCGCAGTCGGCGGCGTTGCCCGAATCAGTTCGGTCCCGCCGGGTTTCTCTTTCATCCCTGGCAGCGCCTGATTTCTCTCCCGAGGGAGAACGGCATCCGCGACAAATTCGGCTTCTGTTTCCAGCGTTACGTCTTCCGTTTCAACGATCTCGGCTTTTGCCGCAGATCGAGCCGGTGCATCCATCGGTTCCGGCAATTGCTCGGCCGCGCGGGCCAGCTTGACGGCCGTTTCAACCATCTCACTCAACCGCCGCAGAGCGGTGAAATCTCGCTCGCCGAAGGCATTCGCTTTTCCGGAAAAGAGTTCAAAAACGCCAAGCACCTCGTCATCGTTGACCACGGGCATTACTGCGACGGACGCAATTCCCAATTCGCGGCAGGCTTCGCGGTTCACGCGAGTGTCGCGTTCGGCATCGTCGCAGCGCAGCAACTGCCGCGATCGGACGCTTTCTCCGGAGAGTCCAAATTCGGTCGAGAGCAGCGCGCCCAGTTCCGGAGCGTTCGATCCCGCGCTGGCGCGGCACAACATGTCGTTTTTTCCGCTGCGACGCAGAGCAATCGCGGCTCCGGTCGATCCTGTGATGTATTGGGCGCGATCGGCCAGCAACTGCAGCGCGGCATCGAGATCGCGCTGCGCCATTTCGGCCAACGAACGGCCTGCGTCCTCACCCGGAAACCGCACGGAAGCAGCGGCGAGCGCCGCCGAAATACTGGCCTGTGAGGTCCGAGGTCGGGTTGCGGTTCCCTGTTGCAATACTTGACCCAAAAGCTAACTTCTAAAGGATGCGATACTTGGAGTCTCGCTCCACCACGGCACCCTGTCAAGAAACTCTTCGCGCGGAAGTACTAAGACTGAAGTGCGACACCGGGGCCGTCAGCGGTTATCCGTCAAAAGTAGCTGATCGCCGGTGCTATCTCTTCCGCCTGCGCAACGCGGATTGCGCCAGCCGATTGGCTTCGGCGTTATTCTCGCGGGGTACGTGCGAGATGGAAAACATCAATGCCCGAGCCAGCTTGCGGCAGGTCCAGTGCAGCGAATACAGACGCGGACTGCGGCAGGTATATTCGCCGGTCATCTGCCGCACGACTACTTGCGAATCCGAATAAACATGCAATTTGCGCGCCTTCAGCTCAACCGCGTACTGCAGAGCTTCCATCAGCGCCGCATATTCCGCCACGTTGTTGTCCTGATGGCCTATCCACTTGGCGATGCGAATTGGTCCACTGTCGCATCCATTGATGACCACCCCAATACCCGAAGGCCCGGGATTTCCCAAGCTTCCGCCATCAACGTAAGCCACGAGTTCATGCATGGCTTTGGAATTCACCGTCTTGTGCAAGTTCGAAGATGCGCCCATCGTGTTCTCGCGTCAAGATGATTATTTGATTCCCTTTCAGCTGTTTGCGGTTTTCCCCACCTCTGTGCAATTTTATGTGCAAAATGCGACGGAATTCCCTGTAGTCGGCATTAAGTTTTTGGCTGACAGTCATTTGGAATCTGCGTTATGCACAGGTTTGAGGGCCAGCCTTGCACCAAAAGTTTGCGTTGACTTTTATGAACGCTCTGTTAACTTGACATCGTCGACGGTCGAAAGGGTTGGCACAATAATACTGAGCCGGTCCAAAGTAGACTGGGTGATTAGCCGGGTAGAGTAATCTACTAGGCAACTGAACCTGAAAAAACCGACGGCTCTGCGAGGGGCAGTTGGGGTTCGGAACTGCGAAAGCAGTAATCGCATCAGAGGGCTGTGACGGTACATGCCTCCATGTTGTTGGCTTCCTCGCAGGAGCTGGCGGCTAGAGCATAACCAATGTCGCAGCCCTTTTAATTTTTCCCCCCCATACCCCGTAAAGTCCTTCGCTCTACCAATTCACATCAATTCGAATCTTCGCATACCGCTAGGGAGTCGGAACTTGTACCCCGACTTGGTTCGAGTAGCCGCTTTCCGCCCCGGCAGAATCCACTGCGGTGGTCACGTAATAGTACGCTTGTCCCGATTGCACAGTGCTATCAGCATACGTAGTTGCCGCGTCCAGAGAAGCGTCAAGCTTCGCATATGGACCGCCTGAAACCGTGCCTCGATATACGTTGTATCCCGACACCGTCGAAGTGCTGGCGTTCCACGATAGGGTCACAGTGTGCTGAATCAGTTGGCCAGTTCCGCTGACCGTCTCTACGCTCGGAGAATTGGACGCGTTGCTGACGAAGGAAAGACTACCCGAAATGGCGCCGGCTGCCTGCGGCGTGAACGTAATAGCAAACGTCGTGCTCTGGCCTGCGGCGATGGTCACTGGCAGTGTGAGACCGCTCAGAGTGAACTGCGAGTTGGTTGAACTAATTGACGAAATCGTTACGTTCGATCCAGTGGCGCTAATAACTCCACTCAGGTTTTGAGTCGTGCCGACATCGACGGTTCCGAACGACAAAGATGCCGGTGAAAGCGCCATTTGCCCTAAGCTCGTCCCGTTTCCCGAAAGCGATATGCCAACAGTGGCATCGGACGCATTGGATGTAACCGTTACTGTCCCACTACTGCTGCCACTCACGGTCGGAGTAAATGTAACCGTCAACGCCGTACTCTGGCCTGCCGCGAGAGTCATCGGCACAGTCAAAGGGGTCAGGCTGAATCCGCTGCCGGTCACAGCCGCCTGGGAAATTGCAACACTTGAGCCGCCCGAGTTTGTCAGGCTCACCGTTAGCACCTGGCTGTACCCGATGAGGGTATTACCAAAATTCAAACCAGTTGTGCTCGGAGAAAGGTATCCGGGGGACGTTGTTACGCCAGAGAGCGAAAATGTGGTCGTGCCGCTCCTCTGTCTCCACCTGTTTCCTTCGTACTCGGTCACTACCGACAGAGCGCCATTCGCAGTCCCTGCAACCTGAGGAGCAAACGTGACCAATAAGTTTGTGCTCTGTCGAGGCCCCAGGCTCAGCGGCAGATTCGGTCCCGTGAAGCTGAAGCCATTGCCGCTGATTGTAGCTTCTGTGATGGTAAGTGTTTCCCGGTCCGGATTGCTTACAACCACAGACAGTGTGCTGCTGGTCCCAATTTGTACGGTGCCAAAGTTCAAGCTTGAAGAACTGACCGCCATCTGGCTATACGAGGCAACGGACCAGAACAGCAATCCAGAAAGCAGAAAAAAGCAGCCAGCAGATTTCCATCGCGAGACAAGAGAGCTCATCGTCGCTTCTCTTTCTCCGTGCCTCACGCGGCACGGCGGGGGAATGATCGAGAAATCGTCCTTACTTGCCTCGGCAAATCCCACACATCCGATGGCATGTAAGGTGCGACCCTTCCATTCTTCCCGGTTCCCGGGATGGCGGACAGGTCACAAAAGGTCAGTCCATGTCCGTCCGAGGTTCATGCTTGGTTCAATCCGGGAATGCTGATTCGCGGGAGGGAAATATCTGGATCTTCAGGTTGACGGGCAGAAACTTGAAATCGCAGCGCTCGATGGAATGCCGCTTGCTTACCAGGACGCCAAGAACCCCAAATTGATTACTGATCACTATCTTGTCGCACCAGCAGGTCGTCTGGAAGCCACGACACATGGTAGTGGCGCCGAACGGAGTCCTTTACGTAATACCTGGTCGGGCTGGTACCACAGAAACGATACGCCACCTTCGCGCGGTTTTCTGATTGCCCTCCAGGACAAGAATGGCTCCGGCAAAACTCGCAGCCAAAGGAATATCGCAGTCCGATGTCGCCGATGGGCGGTGCACAGCTTACTCCGGAGCAGCTTTCCTCGGTCGCCTCGTGCGTGTGGAGCTTAGGCCATCAGAATCAACACTGAAATGAGTTCCGACTGACAGTTTTAGATTCGGTTGTCTAAGAATCGGAGTCCCATAGCATTTTCAGGCGATGCTTTGAGAGAGAGCTAAGGTAGAACGAAGTGTTGGTTCGAGAGATCCCAATTTTCCGGTGAACTTTGGACCGCGAATCTTAGTTCAGGAATCCGGACGATCTCGTTGCGGACTGCATAAACTACCAAGTCGGCGGTGGACTTGATCTGAAGCTTACGCCTTAAGTTTGAGCGATGCGTGTCTACCGTTTTGGGGCTCAGCGAAAGGAGTTTGGCGATCTGGGTTGTGCTGTTTCCTTCGACGAGCAGTTGCATGATCTCGCGTTCGCGGTTACTCAGTGTCTGCTCATGCAGTTCGGTTGTTGCCAGAGCGAGAAGTATTTCGGTCATTCGCGAAGTGAAGAAAGTTCTACCGTGCACCAACTCGTGGGCCGCTGTAAGCAGGTCGGAAACAGGATCGGACTTCAAGACATATCCCCTGACCCCCGTCTCGAGAGCCTTGCGCATCGCGTACTCAGAATCTACCTCTGTGAAGACTAGTATGCATTGTCGTGGGTTGCTCGAAAGGATCCGCCGGGCAGCGTCTATACCGTTCAAGGTGGGAAGGCCTACGTCTAGCACTACCAAATCAGGTTTGAGCCGGAGAAACATTTCGACGGTAATCCGCCCATCGAACGCTTCGCCACATGTCTCGTAGAGTCCGCTCGAAGCTAGTACAGTTGCGACCCCGATTCTGGCAAGTTCATGATCATCTGCTATCAAAACACTGAACGCCCTCATGTTCCCTTCTACTTTATGGCCGTAACGCCCAATATCAACCATCACGCCGCCGCACAACCATCTGTATGGCTCGCGCGACTGAGCCAATGATGCAGATCGGCAGCGCTAACACAATCCCTATGAAGAATACGGCACTAAGAAACCCGAGGAAACTGGGCATCACGCGACTCCTCCCGAAACACTTCAACTTCCTTTCAATCTTGGGAGATGCGCAGGGATCTTTTCGGTTGCATGTATCTATGTAAAGCTCTGTAACTTTTCGTAGTTCTCAAGTTCTTTCCGACAAGGGTGTGTGGCCGTCGCCAATTGCGACAAGTGGATCGTGAACATTATCATCAAGAGGTCGCGCAGGAGCGGAAATCGCACGGAACGCCACTTCAACCCTTGCTCCAGCAGCACTTGGCTTCAGCTTTTCCCTCTGGAACCGTTGGCATTCAACTTAAGCCGGCAAGAGCTGGAAAGTAAGTTGTGATGGCATCAAATCATCCAACTGTATTCGTCGTAGATGACGACGCCCTGGTGCGGGCTGCGATTCAGGGAATGTTGAAATCGGTTGGTCTGCACGCGGAGACCTTCGAGACGCCACAAGAATTTCTGAAGAGTCGAAAAATGGACGGCCCAAGCTGTCTGGTTTTGGACGTGAAGCTTCCAGGCATCAGCGGTCTCGATTTGCAGCGCGACTTGGCTGAGGCGGGAATCCGGATTCCAATTATCTTCATCACCGGACATGGCGACATTCCTATGAGCGTGAAAGCCATGAAATCGGGAGCGGTGGAATTTCTGACGAAGCCCTTTCGAAACCAGGATTTGCTGGATGCCATCTATCAGGCGCTCGAGCACGACCGGCTTGCCCGTCAGCACGAGGAAGAACTAGTAGAGCTGCGCAATCGTTACCAAACGCTGACCCCCAGAGAGCGCGAAGTGATGGGACTGGTAATCTCTGGACGGCTAAACAAACAGGTTGCTTATGAGTTGGGAACGAGCGAAGTCACCGTAAAGATCCAGCGCGGCCGTGTCATGCAGAAGATGAAAGCTGAATCTTTGGCTGAATTGGTGGGAATGGCGGCAAAGCTCAACATCCGCGCGGCACAGAAGTAGTTCAATACGCTTTGCGCGGACCGCGAGACGTGGCGAACCCTTACGTGGTTTATCCACAACAATGGTGGAGCTCTAGAGAAAGGGTTGAACTCTGGGGAGACAGGCCCTCACGATGGGAGTATCGAAAGAAATCCATTGCCGCTTCGACGGCGTCGACCGCGCGAGGTTATGGAATATGCATCGTCGCCGTCGGGTGGCCGCCTGACCATAGCCACGGTGATATGCCACTCATACTAAGGTGTGATTGCCCGTCAAGTTCTAAGGGGGTAACGTCTCATCATGATCGCCGGGGAAGATTCAAAACTGGTCACGATCGTCGATGACGATGAGTTGATGCGCAACGCCTTATTTGGCTTGCTCAAGGCGGCCGGATTGCCCGCGAGAGTGTTCGCATCAGCGGAAGAATTCTTGAATTCAGGTTTACAGCACCAAACCTCCTGCCTCATTGCGGATGTTCGAATGCCGGGAATGTCCGGCCTCGAATTGCAGGCCAGGCTGAATGCCGAGCATTGCAGCATTCCGACAATCTTCATCACAGCCCATGGCGGTACAAAGATGCGGATGGAAGCGTTAAGAGCAGGTGCAGTCGAGTTTCTTACAAAACCATTCGACAATGCGGTTTTGCTTCAGCACGTTCGTGCTGCCATGTACAGTTGATACCGCCAATCACCGCGCAAACCTAAACGAAGGGATCGCAACGTGGGAGCCTGGCAACACATCGAGCCTGATAGTCAGGATTGGAGACTGCGAAGCTTCGAACGAATCATAGGCCGCAGCCCTGCCCTCGAAACTGTGCTCGTGCAGGTTGAGCGCGTCGCGCCTACGGATTCCACGGTGTTGATCCAGGGAGAAACAGGTACCGGCAAGGAACTGATCGCGCACGCAATTCACAACCTCAGTGCGCGCTCCGGACGGGCGTTTGTGAGAGTCAATTGTGCGGCCATCCCTCTGGATCTCTTGGAAAGCGAGCTTTTTGGTCACGAGAAAGGTGCCTTCACAGGAGCTATCGCACAAAAGGTGGGTCGTTTCGAACTGGCAGACAAGGGGACGCTTTTTCTGGATGAAGTGGGAGATATCCCAGCTGCATTGCAACCCAAACTGTTGCGTGTTTTGCAGGAGCAAGAGTTTGAGCGTTTGGGAAGCACCCGCACTCATAAAGTCGATGTTCGACTCGTCGCCGCCACACATCGTGATCTGCAGGAGATGGCGAGGCAGAGTCAATTTCGCAGTGACCTGTATTATCGCTTGAATGTCTTTCCCATACAGCTTCCGCCTTTGAGAGAACGTCGCGAAGACATTGAGGCGTTGGTAAAACACTTTGTAGAAAAGGTTGGTCGCCGCATTGGCAAGCCGGTGGAACACATTCCTGAGGCTACGATGTCGGCCCTGACGCTGTACGACTGGCCGGGTAACATTCGTGAACTGCAGAACCTTATTGAACGGGCCGTGATCCTGTCAGACGACGGTGTGCTTCATAATCCTTTGCCTGCACAAACGTCGAGTGCCGTTTCCGTTCCGCCGGTTACCGGCACCCTAAAGGATACCGAGAAGGCCGTCATTCTACACACGTTGGAGCAAGTCGGTTGGGTGATCGGCGGACCGAGGGGGGCCGCTTCCAGGCTTGGCTTGAAGCGCACCACGCTCATCCACCGAATGGAGAAACTTGGAATTCACCGGCCGCGCTTGCGAAGCTTGGAGAATGCTGCCGGAAGCTCGCAGCAGTAAGACTTGATTCACTAGATTTGACAGGTTGTTCGTACATGACTCTTCGCCATTTCATCCGAACGCTGTGTTTGGTAATCCGAGTGCGTGCTTCAAATAGCACGAGACCATCTTTCGAAGTAGCGATTTTGTCTTTTAGCAATTCAAAATGATGCAAAGTGATGGAGGTCAAAGTGAGCAATAGTAAAACTAAGTTATCTGCCAGCTTGGCTGGAAATCTCTCCCTGGGACAAGAGCTGTCGGTGCATCGCCTCGGCTTCGGAGCGATGCGTCTCACGGGCGACGGCATTTGGGGACCGCCTAGAGATCGCAAGGGCGCGGTCGCAGTCCTTCGCCGTGCCGTGGCGTTGGATGTCAACTTCATCGATACCGCGGATTCCTACGGTCCGCACGTAAGCGAAGAGTTGATCGCCGAGGCCCTGTTTCCCTATCCGGAGGGGCTGGTCATTGCGACCAAGGGCGGCTGGAATCGGCCCGGCCCAAATCAGTGGACACACGATGCCAGCCCGGCACACCTGCGGGATGCCGTCGAAGGCAGCCTCAAGAGACTGCGGGTCGATCGCATCGATGTCTATCAGCTGCACATGCCGGATCCTGTGATATCGTTCGAAGCCTCGGTCGAGACACTTGCAGAATTGCGAGAGGAAGGCAAGATTCGGCTGGTTGGATTGTCGAATGTCACGCGTGAGCATATTGAGCGCGCACGCAAGATTGTTCCGATTGTCTCCGTCCAGAACCGATACAGCTTTGCCGATCGTGAATGGGATTACGTTGTGGACTATTGTGATCGCCATGCCATCGCCTTCATTCCCTGGTTTCCTTTGGGAGCAGGCAAAGTTGCCGGTGACGTGCTCAGCGAAATCGCAAATTCGCATCACGTGAGCCCGAAGCAGGTAGCGTTGGCCTGGCTGTTGCGCCGGTCCGTTGTGATGCTGCCGATCCCGGGCACTAGCTCGATTGAGCATCTCGAGGAAAACGTTGGCGCGGCCTCGCTGAAGCTAAGTCAGGAAGAATATGAACGCCTTGCCGAGGTCCCCGAGTTGATCGCATCACGATAAGGCAGGCTGACCGTTGTTCGGGGCTCTCGGTTCGATCCGACAAATTGAACTGAGGGCCTCATCTATCCCTAGTACCAAGTATCCACCTGTTCTACGCAGCCACCATAATTCCTGAAGAGGTCAGTTTAGGCGCCAATGGGTTTTCAAACTCAGGCTGCTTTGGCTTTGCTGGGAAGGGTAAACTGAAATGTTGCGCCCCGCTTTGGGTTAGCGATCGCCCACAACCGGCCTCCGTTCGATTCGATGATGGATCGACTAATCGACAATCCCATCCCGCTTCCTTGCGGCTTGGTAGTAAAGAATGCATCAAAGATCTTGTCTGTCCGCTCACAAGGCAATCCCACCCCGGTATCGCTTACAGACACGAGTACGTGGTGATCGGGACTCGGTCGTGACGTGATGGTAAGTTCTCCGTCGCCGCCCTTTTCTTTGATCGCTTCGATGGCGTTAAGCATCAGGTTCATCAGGACCTGCTGCACTTGTACCCGGTCGGCGCTAATGGCGGACAACTCATCGGCAAGTTCGGTTTGAATGGAGATCGAATATCTCCCAGCTTCTCCACGCAGAAGGCCAATCATTTCGCGAATGACTTCGTTAACCTCGATCAGTTCTCGTTGGGGTTCACCCTTCTTGAACAAGGAGCGAACCCGAGTGATGATTTCCGACGCACGGGTTACGTCCTGGATCATTCTTCCGGCAGCAAGGCGGGCTTCATCGATATCCGGCTGTTCGCGTTTTAGCCACTCCAAGCAGGTGCCCGCATCCAGGATGGCTGCGGAGACCGGCTGTTTGATTTCATGAGCCAACGATGCTGCCAACTCTCCCATCATGCTCACACGATTGATGCGGGCGAGGTCTGCTTCCAACTGGTGTAATCTTTCGCGTTCTTCTTCAGCCCGTTTTCGTTCCGTAACGTCCACCATCGAGCCCACGTATTCCACAAGATCTCCGGAGCGATTCAGCACCGGATGTCCGATGGAATGGATGTGTTTCGTCGTTCCATCGGGGAGGATGATTCTATGTTCGTGCTCGTATTCCGTCTTCTCCTGCGCTGCATCGCGCATCGCTTCATCCGCGCCTTTGCGATCCTCCGGGTGGACTCGTTCCAGGAACGCTTCGCTCGTCGGTGGAGCTTGACGCGGATCGAATCCAGACATACGGAACATTTCGTCGGACCAGTAAAGCGCCCTCTTTGTCGCAGGGTCATATGCCCAACTGCCCGTGTGGTTCAGCCTCTGCGCTTCCGCAAGGTACCCTTCACTGCGTCGCAGAGCGTCTTGCGCCAGTTTTCGTTCAATGGCAACTCCGGCCAAGTGACTGATCCGTTCGATGATCTCCTGGTCCCGAGCGATCGGGCGCCTGGGCTCGCGATAATACATGGCAAACGTGGCGATGACTTCGCGCCCTGACGAGAAAACGGGTGTTGACCAACACGCGCGCAGGCCATGGGATAAAGCCAGCTCACGGTAATCTGCCCACAACGGGTCGGTTGCGATATCTTCCACAATCACCTGTTCGCCACGGTACGCAGCGGTCCCGCAGGAACCGGCGGATGGTCCAATCCCACCACCATCGATCGCATCCATATAGGCCCTGGGAAGGCTGGAAGCGCCACCATGCCGCAAGCGATTGTCTTCCAGCAACAAAATGGAGGCCAGAACGCCGCTAGCTTGTTCCTCCACGAACCGGCACAGGCTGTCAAGCATTTCAGCGAGTGAATCGCCTCTAGCCAACATCTCGAGGACCCGTTTTTCTCCCGTAAGAAGGGATTCCGCACGTTTGCGGTCTGTAATGTCGATGTTGGATCCAATATAGCCGGCGAATTCTCCCGCACCCGTGTATCGCGGAACACCACTCTCGATGACCCACCGGTATTCTCCGTCCGCTCGCTTGAGCCGATATTCCATGCGAAACGGTTTTCTCGCATGGAATGCAGGCAAGAATCCGTCGAAACAACCTTGGACATCATCCGGATGCACGCCTTCGATCCATCCCAAGCCAACTTCCTGTTCCATGGTCCGGCCGGTAAAGTCCAGCCACGGTTTGCTGAAATAGTTGCAAAGCCCGTCCGTCCCGGTGGTCCAGATCATCACAGGTGCCTTATCGGCCATTGCCTGGAATCGAGCCTCACTTTCGCGTAGCTGCGCTTCAGTACGTTTGCGTTCCGTGATATCGCGGTAGATCGCGTAATTCACGAGTTGTTTGCCGGAAGCCGTCGAGACTGGAACCGCGAGAAGCGAGACCGAAACGTCCGCGCCATCCTTGCGCCGGCGAATGGTTTCGACTTCTATACGACCGCCCTCGCTCAATATGCGCGTAAATGCTCGTGCACTCTCATACAGCGGTTCAGGAACAATCAGGTCGTTGATAGGGCGATTCAAGACTTCGTCCGGCTCGTAACCGAACATGCGTGTGAATTCCTGGTTGATGCGAAGCACACGATCGTCCAGGCTGAGGACAGCCACCGCCTCGGGAGTTTGCTCGAACAGGACCTTCCACAGGTGAAACTCGCTGGTCTCTGGATCCCCAGGAACTTGACTAGGTGCCGAGCCTGGCTCGAAAACTTCGTCCGGCGGAACATGAGTGATTCTGGACTGTGAGTCTCTCATCGGCGTTTCCCCTGAACCGAGCGGAAGAAGTGAGGTCGCTCAACGAAGCTGAGCGACGATTATTGACGTAATAACGGCCTTAAGCGTATGCTACCGCAAACTCGATTCATTTCCAATTCGCCGCAAGCGATAAGACTCACGAACTATCAGCCAGCCGACCTCGCTTATCGTGAGGAGAAAACATGCTCAGCAGAGACGATTGGTTGCCTCTTGCCCGGAAACTGGATTGGGACTACTCGTACGTGCGGGAAGAGGAAGTCTTTCCCGAGGTAATTAGCGGGCGTCCGTGGTTGCCTCATTCAGAATGGAAGGATTGGGAAGAATCATTTAAGACTTCTTACCGGGAATATGTCGACAACCAGTACGAAAAAGACATGGCTGTCTACGCGGTTCGCGACGCCGTCGGCCGTATAGAAGATGTGCAGAAATTGGCTACGCCCTGGATGAACAGTTTGAAAGTTCACGCGGCCGCATTGCCCCTCGCGGAGTTCACTGGCGTGATCGGTAACCTGAGAGGCGCGCGGTTTGGCCGCGACAGCGCCTGGCGAACTATGGCAACCTTTGGAGCGCTGGACGAATATCGCCACACCCAGATCCCGCTGCTTCTCTTCCATCACTTGGTTCGATTTGATTCGCAGTTCGACTGGACGCACAAGTTCTACCATACAAACAATTGGTTCGCGGTCGCGGCACGGCACTTTTTCGATGAGTTGACGGTTGGGCAAAACGCGATCGAGTTCCACATCGCCACCAATTTTGTCCTGGAAACGGGTTTCACCAACCTGCAATTCGTAGGATTGGCATCGCTCGCTCGCGAATCGAACGACCACATGTTCGAGAGAATGGTGACCAGCATTCAGACGGATGAGGCCAGGCATGCCCAAATCGGACACCCTGTTCTAGAAACCGTTATGAAGCACGATCCCGAGTACGTGCAATACCTGGTCGACAAATGGTTCTGGCGGAACTGGCGAATCTTTTCGATTTTAACGGGGCTTTCCATCGATTATTTGACCGCACTGGATCAGCGACCCTATTCATTCAAAGAGTTCATGGAAGAGTGGATCATCGACCAGTTTCTTCGCACTTTGGATGAATTCGGACTCAAGAAGCCATGGTACTGGGATCTTGTCATCGACGAGCTTGATATCTATCACCATATGATCTACGCCAGCGCGTATAGCTACCGCGCGACATTGTGGTTCAACTTTGTGATTCCGGGGCCTGCAGAGCGGAAATGGCTGCGCCAGAAATATCCTAAGTATTGGGACGACATGGATGCGGTCTGGGAGCAAATCAGCGAGCGCTGGAGAACGGTGGGGCCCGGACCTGAAAATGAATTGGCCGTGCACGGCACCGCAATGCCAACTTTCTGTGATTTATGTCAGTTGCCGCTGAGCGCCGGCACGCCGCGCCACAATACGGCGCGGGTCTTGGCTCACGATGGACGCAAGTACATCTTTTGTTCGGAGCCTTGTGAATGGATATTTCGGCGCGAACCTGAAAGGTACGCCAATCACCAGGATGTCGTGAAGCGCGTCTTATCGGGAGAGGCGCCGGCTGAACTTCCTAAGTTGCTCACAGAATATTTCAGGCTGACTCCTGAAACCTGGGGCAAAGACGCGCATCATGGTAGTTACGCGTGGCTCGGGCCACGAAAAAAATCCGCCGCGTAGCCTTGGGACGTCCATTTATGCCTATTCCTCTTTATGGTTTTCTACAGGGTGATACCATCGGTCTTTTGATTCTGGCCGAAGAGAACGACACCCTCCAAACACTAGCGCGAAAGCTTCAGGATGCCGCGAGCCTTCGAGTTGCAGGCAGAAAGCAGGTTCGCGTCGTTTACAACCACAAAACAATGGATACAGCGATCACCGTCGCGCAGGCAGGATTACAAGCTCTGGACCGGTTTGATGTGATCGCAGGGTAGCAGTAATGGGTTTTCAGAAGATTGCAAAAATTGACGACCTCTGGAGCGGGGAAATGATGGCAGTAGAACTGAATGGCGAACAGGTTCTGGTCGTCAACATAAATGATCGCATTTACGCATATGCCGATGTGTGTCCCCACCAGAAGAGTCGTTTGAGTGAAGGTACACTCACAGGGAGGACTCTTCGTTGTGCGAGGCATCTCTGGGAATTCGATGTCTGCACCGGAGTTGGAGTGAATCCTCAGAACACCTGTCTGAGGGGTTTCCCTGTCAGACTCGACGGAGAAAACATCTTCGTCGACATAGATGCGCCTGCCAACGCAAGTTTTTCAGAAAGAGGAGGAGCAGGACAATGACGCAACAGGGGGGAGACGTCTACGACCGCGTCGGTCCCGTTCTCCAATCTGGAAGCGTCGCAAACGCGATTATCGCGGCGATCAAGGATCTGAATCAGGATGTCATGGTTCTCGACCGCGGCGCCTACCTGAGAGTGCTTGTGCCTCAATGCTGTACCGTGACGCGTTCTGCCATTGAAAAGCATCTCGGGCGTCCGTTCCGTTTCCCGGGCGAACTGGAGACGGTTATGTCAGCTTTCAAGGGTTCACTTCAGCTGAACCAGGATGACGCAACCTGGCGATTTGGGCACACGCGTAATCACACTTAAGGAACAAGGCCCAGCCTGATGTTCTTGGGGAATGATATATGCCTCAACAAAAGACTTACTGGCATCTTCTGCAACAAAGGCGGCTGCCGAGCGAATATGAGATCGTGACTTCAAAACTCCTGTGCTACACAGGGGAGGGCTTTACCGGAAAGCGCTTTGAGATCGACGTTCCGCTGAAGGACTGGTATCGGAGATATCAGCAAGAGTCACCGCTGGTATGTAGTTCTTGGGAGAAGTTTCACGACCCACGGGAAACGACCTACACAAAGTACACAGACATACAAAGAGACAAAGAGATTTTCGTCGACGGAATCCTGGATGAAATCGAGCGAACAGGTTACGATGCTCACCTACGTCCTGCATGGCTGCATTTTCTCGCACGTGTCGTTGCTCCTTTTCGGTATCCCGGCCACGGTTTTCAAATGATCGCGTCCTATTTCGGCCAAATGGCTCCGAGCGGCCGCATCACGATCACAGCCGCACTGCAATCGGCCGACGAAATGCGGCGCATTCAGCGGATCGCTTATCGCATCCGGCAGTTGCAGCAAATCTACCCGGGATTCGGGGCTGACAGCCGAACATTGTGGCAGACAGACCCCATGTGGCAGCCGTTACGCGAGGTGATTGAGAAGTTGCTAGTTGCCTACGACTGGAGTGAGTCGTTCGTCGCATTAAATTTGGTTGTTAAGCCTCTGGTGGATGAACTTTTTATGAAGCATTTGAGCGATCTGGCCGTTCGTGAAGACGACTACTTACTCGGACAGATATTTTTTTCATTGGGCGAGGATTGTCAGTGGCACCGACAGTGGAGCGAGTCCCTGGTTCGAATGGCTACCGAGGATAATGTTTCCAACAAGGAGACAATCCAGGACTGGATCAATCGATGGTATCCGATGGCTGCACGTGCGGTGCACGCAGTTACTCCGGTTCTTTCAGAACAGTTGGGTACACCTCTACCTCAGCTTACAAGTGAAGCAATCGACCACGACTATCGCAGCTATCTTCGATCGATGAGCCTAGACTGTCCTTCCTAAGATTTTCAGCGCGTGGTGAAGCTCCTTTCTGGACTCTTCACACCGTCGCTATTCCCGTTGGCTTCCTCCGAGTCAACCATGTAGTAGTAAGTTGTTCTAGGTTGGAGCTTGAGGAGTTGCACCCGAAAGATAGTATCAGGATGTCCCGGGTTCAACCGGTTTGGAGATTTCGCTGTCTCGCTAAGGTTCTTCGGATCCGTGCCGTAGTGCACGACACCGAAATGCTCTGGATCTCCTCCGGGGTTATTGCTTATCCACCTGACAATCGCATATTTGGGGTCAACCCGTTCTATCTCTGGACCGTGACTGATCCGAACGCTCGCTGCTTTTCTGGTACTGGGAGCCAACTGCCCTACCACCGATATTGAATGGAGCAGCAAGCCCGCTATAATCGTGATCGTGAATTGCAGATGCAATTTTTTCATTGACAATCCTCCGGCCGAATAGGTCTGCTTCTCATTGACACACTGGTAAGCAGTGCATGGGGGCTTTGGGTCGACCCCCATGCATCTGTGTTCGGTTTTTCCACTTGTGCCGCCTTGCGCCTTTCTTTCTCGGCGTTATGGCGCCGGCGATGTCGGTAAGGGCGAGACATCACAGACTGCCGATTCGCACGGTGGTAGCGGCGGAGTGGGGATCAGGTAATCGTTCCCCTGAGTCGCAGCCGAGCCGCCCCTCATGCATTCACCCGCGAAAGCATCCCGGTTGGGGTATCGTTGCGTGTACCCATCGGTTAGCGTTTCGAGGAAGGCGACAAGCTGACTCTCCTCTTGATCCGTCAACATGAGGTCACCTACGGACATATCCTTGGTGGCTGGAACCTCTGGCTCAGGCCAGCAGTCGACTTTTTCCGTCGTTCCCGCCGGGCAATGACCAGAAGTGACGTCGTATTTGTATACGTCGCGTGTGTTGTAGAAATGTACCAGTTGCTTCAGGCTCTTGATGTAACCGTTATGGAAGAACTCCTTCTGGAAATAGGGTCCAGGTGCTTCCGTACCGGCCGTGCAAGCGTATGGCGTCATAGCCACATTGCGAGCCGTCAGAGTTTGCATTCGTCCGTCATTAATGGGCGCGTATTGTCTCCAACTCGCATTGGGGCTGGCCCACGTACCAGGGGCGACGTTGCCGTTGGTGCTTCTCAGGAATGATCCCAATCCTAAATCTCGATAGCCGAAGCCCGCGGGATTAGGAGTGAATCCGTATGGATCTGGTTTGGTCTCGTAATACAGCGCGATCCTGGGATTCAGGGGCAGGCCAAGATTGGCTGAGCCGAAGCAGGTGAACAGTGGAGTGACCAGTGCCGTGGCACCGGTGTCTACGCCGTTAGGAGCGTTGCCTTCCGGCGGCGGCGGTGTGGGTGCGGTGGACCGGCCATCGAGATGGCACGAGTTGCAATTTCCCTTGCCGTCGAACAACTTGTATCCCGCCGCCTCGTCAGGCGTGAACGTGTAATTGCCGGCCAGGTAGGCGTCGAACTTCGAAGTGAAAGCGCTCACCTGCACCGACTGTTCGTAGGCGTCGAGCGACTGACCCCAATGGTCATAGACGTTTTCAGCTTTGGTGCGATCAGCCGGACTCAGCTGAACCGGAAAGATATTGCTGCCGAACACCGCAGCGCCCCCAGGAGTGGCGCAGATCTCTGCCGTGTCCGGGGGGAAGTTGATGTTGAGTGCGTCCGCTCCCCATACCGCATCGAACAAGGACCTGTACGGAGCTTTGGAAAGCTTATACGCAATGCACGCGAGATCCGGATTGCCCATTTCCAGCGTATCGACAGGAGGCCCTTGCGCCTGGTTGGCGTCGGGATTTCTTATCTGATATCCGGTGGCGCGAGAGTCCCAGAAGTTTCCGCCAAAAAAGGCACTTTGTGTTGCGTTGTACTGGAGGACAGGGAAGAACGGGGCATATGTATATCGCTGCGCGGTTCGCTTGGCTGCCCGGAAGTGTTCCGTACCCGGATAGGCAACCATCGTCAAATTCACCGATGGAATCGGGCCGCTAAAAGCGACATAAGGCATATGGCACGACGCGCAGGCTGAGTTTTTTTTGGGTGAGATGGTTCTATCAAAATTCATCAACTCGCCCAGCGTTTCGATCGCCTCCGTTCCTGTATCCTCAAGGACCGGGGGATTATTGGAGATAGTCGGAAGTTTCAATGCTTTCCAGCGGGCCATTGCTCTGGCTTCGACGAAGTCTACTTCCGTCTCTACCCTCATGAGCTCTGCATTCAGGTTCGACGGGAGAATGCCAGGCGGATAGGGGTTGTAAACCTGATTGGACGACGGTTGGGTTGCCTGTGAACCTTGTGCAAAAAGGCGCCGCGAAGAACTGATAAGCGTAATTGCGATAATTACGCAGGCTGCGAAAACAGCAATAACTCGTGAGGATTTCACGAGTGCCTCCTTTCCCCACTCCTAGGAGTAGACGAGCCGCCCTCTTAGGCGCGCGGACACCTACTAGCGCCAAAGAACAGGGCCTAATTTAGATTTGTTGGTCGTATAGAGAACGCTAGGCGGGTGGTCGAGTAGAACCCTTTAGGCGTACACCCAAAAAGAATCACCCGGTCAAAATCCGAACCGTGCCGCCGGCATTGAAGAACCAGCGTGCATCCGAGACAATCCGTGAGATGCTAACCGGAATAGTACACGTTACACAATACCTTATACACCTGAGAAGTTATGCAACACTTGAGCTCGAGCGCCTTTCGTCCCGCACTCCATCTTGCCAACCAGATCGATCTCTTTTGCCCGAGCAGCTTTCATGCCATCTAACGATTTCATATCTATCGAGGATCCCAAGCCTGTGTTTCATCCTTCGCTCAGGAGTGTCAACTTACGGACAGACACGCCCGAATGTCGACATAGGAGTTTCGTGGCCGGATACTTCGTCAGAGTTATCGACCACAACCGTAGTCCTCATCTCTGGTTGAAAATCGCTTACTTTGCGCAAATCATCGATTGCTCATTCGATTTCAACGGTTGACACGTGTCATGAACCGACACCACACCTATTTAACCAACCATCCAGCCACTCGTATTTGATTGAAAAAAGCCCCAGGTAATCTCAGGTTTGTTGTGCAGCCTACACAAACGTTTTGGAGAGAGGCTTGCTGTATCACATATAGGAAGCACCCGATTTACAAGCCTAGAGGTGCACTTATCATCAGGTATCCTGCTGTGAAATGAAATGAGCAATCATGAATCGGATCGAAGCAAGCACTCAACTCGGATTCATCGGAATAGGCGCGATGGGCAGTCGGATTGTGCGACGGCTTCTGGCCCGCCGTTACAACGTAACTGTGTACGACTCTGACCGCACAAGAGCCGAAAGCTTGATCGCGGATGGCGCGACCGTACCCAACAGTCTTGCGGACTTGGCAAGCAAGGCTAAGATCATCTTGTCCTGCCTGACTGATGACATGGCGGTCGAGGGAGTATACCTGGGTCAGAACGGAATCCTTGCTTATGCGGCTACGGGCGCGATCATTATCGAGATGAGTACGATTCGCCCCGAGACCAGCCGCGAATTAGCGCGTCAGGGCGGTGATCGCGGCATACATGTACTTGACGTCGCAATTTCCGGAAGCACTCCCGTGATGGAACAGGGGATGGTCACATTATTAGGAGGTGGCGAGGCAGAGATATTCGCCGCGGTCGAGCCTATTTTCGAGACGATTGCGAAGCAGTATTTTCTGCTTGGTCCATCGGGTTCGGGAACAGCAGCGAAACTGGTTGTGAACACGTTGCTCGGCGTCGGTATGCAGGCGATCGCAGAGGCTTGTGCATTGGGTGAAAAACAGGGACTGGATCGCAAACAACTACTGACTGTCTTATCGAAGACAGCCGTTGTGGCTCCGGCTCATTCAGGCAAGCTCCTTCGAGCTGTCCACGACGACTACAGTCCTCAATTTCCGTTGCGGCTGATGAACAAAGACTTTCGCCTGATTCTCGAAATTGCTTCAAACTTAAGGCTGGAACTGCCAGCGACAGAGGCGGCCTTCCGAATCAATTCTGATGCATCTGTTTTTGGTCCTGACCAGGATTTCTCGATCGTCATCCGGGAGATGGAATCCCGAGCACAAGAACAGGATTCGACAAATCCGATAGTGCGTACGTTGGAGAGATATCCTTCATGATTCAGTCGACGGTGAACGGCGCCGAATAATCATTACAGTATGCTCTGCTCACCAGAACGCAGTTGGGCACCCGTTCATAGTTTGCCGCGCAGGTTAAGATAATGAGCACGAGGCGAGAGTTCCTTGAGGTTGCGGCCGCTGCCATGATGCGTGTAAGTTCCAGTCAACCGATGTTCGCTGACATGCAAAACCGGATTCCATATCGTAACCTGGGCCATACCGGAGAGAAGGTCTCTATTGTGGGGATTGGCGGTTATCACCTTGCGCGCCCGGGCTTGGAGGAACAGGAAAGCATTCGCATCGTTCGCACTGCCTTGGAGGAAGGCATCAACTTTCTCGACAACTGCTGGGATTACAACGGAGGAGAAAGCGAGATCCGGATGGGCAACGCGCTCCGCGACGGCTATCGGCAGAAAGCATTTTTAATGACGAAGATCGACGGCCGGGACAAGACAACGGCAGCGAATCAGATCAATGAATCTTTAAAGCGCTTGCAGACCGATCACGTTGATCTTCTGCAATTCCACGAGGTCATTCGTGATACGGACCCGGATCGCATCTTCGCCTCCGGAGGCGCACTGGAGGCCGTCCAGCAAGCTCAGACTGCAGGGAAGGTACGCTACATTGGATTCACGGGGCACAAGAGCCCCGAGATTCACCTGAAGATGTTGGCTGCTGCCAGTTCTCATGATTTCACATTCGACACGGTACAAATGCCTTTGAACGTCATGGACCATCACTTCAGCAGCTTCGAGGCCAAGGTGCTTCCTGTTTTGCTGAAAGGAAATATTGGTGTGTTAGGCATGAAGCCGATGGGAGACCATTCCATACTTCAAAGCAACACGGTGAGTGCAGTGGAATGTCTGCACTACTCCATGAACCTTCCGACCAGTGTCGTGATCACCGGTTGCGATTCGCTCAAAATTCTGCAACAGGCCTTGGATGCGGCGCGCAGTTTCCAGCCGATGAGCAAGGAACAGGTCTCAATCCTTCTTGCGAAGACCGCCAAAGTCGCCCAGTCTGGCCAATACGAACTCTACAAGACCAGCCATCACTTTGATGGTACGTACGAAAATCCGCAGTGGTTGGGATAATAGTCTTGAAGCGGGGTTTCGGTATCGGCCGAGCTACTACATGCTTCAGACGCGGCCGACTTGCTTGGTCCGCGATCACATCGTCAAGACGGCGCGGAATCGCGCTTTGCCCTGCGCCACGCGGTCGTAGGCCTTCGCTGCCTCAGCCAATGGATATGCCTCCACAATCGTTTTCACTTTTCCCTGGGCTACGAAATC
>JASHPL010000185.1 GCA_030038125.1 Candidatus Sulfotelmatobacter sp.
GCCTTTGATCCATCGCAGCGGGTTGATGCGGGCCACAACAAACGATCGCAAATACGGGCTCACCAATCCGCGCTCTTTCAACTTCTTGACCACGGCGGCGACCTTTTCCTCGAGATCGAGCACCATCGTGGCCCGATTCTCGTGCTGCGTCAGCGCAGAGCGCATTGACTCGTCGCTAAATTCCTCAAGGCGGCGAAGGATTGGATGGTAAGCGCCGCCACCGAAGCGGCTGACTCGTTCGTAGCAGACTCCCAAAGTGACGAGTGCAGCCTGGTCGAGATAGAAGGCAAATCCTGATTCGGGCCGCGAGCCATCCTCGTCGACCAAGCCACGGTAGATCCGTATGACCTCTAGTGAGCGCTCTTTGAGGTTATGTGCTTTCTCCGTATTCAGAGCCAGGATCTGCCACGCAACCTCGCGTTCCGGGATGACCAGTGCCGTAATGGATTTAGCGCCAAGGCGACGCATGGCCCCGAGGCGATGCCGGCCGTTGGGGGTCCAGAAGCCGCCGCCACCGGGCGCAAGGACTGCGATGAGCGGGTCGAGAAAATATCCTGTCTTATTAATGACGTCCGCGAGACGTTTGTGGTGAGTGTCGGAGAGATCGCGTTGAAACGGAGTGGGCTCGATCTTGCCGATGGGAAGAATGGAAAGTAGGGTGGGATGACCGCCGAGGGGCTCCTTGTATTGACCCACCACACAGCCCCCAGCCTTCTCGACTGCTTCTGCGGCTTCCGCGGCCGATCCTTCTGACTGCTCTAGCCTGCACTGTGCGGGATCGAGTCCCTTGGTACCGGGCTTGGCTTTGCGAGGACGTCGTCGGGCTTGTGCGCGCTTTGCCATCTAGAGACTCTACCTCATTATCGCGGCGGATTTCTGGATGTCAGGGTCGCTTTTTGATAACTCGGGCACAGCCCCAGGCAATAGACGGCTGCTCTTAGCCGAAGTGTAGCAGTGATGGAGAACAAGCCTCGGTCGAGTGAAAGTGAACCGCCAGGAGGCGACAGGCGGATCACCGATCGCGACTCGGCTAAAAGCCTTCAAGGACAATCTTGCCGCGGGCGCGTCCGCCTTCAACCAGCGCATGAGCACGTTTCAGGTTTGTTGCTGTGATCGGCCCCAGACTTTCGCCGAAAGTCGATACGACATCTCCTTTGTCAACTAATTCGGAGACATTGTTGAGGATTTTGTGCTGCTCGATCATGTCGGGAGTCTGAAAGAGCGAGCGCGTGAACATGAACTCCCAATGAACGGAAATGCATTTCTGCTTGAGAATCATCGTATCGAGGCCGACGGGATCATCGATAATCGCAAGGCGACCCTGAGGCAACAGAACTTCGCTAATCTCCTTCAGGTGTGCATCGGTGTGAGTCAGACTCGCAACGTAAGCGACTGAAGGAATTCCGATTCTTTTCAGTTCTTCCGGCAATCCGTCGTAACCGATGACATGATGCGCGCCCAGTTCGCGAACGCGCTGCTCATTCGCCGGATCGGACGTTCCTATGATGTTCAACTTGGTTAGTCTTCGTGCAAGCTGGACGAGAATGGATCCCACTCCACCCGACGCTCCGATAACCAGCAACTGGTTGCCGACGGATGAAGGATTTTGAAGTACTTGAAGCCGATCAAACAGAAGTTCCCAAGCGGTCAGCGAAGTGAGAGGCAGAGCCGCTGCTTGCGCACAAGTGAGGGATGATGGCATTCGACCGACGATGCGTTCGTCTACGATGTGCCTCTCAGCATTCGTGCCAGGCCTTGCGATCGATCCCGCGTACCAGACTTTGTCGCCACGCTGGAAGAGGGTTACGTCACGACCAGTTTCGCGCACAATACCGGCGGCATCCCACCCGAGCACTTTGATCTCGCCGGCGGAAGGGTTGGTTGATCGGCGTACCTTTGTGTCGACTGGATTTACGGAAACCGCTTTGATCTCGACTAGAAGGTCATGCAGCTCGGGTACCGGTTCGGGAAGATTCACATCGAGTAGACTCTCCGGGTTCGCGATGGGAAGTGATTGTTTATAGCCGACGGCTTTCATAAATTTTCTCTCGCTTTAACTCATTCGACCTCTTGCCAGTGAGGAATCGACAAGAGTAGCCCAATGTAGCGAAGGTTGATATCCGGGGCCCACCCCAGGTCGGGCAGGATTGTCCCTGTTAGATCGAGCAGGGCCTCGAACTCATGTGAGCTTCGACGGACGATATCGGACACGGCCTTGGCGGGGAGTCTGGCAAGCTACTACAATTACTAGAAATGGGGAAAGATATGCCGGTCGCTCCGATTCGGATTCTGACCGTTGAGGACCATCCAGTTTTCCGTCAGGGCTTGAAAGCCATCATTTCTGAAGAGCCCGATATGTGCCTCGTCGGACAGGCGACCGACGCGATTCAGGCGATGGCCGAATTCAAGCAACACAGACCCGATATCACACTGATGGATTTACGGCTTCCGGGAACCAATGGGACCGACGCGATGATTTCCATTCGCGGCACATTTCCGAATGCCCGTATCATCATGCTAACTACGTCTGACGGTGATGGAGAAATTCAACGTGCGATGCGAGCGGGCGCCGCAGCCTACATCCTAAAGAGCATGCCCACAGACGAGTTGCTCGGCGTGATTCGCTCGGTGCACGCAGGCCGACGGCACATTCCAGCTGAGGTCGCAGCGCGCCTGGCAGAACATTTAGGCGAGGAGGATCTTACGGCTCGCGAATTGGAAGTGCTTCGTCTGGTTCGGGAAGGCTATCGAAATAAACAGATCGCCGATCAGTTGGCAATTGCTGAAACAACTGTCAACTTCCATATCAAGAATATGTTGGGAAAGCTGGGAGCGAATGATCGTACGCACGCCGTTACCATCGCCATTCGACGCGGCCTAATGCAGGCTTGAGCTGTTTCACTACCTGTAGAAAACGACAGGTGTACGCCTGACTACTTTGATGTGCCAGGCAAAGTGGCGTTTTTCTACTCTAGATAGAGAGACAGTCAAAATGGATCAGAAAGCCTGTACAACCTTTTGACTCGTGCAATTGAGTCATAATTTCGAGCTACTTTCCTAAACGCTGGCAGCGGTCAATGAACCGAGTCATCGGAAAAGCCACTCGCAGTACCTCTGGTTCGTACTGCCTGTCCCTCGCTTTAGCGTTGCTCTGTCCTGTTTTGAGTTGGGCCCTCCATCCGGGCAAATACGTCACTCAATACTCACATTCTGCTTGGAGGATACAAGACGGCTTTTTCACTGGCAGTCCGATGGCAGTCCTACAAACGCAAGATGGTTATGTCTGGGTCGGAACGAAATCTGGCTTGCTGCGGTTCGATGGTGTGCGTTTCGTCCCTTGGAATCCCGAGCACGGCGAGCATCTCCCGTCGAACGAAATCACCCGCCTTCTTGTAACACGGGACGGAAGTTTCTGGATCGGGACACGCGCGGGTTTAAGTCGCTGGAAGAACGGAGAACTTACAAACTATACGAGCGCTCCCGGAGGCGTTTTGTCTCTGCTCGAAGATCGCGAGGGAAATATTTGGTTTCAGAAGCTCGAGGCCGACCAGGCCACGGGACCACTGTGCGAGGTATCGGGAGAACAGGTTCGATGCCGTGGGGTCAACGACGGTGTGCCTTTCGCAAGAGGAGGCGATGCACTGGCTGAAGATCAACAAGGCACTCTCTGGGTCGGTGGGGAAACTGCCCTTCTTCAGTTGAAAAACGGCTCGACCAACCTCATCCCGCTGCGAGGACTGAATAGGAACGCCGGGATGGAAGGGATAACAGGGCTCGCCTTCGCGCCAGACGGAACGCTGTTCGTCGGAATGGGAGTACGCGGTCTCGGTCTGGGTCTGCAACGATTGATAGAAGGACGTTGGCGGCCTGTCAAGACTTCGGAGCTCGACGGTAGTGATCTCGTCGTTTCGGCACTCTATCCGGATCGTGAAGGCGCCTTGTGGATTGGAACTCGCGATCGGGGGATCTATCGACTCTATCGCAATGAATTCGAGCATTTTGACAGCACTAAGGGTTTGTCGAGCGACGATGTTTGGTCCTTCACCGAAGATCGTGAAGGCGATCTATGGGTCGCCACGTCTCAAGGAGTAGATCGTTTCAGCGATACGAAAGTCATAAGCTTCTCTAGCAGCGAGGGACTGTGCAGTGGTGAGATCGATTCTGTTCTGGCATCGCGTGATGGCAGTCTTTGGATCGGCGGCGCAGGAGCTCTTAGCATTCTTCGGAATGGAAAGGTGTCTTGCCTTCGAACAGGACAAGGCTTGCCAGGATCTCAAGTGACATCGATGTTGGAGGATCACGCCGGCAAGATGTGGATCGGCATTGATGACACTCTGTCAGTTTATGAGAAAGGAAGATTTCGCGAGGTCAAGAGACAAAATGGTAGACCGATGGGACTGGTCAGGGGGATTACAGAAGATGCCGAAAATAGCATCTGGGTGACGGTGATGGGACCGCCCGCAACGCTCATTCGGATTGAAGGTCTGAAGGTGAAGGAATTACATCTTGAACCGGACCTGCCCGGGGCGCGTCGAATTGCCGCAGACCCAGCAGGAGGAATCTGGATGGGGCTCTTAAACGGCGACCTAGCGCACTATCAGGGCGGCAAGGTGACTACCTACCAGTATTCTCACGACCATGCGGCGCAAGTTCACCAGCTCCTGGTGAACGACGATCAATCCGTTCTCGCGGCCACGACATATGGGTTGGTTGGGTGGCAGAAGGGCAGGTCCTCGATT
>JASHPL010000186.1 GCA_030038125.1 Candidatus Sulfotelmatobacter sp.
GGTCGAGGATAGCGCAACTTCCGAATTAATCCGCTCCGGTATTTCCGGGATCTTTCGCAAACACGATTCCGCCACGCTCCTGGCGCAAGGAATACGCGACGTTATGGCTGGGAAGGTTTGGCTGGATCAGGAGCAACTAGGAACCGCACTAAAGCGCGCTTCGGCAACACCGCCATCTGGGGAAACTGGACGATTCACCGACCGAGAAAAGCAGGTCCTCTCTTTTGTATTCGAGGGCCTCGCGAACAAGGAAATCGCCGCCCGTATAGGCGTTTCTGAAGGTTCTGTGAAATCTACCCTGCAGCAATTGTTTTCAAAAACGGGAGTCCGCACGCGGAGTCAATTGGTCCGAATTGTTTTGGAGCAATATCGGGACCAGATTTAGAAACGTGCTGGGAGAAACCAAGCCTTTATGCAATTCTTGCAGGTCGTTAGATTCTGGATAGTTTGTTGCTGATGCCGAGGCCATCTGGCGGGGTCCTTCCAAACCCAGCCGACCCTATCCACAATCCTTGCTTCCAGTTAAACGCACTGGATGTAAATGGGCGCAAATGGATATTTCCTGTGTTCCGGTGGCAATCGGGTGAAAATGGGTATAAATGGATATCCGTACCCGCGAGATCAGGAACATCACGATCACGCCTGAAATCCTGAAGCTCATCGCCGAGATCGATGAGTTCAAAGGGCGCTGGAAGGTGATGGAGTCGCTTGCGCCGGAAAAGCTCACCAGCCTGAGGCGGATCGCCGCAATTGAGAGCGTTGGGTCCTCAATCCGTATCGAAGGGGCAAAACTCAGCGATCGGGAAGTGGAGAAACTGCTCTCCGGCGTAAAGGCAAAGACGTTCGCGAGCCGCGACGAGCAGGAGGTGGCCGGCTACGCTGATGCGATGGACATGGTTTTCGAGAATTTCGAGTCCATTACGATCACGGAAAACCACATCAAACAGCTCCACGGAGTTCTTCTCAAATACAGCAGCAAGAATCAGGAGCATCGCGGGCAGTACAAGAAAGTGCCGAATCACGTCGAGGCCTTCGGTCCGGATGGCAAGAGGCGAGCCAGATAATCAAGAGATCAACTGACGGGACTACTTCGAGCGAAAAAGGTGTGCCGTAAGTGTGCCGTGCGCTTCGATCCGCTATGCGCTGGGCCGAAGCGCGCTCCAATCCTGCGTTTTCGCCCAAGACTCGAAGTCGTGGAAGGCGACGTCGGGAAACTCACGGCGAAGCGCTGTGCGATCCACCGCAAAACCGACGCGATCGAACCATTCGTACATCTTGACGGCATCCTCGCCCATGCGCTGGCGGATGACTTCGAGCGGAACCTGGTAATAGCTAAAGGGGCGCCCGGTGACGCGCGAGAGAATGGCCATGGCGTCATTCCCCATGAGCTCGTCGCTTGCGAGATCGTAGCGCTTGCCCGTGAAGCGACCGGCGTCCTCGAGTACGCGAACCGCGACCGTCCCGATATCCTCGACGGCAACTTGTGCGAGTGCCCGTGTGGGCGGGAGTGCCGACGCGTAGATCCCTTTGGCAAGCTGTTCCTTAATGAAATAGAGGTTCTCCATGGAGGCAACGGGCGCGAGAATCGTTGCCCGAACGCCGATTTTGGCGATGTGCCTTTCCACCTCGTACTTGCTGTCAAAATGCGGAATGCCCGTTTGTCGGTTGGCGTTGCCGACGGAGGTAAAGACGAGATGCACACCCGCTGCCTTGGCTGCGTCGGCGGCGACAATACCTTGCCGTCTCTCGGCTTGGGTGCCCCCCGACGGCACCGTCATCGCGAAGAGGGAGGTCGCTCCTTCGAGAGCTTTAATGATTGCCGGAGTGTCTTCGAGCGCCGCTGTCACGAGCGTCGCGCCAGCCTTCGCGAGCAACTTCGCCTGGTTGGAGTTTGGTTCGCGGGTGATGGCGCGAACTTTGTGGCCTCGCTCAAGAAGGCTCCGCGCGACCGCGCCGCCTTGTTTACCCGTAGATCCTGTCACTACGACTGTCAGTTTTTGCGTCATATCCTGTTTCCTTTCTCGCGTTCAAACCCGCGGTTGCAAGCGCGACTGGAACAACCCGGAAAAGGCTGGTCGCACGTCGATGAAAATCACGGCCCACAGTAAAGCCACAAATATCGCCAGGGGAAGCCCACTCGGGGCCATCGTGGCGTGGAAAGTAAGGATGTTGACGACCACCGGAGCCAGCATCGCCACGGCCAAGGGTACGTAACGATTCGCCAGCAGGAGCGCACCTGCGATGACCTGAAACGCAAAGATCACCCACAGGTAGTGCGAGACATAAAGGGCGCCCATGAACTGTCCAGCAACGCCCGGCGGAGGCGGAAACGGAATGAAGTGCAAGAATCCGTTCAGCCCCATCACTAGAAAGATCACACCCGCGAGATATCGAGCAATTACAGAAGCGGTTCTCATAGCTGGTTCTCCTTTTCAGTCGACGCCTTTACATTGGCGTCATATATCTTGATAACAATACAATTGATGGTGATATACTCACGAGAGATTCAGGTTTTTTATGACCCGACGCATGACCGACCACACCTGGCTAGTAATGATGAAGGCGATGCGCGCCCTGACCAGGTACGCAGCCGCTGGGATTGAAGAGACCGGACTCGGCCTCTCGGATTTCGGCGTGCTTGAGATCCTGCTGCATAAAGGACCATTACCCGTTAATACGATGGGCCGAATGGTAGATCTAACCCCAGGTTCGATCAGTATCGCTGTAGAACGTCTCGTCGCGAAGGGTTTGGTCAGCCGGGTTGAGAGCGCCGAAGACCGGCGCGTTCGGATCGTTGAGCTTACTCCCCGCGGCCAGGAGCTCATCGTTGCTGCCTTTCGAAAGCATTCCGGACAGATGAAGGAGGTGTTCGCCGAACTAGGCCCGGAAGAACTTCATAGCCTTGAAGTGATACTCAAGAATGTTGGCAAGCGCGCTGCCGCTCTGATGGAACAGAGTTGACTTTGCGATATGCAGCGACGCCACGCTTTGGCAGCCTTAGCACTCCTAACCGGTTCATGAATCCTGCAGCCGACTCTCACAAACATCATGACTGTACTGATTGCGGAGAGCCTGATAAATTACATATTCCTCGTAGCCACCGTGTTGGCTTACCGTTGCTCTCCGCTCGGAAACAGCTTTGGAGAGGCGAAAAGTAGCTGCAATTTCACTCGGGCGACTTGCGAACATCCGTTTCGATGTAGCCATTGAGCGGAGGATCGCGCGTATCAACGGAGCTTCCCCCGCTGAAGAAGACGAAGAGGTCGAAGATGATCGCCTGTCTGATCTTTATCTGCTGCCATCCCGCTCTGCCTCCGGAAGAACAGCTGGCGCTCACCTTGCGCGAAATCTGCGGCCTGACCACGGAGGAGATTGCCCGGGCATTTCTGGTTACTCCGGCAACGCTCGGCCAACGCATCGTGCGCGCCAAAATCCTCATCCGCAATAAGGCGATTCCTTACCAGGTGCCAGTGCGCTTGGTATGAAAAGGCTCTCGCCCTGCTTGTGCCTGGCAGAGATAAAGATCGGCGAGAAAAAGATTGCCAGGAAAAGGACCGGCACGAACCGGGGCTTCGTTTTCTCGCGAGGCGGCTCGAAGAATTGAAATAAAATAGTTCGCCTCTCTCGCTCACGTAAACGCTGCGAAGAGCTTCAAAACAAGTACTACGCCCGGAGGTGCCGAATGCTCTGGTTCTATGAATCTTTTTTTCCCGTGGTATGGATCGCCTTTCTTCTGTATTGGCAGATCATCCAGGCTGCCGCCAAGAAAGCCAAAACCACCCTACGCCGCGAGCCGGCCGCCTCAGGCATCGTGCGGGCTCTCACCTTCCTCATCGTGATCGTCCTTCTCTCGACAACTCGCATCCCGCTGCCCTGGCTCTACCTTCAGCTCTGGCCGTCTGGCTTCTGGCCTTTTTGGATTGGAGCTGCCGTTACGGTTGCCGGCCTTCTCTTCGCCGTCTGGGCACGCCGGCACCTGGGCAGCAACTGGAGCCGCTCCGTAACCGTTAAGCAGGACCTCGAGTTGATTACCACCGGCCCCTATGCCCTG
>JASHPL010000187.1 GCA_030038125.1 Candidatus Sulfotelmatobacter sp.
ATCCCCGTCAAACCTGCAGACGTGAACGAATCTCGGATCATCAACGCTGATCGCGAGCCGGGTAACTGGATGACCTACGGCCGCACCTACGATGAGCAGCGCTTCAGCCCGCTGAATCAGATTAACGATCACAACGTCTCGCAGCTGGGATTAGCCTGGTACTACGACTTGGACACAAATCGGGGCCAGGAAGCAACGCCAATCGTTGTAGACGGCGTAATCTACTTCACCAGCGCGTGGAGCAAAGTTTTCGCATTGAACGCTGCTACCGGGAAGTTGATATGGTCCTATGATCCGAAAGTTCTGGGCAACTGGGCAGTGAACGCGTGTTGCGATGTGGTGAACCGCGGAATTGCAGCATGGAATGGCAAGATCTTTGTCGGAACACTTGACGGTCGTCTCATCGCCCTTGACGCGGCGACTGGCCGTAGCATTTGGGAAACGCTCACCATCGATCCCAATTTCCGCTACACGATTACCGGCGCTCCACGCGTCGCCAAGGGCAAAGTAATCATCGGCAACGGCGGCGGGGAATTCGGGGTTCGCGGCTACGTTTCGGCATATGAAAGTGAAACCGGAAAATTAGTCTGGCGCTTTTACACCGTGCCAGGCGATCCCTCAAAGCCGTTTGAGAGTCCGATTCTCGCAAAAGCTGCCAAGACCTGGAGCGGCGCCTGGTGGAAGCTCGGAGGCGGCGGTACGGTGTGGAACGCAATCGCCTATGATCCGGAACTCGATCAGCTGTATATCGGCACAGGCAACGGCACCCCGTGGAGCGAAAAATTTCGCAGCTCCAAGGGCGGCGACAATCTGCTCACCTGCTCGATTGTTGCGCTCAAAATAGATAGTGGCGACTACGTCTGGTACTATCAGGAAGATCCGGGCGACGCTTGGGATTTCGACTCCGACGAAGATGTCATCCTCGCCAATCTCACCATCGATGGACGTGCTCGTAAAGTCCTAATGCAGGCTCCGAAAAATGGCTTCTTTTATGTTCTGGACCGGACGACTGGCGCGCTGATCTCTGCCAAACCTTACACGTTCGTAAACTGGGCGAGTGGAGTCGATTTGAGAACCGGTCGCCCTCAAGAAACGGCCCTCGCGAGATATCAAGGCACAGACCCTGCACCGATCGTGCCCGGACCCATTGGTGCCCACAGTTGGCAACCGATGTCTTATAGTCCCATCACTGGTCTTGCCTACATTCCGGTTAATGATGCCGGCTTCAAATACAAACTGCCCGACAGCTTCGAAGCGAAGAAGCTTGCGCCGAATTACGGAATCGATGTCGTGGCGGCTGGTCTGCCCCAAGATCCTAAGGTGAAGAAGGCGATCCTCGGGACGGTGAAAGGAAAACTCGTGGCTTGGGACCCAGTGCGGCAGCAAGCTGCCTGGACGATCGAACGGCCTGGCCCCTGGAATGGCGGAACGCTCACGACGGCGGGGAATTTGGTTTTTGAAGGAACAGCAAGCGGAACTTTCGAAGCATATCGTGCCAACAACGGCGCGAAGGTGTGGTCTTTCCAGGCTCAAACCGGGGTCATGGCCGGACCGGTCACCTATGAGATCGACGGCGAGCAGTATGTTGCTGTACTCGCAGGTTGGGGTGGCGTATTTCCGTTGGCCGCGGGAGAAGTCTCCTTCGCCTCCGGGCGAGTGCGCAATGTCAGCCGCATGCTGGTATTCAAGTTCGGGGGGAAGGCGAGTCTGCCGCCTATGCAATCTGCAGAACAGCCGCAATTGACACTGTTACCGAATCCAGCAAGTCGTGGAACGATTCGCAAAGGCGAAAAGCTTTTTCAAGCCTATTGCGCCGAATGTCACGGAGATGTCGCGGTGAGCGGAGGAGTGTTGCCGGATTTGCGGCGCAGCAGCGCAGTTACAGATGACAACTGGTTCGAGATAGTGTTGCGAGGCGATTTGCAATCGCAAGGGATGGTCTCTTTTGCGAAAGAACTCTCTCGCGATGATGCAGCCGCGATCCGCTCGTACGTAATCTTTCGTCGCAATGAGGATGCACTCGCGGAAAAGCATTGAAAAGGAGGGTCCCGTGTATCGAAGCGACGTGGTTGGAAGTCTCTTGCGCCCTTCGTATTTGAAGGAAGCCCGCGAACACCATGAGAACGGACAGATCAGCCACGCGGAATTCAAGTCTCTTGAGGACCGGGCGGTTGACGAAGCCGTCGAGGTTCAGAAGGCTGCGGGGCTGGCGGTGCTGACCGACGGGGAGATGCGCCGTTATGCATTCTATGGCCACTTGATTGACGCGGTCGAGGGCTTCGATAAATTCGGGGGCTGGGCAATTCCTTTTCGCAATGAAAAAGGTGAGGAAGTGGTACAGCCACGTCCTGTGGTGGTCTCCAAGCTTCGCCGGAAACGTCCCCTGTGCGCGGAAGAATTTACCTACCTGCGGGCACGCACCAGTCATCCCGCGAAAACAACAATGATCAGCGCGCAACAGGCAGCCGCCTATTACGACAATAAGAAATCATCCGCGGCTTATCCGAAGATTGACGGCTATCTGGCTGATCTGGTCGACATATTACGGGATGAGGTAGAGGAGCTAATTCGCCTTGGGTGCACATATATTCAGATTGACTCACCGCAATACGCCGCTTTACTGGATCCTCAGTTACGCGAGGGGTACCGCCAACGCGGCAATGACCCCGACCGTCTTCTCGACCTTTCCACCGAAATGGACAATGCGATCATCGGTAATCATGCGGGAGTAATTTTCGGGCTGCACCTTTGCCGCGGCAACAATCAAAGCAGGTTCTACGCTTCAGGCGATTACGGCCCAATTACGAAGGTATTTCAGAAGACGCGCTTTCACCGCTTCCTGCTTGAATATGACGACGAGCGTTCGGGCGGCTTCGAACCTCTGCGCCAGGTTCCTGAGGATCGTACAGTCGTTTTAGGACTGGTCAGCTCCAAGAAGCCAAGTCTGGAAAGCAAAGACGAACTGAAACAGCGTATCCAGCAAGCCTCGCAGTTCATTCCGTTGGAGCGGCTGGCAATAAGTCCGCAATGTGGCTTTGCTTCGACCATTGAGGGGAACTTAGTGACCCGGGCCGATCAGGAATCCAAGTTAAGACTGGTTGCCGAAACGGCCAAGGAAATCTGGGGTGCACCGGCGGTGACGCGCATGCGCGCCTGACACAGTTCGGTCGGATCTGCAGGTTCATTGCAAACGGAGTGGCGGGGCCTATGCAGACCAGAAGGTTTTTCGAAGATTACGGTCTCGCCAAAGTTCGCCTCACTCCCTGATTAGCAGAGACTTGTTCATGCGTGCGATCGACTATTTCGATAAAGGTGCCGATGCGAATCTCGACCGCACGGCCATTGTCGATGGCGACGCTTCCTGGTCCTATCGCGAGATGCGCGCCGCGACCGAAAATATAGCTCGCGCGCTGTGGGCGAGCGGATTGCGCGACCAGGAGCCTGCCGGCATCTACTCGCACAATGATGCGCGAGTGCTGTTTTGCATGCTCGGCATCATGCGGGCGGGAGCCGTGTGGGTGCCGATCAACTACCGCAACGCCATTGACGCCAACGTCGAATACATGAACTACGTGGGAATGGCGTGGTTGTTTTATCACAGCCAATTTCGCGACAGCATTCGCGAGATCAAGCAATGTGTACCTTCGCTGCGCAGCATAATCTGCCTCGATCGCGACGATGACGGCAATCCCTCCTTGCAGGCTTTCATGGAACGTGGTGCAGCCGCTGAGCAACCGGATTGGGGTGACGCGTACGGCAACCCTGACCGGCTCGCTGGACTTGTGCCCACAGGAGGAACGACCGGACCGGCGAAGGGCGTTCGCGTCACCAATCTCGCGTTAGGCACGATGACGGAAATGGCCACGCACTACTGGCGGGGCGACGTGGAACACCCCGTCTGCCTCAATACCGCCCCGCTTTCACATGCTGCGGGCGTCCTGGCGTTCATGATGTGTTCGGTGGGAGCGATCCACGTTATCATGCCCAAATTTGATGCGCTGGAAGTACTGCGCAATATTGAGCGCCATCGGGTGACGCACCTCTATCTTCCTCCAACCGCACTTTACAATCTGCTCGCCCATCCGGAAGTGCGCAATTTTGATTATTCCAGCCTCCGCGGTTTTCTTTTGGCGGGATCACCAGTGGCTCCAGACAAACTAAGGAACGCGGTGGAAATCTTCGGCCCATGCATGTGTCAGTCCTACGGTCAGACCGAAGCGCCGATGATCTTGACCTTTCTCGACGGCAAGACCATCGCGGCAGCGGTTGCGGGAGTGCATCCGGAACGGCTGGCCAGTTGCGGCCGACCCACCTTGGCGGTGCGCCTCGCCATCATGGACGATGTCGGCCAGATTCTTCCGGCAGGTAAACGCGGGGAAATCGTAGCGCGGGGTTCGCTGATCTGCGGCGGTTATTACAAGATGCCTGAGGCCACGGCGGAGATCCGCGCTCACGGCTGGCACCATACCGGCGACGTCGGCTATATGGACGAAGAAGGGTACGTCTACATCGTAGACCGGAAGAAAGACATGATTATCTCCGGTGGCTTTAATGTGTATTGCGCCGAGGTGGAAGCCGCGGTGATGGCACTGCCCGAGGTTCACGAGTGCGCGGTGATTGGCGTTCCTCATGACCACTGGGGAGAAGCGGTCAAGGCGTTCGTCGTACTTCGTCCGGGCGTTTCCTTAAGCGAGGCGACTGTCATTTCTCACTGCAAACAGAAACTAGGAGGAGTAAAAGCTCCAAAATCTGTCGAATTTCGCGACGAGATTCCCAAGACCCCTGCCGGCAAGATCGATAGAAAGAAAATGCGTGCCCCGTACTGGGAACACGCCGAAAGGCAAGTGCATTAGCACTGGCTTCATGAATGGATTTGGGAAGGCACGGCTTCAGCCGGGCCGGTTAGGCCGAGCGAGACACGGGCTTTAGCTGCTGAGGTTTGCTCCCGTGGACTTCAAGACATTGTGGGATCAGCTCCAGGTGGGGGAGTACAAAGTCTGATGTGAAGATCTGAGCCGAGGATGCATCCTTGCCAACGGTGGTCGTACCCAAGTCCGGCGGAGTTACCACCACCAAAGCCGTTGTGGTGCGATGGTTGAAACAGGAAGGGGATCGCGTGAAGATCGGCGAACCGCTGGTCGAGTTGGAGACCGAAAAAGTCAGCTACGAGCTGGAATCGCCTTTCAGTGGCACACTCACAAGGCTCTTGGCCGAGGAGACTGACGAGGTCCCGGTCGGAGAACCACTCTGCGAGATTACGGAATCGGTTGCGAAGACTCCACAAAGAAAGAAGTAGGAGGCTGGAAAATGCCCCGAAAAACAGCAGGAAAATCCCTAACGCGAAAAGCAAGAACTGGCAGCGACCAACTGCAATGGATGTACACCCAGATGGTCCGAATCCGTGAATTCGAAGAGGCCGTAAAGCGCACGTTCATCGAACATCCTGGTGTAATCCGAGGGCATTCTCATTTGGGCGACGGTGCGGAAGCGAGCATCGTCGGGGCGCTGTCTACGCGTCACGATGCGGACATCGTGATGCCCAGTTACCGCTGTCACGGATACCCTGTCGTTCTCGGAACTCCTCTGCGCAAGATCATGGCGGAAGTGTTCGGCCGCAGGGACGGTTTGTGCCATGGTTTTGGAGGTTCCATGCACCTGTCTGACCCATCGCGGTATTTTCCTGGCACCTCCGGAATCATTGGGCAGGCCATTGCCCATGCCACAGGCGCTGCTCTCACCGCGCAGGTAAAGAACAGTGGCCAGATCGTCTACTGCTTCTTTGGTGACGGCGCTTCGAAACAAGGAGCGTTTTTCGAGTCACTCAATATGGCCGCAGTGTGGAAGCTTCCTATCGTTTATGTGCTCGAAAACAATCAGTATCAGGCTTACACGCACTTCAGTCTGGAGGATGCCAATGCCGTGGCTGGCGATCCGTTGTCGAAGAAGGCGGATGCCTTTAGCATCCCCGGCGTCACCGTGGATGGCACAGATCCAGTGGCTGTCCAAAAAGTCGTCGCCAAAGCTGCCGATCGTGCCCGTGCCGGCAAAGGTCCGAGTCTGGTCGAAACAAAATTCTATCGACTCAGCGCTCACGGTAATGTAATCACAGTTCCTCCGCTGTCGACGCAATTTCCCGATCATGAAGCGGTCGCAGTGTATGGCAATCGCAAAGAATTCGAGCATTGGAAGGCCAAGGATCCGGTCAAACGCTTTCGCGCACGCCTGCTGAAAAATCGCGCGCTCACCGAACCCTCGGCTAAGCGAATTGAGGCCGCCGCTCGCGCTGAGGTGGAAGATGCGGTGCAGTTCGCTCTGGCAAGCCCGTTGCCCGCACCCGAAGAAGCGCTGCAATACGTCTACGCGTAGGAGGACACCATGGCGAGAGAAATGATGTACGCCGATGCAATTGCCACAGCTATTATCGAAGAGATGCAGCGTGATCCTAACGTGATCTTCTACGGCCAAAACATGGCTATGACTGAGCGCGATCCCATGCTCAAGAAATTCGGCAAACAGCGCGTGCGCATCGCGCCTATCTCGGAGACCGCGGAGATTGGCATCGGTGTTGGAGCTGCGATGACCGGGTTGCGTCCCATTGTTGAGTTGTGGATGAGCGAATTCATGCTGGTCGCCTTCGACCAGGTCATCAACGAAGCTCCCCGGCTTCGCTACATGTCGGGTGGGCAGGTGAGCGTGCCGCTCGTACTAAAGGCGGGATACGGTTTCTGCGCGGGATGGGCTGGCCAGCATTCCAACTGCGTTTATCACACGATGATGGGCATTCCGGGGCTGAAAGTTGTGGTCCCCTCGACCCCGGCTGATGCGAAGGGCTTGATGGCCGCAGCCATTCGCGACAATAACCCTGTTGTGTATTTGCATTCCTATATGCTCACGCTGGATAAGGGCGAAGTGCCCGACGGCGAATACGTTGTGCCGCTTGGGGTTGCCGACATCAAACGCGCAGGAACTGACGTGACCATTGTGGCCGTCGGCTGGATGGTAAAGAAAGCGATGGCCGCTGCTGATCGGCTGGCGGCGGAGGGCATCAACGCCGAGGTAGTCGACCCGAGAACGCTGGCGCCGCTCGACGTGCCAACTATCGTCGATTCTGTCAAGAAAACCGGGCGAGTCGTTCTGGTTGATCAGGCGCCCAGGCATTCATCCGCGGCCGCAGTCATCGCCGGCGAGATCGCAGAACATGCTGCAGATTTGCGCACGCTTAGGTTGGTAACTGCTCTGGACGCTCCCAATCCTTACAGTGAGCCACTGGAAAACTACGTCGTTCCGAATGAAGACAAGATCGTTGACGCAGTGAAATCGGTAATGGCTCATGAAGCTGTGGCTGCGTGAGAACGTGCAATGAAGAGCAAGGTTGATCTGCTCGCCTCTTACTGGACCATTTCCTGCGGTCTCCCTCACACCGACAAAGAATACAGTCCTTTCGATTTCCGGGATCGCGTGGAATCGGCCGCCAAGGCTGGTTTCAGCGGCTTTGGAATATGGCACGCCGACCTTGAGCATGTCCTCCGCAATCGCACGCTCAGCGAGATGAAGCAGATTCTCGACGACAACGGCATCAAGCACGTCGAAATCGAATTCCTCACCGACTGGTTCCTCGAGGGTGAGCGAAAGAAAAAATCTGATCTTTGCAAGACGATGCTGCTCGATGCTGCCGAAGCCCTACAAGCCCATCATGTGAAGGTCGGGGATTTCTATCAGGAAACGGCGCCGATGCCACGCCTGATCGAAGCTTTCGCCACATTGTGCGCGGAAGGGGCAGAGCGCGGAACTAAAGTAGGGTTCGAACTGATGCCGTTCGCCATGATCAAAACTTTGGAAGATTCACTGAGGCTCGTACAGGGCGTTGGCGCGAGTAATGGCGGCATCTGTCTGGATACCTGGCATATCGTGAAGCTCAAGATTCCTTACCATGAACTACGCCGAATCCCATCGCAATACATTACTAGCGTCGAGCTGAACGACGGCACGTTCGATTGCCCCTGGAGCTTGCACGAGGACACGGTAAACCATCGCCGGTTCTGCGGTGAGGGAGAGTTCGATGTGAAAGGATTTATCGCGGCGATTCAAGCTGCTGGATACCGCGGCCCGTGGGGAATCGAAGTGCTTTCAGAAGAGTTGCGAAAATGGCCGCTCAACCGTCTGACGACGCGGGCCTTTGAAACAACCATGGAGCAATTTAGCGGTACCGCACAGGAACCTCAAAGTTGTGCTGAGTAAACTCGACCGGGCAGAACATTTGCGAGTGCACTTTTCTGACGCGTGCCTGGTTCAACTCGCGGATGAGCTCGACGCACAAGACGTCGTGATACGCGATCGTGATCCTATGCGGCTTCTCGTTCCGGGAAACAAAGCAAACCCTGTAATCTGAGTTTATCCTCTGACGGTTTGACATTGACGTGGAAGGCTGCTTGATCTCGTGCCAGCTTCGGGCCAATCACACTGGTCAATCTCTCCAGGGTAGCGGTCACGTCTTTGGCATACATCTGCTTCAACTCGACGCTAACCGTGATGTCGAACAATTCGTTGTCGCTTTCTTCGGAGTGGTGTTCCCGATGCGCGAACAAACTCCCGCCAAGGATCCGAGCGAGGCTCACCAGCGAGCGACTACTACAGACGGGGCATTCGTCACCTCGGCTGTTGCTGATTACCTCGCAATCAAGGCAGAAGACCGCATTCCAGAGTGGAAGGCCACCGGCGTCTAGACGTTTCTTTGTTGGGGCGAGCATGTACACCAACCCTCTCGCGGTGAATGGACAGCATGTCAAATAAGAGTATGGCATCACTTTAGATGCAGAGACTGTCAAAATTTTCAGCACGTGGGCTGGGCGTCCGCTGTGGGAAGGCCCCTAAGGAATTTCAAACCATGTAGCTCGCGTCTCTGAGCCGACGAGGCTAGGCGAGGGCTAAGTAAAAAGGGTATCCGTTCCAGCTGGAGCTGGGCGAACCGTTTGCGAGGCCTCGAAAACGTACCGAGCGCATTCCTGACGATTTCCGCTGCTCAGCCTGATATCATAAGTCGTTGCGGCTAAAAGGCTTACATGAACGTACCACTGGCTCTTCTTGGTCATTGACAGATTGCCGCAAATCGTAGGACACTCTCCCAGCAGTTTCCTCCCTCCCCTGAGCATTGGGTCTGGCCGTCGCGCTGAGTATATCCCTGCGGGCCAGGGCTTCTTGCAAATAAAGGATGCACAAGGAGTACTTACAGGTCGTTCTGCCTTAACGACAACTTGGCAACACGAGATGACGTGTTGTCGCGCCATGAAAACAGCACGTTCGTCCCCTAGGATTAAGCGTTTCCATGCTCCCTGAATCCAAATTTCCAAAGGATGTTAACGAGCGAGGACTGCAGGATGAAAACCTGCTGCAGGTGGAAAGACCCAACCGGCTTCGTCCCGGAGTGATGCGAGATGCCGGTGGGGGAAGCAGGGACCTTCGTGCCAATGGAAAAGTCGTGGCTGCTGACCTGGCGCGAGATTGGGTGCTCCAAGAATTTGTCGAGCAGGCACGCTTGATGTTGATGGCAAGTGCGACCGGAGCATTCATTGGAATCGTGGAGGCACGCAGAATTGTTTGTCAGGCAATGAGCGGATCGAACGTTGCCGAATTTGTGGCCTATCTGAACCGCGACCAGCGGATGCTTTCTCTCTGTCTCAAAACAAATACCCTGCAGCGTTGCCGCGACTCGGAAACCTCGGATGAACTCGATGCCAGCGTGTGTAGGTATTTAGGTGGTCGCTCTATCGTGCTTGTTCCAATTGTCGACGAGAATGAAAACAGAGTTGCCATCTTGGGCGTTTTCTCGCCGCAAGCCGATGCATTTTCTAATACTAACCTTCTGGCTTTGCAGAGTCTTTCTCGACGTATAGGAAACGCGATTGCGCGAGTAGGTCGATGCATTTCGCCCGGGACCCCCGAGTCCGCTTCCGTTCCTCCTAAGCCAGCTAAACTCTTATTGATTCGCTCGCGTGCTCAAACTGCGTTACGTCCAGTCGTGGAGACGATGAAAGGCTCACCGCTATGGATTGTGAGCGGTGCTATCCTCGTGTTGCTCACGGGCTGGACTCTGGGACGGGTGATCGGTAAGCCGGCGCGACATCTCTCTGCGAAAAGACATGTCACTGCACCGATACACGCGAGTTTGGCGCCGCCTTCGTCCAGTGGTGGGAGCATTAATTCCGGCCCAGGCCCTAATCATAGCCTCGCGGTCCAAGCTGCTGTCCCACGAGATGCGGTCAAAGCTGCTTTCCAACGAACCGTGGATGCTCAAAGGACTCGTGCAGCCAGTAACAAACCCCCGAATCACGGAAAGCTCAACTTGCCTGATCTGGAGATTGAAGATGATCTTGATGATCAGTCTTCGGGCTCGTTCCAGTCTGAATCCTTGAACACAACTAGAGCCATGGATCAGCTAAACTCCGACGGAGGCACCCAGTCAACGGAGTCACGCGAACAGGTTCCTTCCCAGGAGGGTGCTTCCCAGCAAACCGCTTCCCAGCAGACCGCTTCCGAAGAGGCCACTTCCAACCAAGCCACTTCCAACCAAGCCACTTCCACGTCTGTAGCTACCACCTCAGCTTCTCCGCTAGTGGTTGCGGAGCAACTCGCGTTAAGTCACGTCACTAAACGCGTGGAACCAAACTATCCGGCGTCAGCAAAAGCGCAGCAGGTCCAAGGAACGGTTACCGTGGATGTAGTGGTCGACAGAAACGGCCAGATCCAAGCCGTCAGACCGGTTGATGGAGATTCTCGTTTGGTGTATTGGGCGTTGAGGGCTGTGAGTCAGTGGCGCTTCAGTCCGCTGGTTCGCGACGGCCGTCCCGTCAGTTTTGAGAGCCACATTTCTCTGCACTTCACTTTGCCATGAATTCGCAGCAGCATCGATTTGGAATCAACCGGCGTGGCGGATGCACCTTAACGGTGCATGCAACGGCCTGGCTTTTTGTCTTGCTGGCAGCGTTCCCGATTGTCGTGTTGGCCAATCCTCAAAGGCAGCAAGACGATTCTCATTCCACGTCTCAAGTTGCCGAAACCGCAGCTGTCAAGAAGATCAAGCTCCTGCTGAACAAAGGTACTCCGGGTCTGGAGATTCTGACTACGGCGCCCGTCAGTCCCCACATCAGCAAGTTGGCTGATGCGATGCATCTGATCATCGACTTGCCCAATACAAGCATGTCGGTACCCAGTAAAGTCGTGCCAATAAAGAATCGAGACCTGGGTGAGCTGCGTCTCAACCGATACGACATGACACCGCCGATGGTGCGCATCGAAATTGCCTTCCAACGGCCTCTGGCTTACACGTGGGATTCCGCCGGTGATCGCCTGGCGGTGAGTTTCCATGAAATCAGTGAGAAGGATCCTTCCGAGGTCACCAGCGCGTCGCGTGCCGAGACCCCACTGCCGGTTTCTGCACCGCTAGACGCTGCCGATCTCGCCAACGTGGTGCCAGCAGAGAGACTCGACTCAGGCTCATCCGTTAGTGCTGATTCCGAGACAACGGTTTTGCGCCTGAAGCACACTGGGGATGTGTATGTTTGCCCGCGAACGACCGTTTCCATGGTGCGATCCAAAGATGCCCCTGATCTGATGTTGGCCATGAACAGAGGCGGTTTGGAAACCCACCTGACTCTAAAAGACTCAGCGGGGGAAGTGGTCACGCCCGATCTTCGAATCCTTCTGCGGGGGCCGGGAGATTTTCATTATGCGATTCGCGTGGACTCAGGGGGAAACGCTTGCGTCCGGGCTCTTCCGGGAAACGCATCCACGGCCATCATTTACGAACAAATAGGAGATGGAGAGTACGAACTCAAGCACGATGGCCAGCTCGTTTTTCACGATGGAAAGTTGGTCCCGGATGCGACCGCTTCGTCTGAATCCAATTTGCCCTACACCATTCTGCCGGTGGAGTGCGGGTGTCCCCCGCCACCGCGGCAAACTCTGGTTGCGCTCAACAAGCCCAGTCCTCAGATCGTAGCCGGCAACACCCCTCCCGTTGCCTCGAGTCCTGTCGAGAATCATTCGGAACCTGATCCGCCGCCGGGGCAAAATCCGCCGCCTTCCGCCGACGAGGTGCAAATTCCCAAATTGCCGGAAGCGCTTCGGAACCAGCCTCACCCGAACCTGGAAGCGGCACTCACTTTTACTCCAGCCCTTGCTGCGTCGGTGCAATTGCCGGCGATCTCGCGCCAACCGTCGTCTATCCCTGCACTACCGCCAGCCAACGATCCACGGCGGCACAAAACAGTCTTTGGCAAATTCAAATCGTTCTTCTCACGAGTTTTTCATTAAAGGGATTGACGAAACGAGAATTCTTTATTCGCTCAGACCAGGCGTAAAACAATTCTTAGCAGCGACCAGAGTCTGAACCACGCCTGAATGGGTTTGGCTGGTTGCTGCACTCGTCAGATACGCGTTCGTGACACAGCGGCTTCTGCTGGCGACTGTCTCCGCAACAAAAAATTCTGCGGGGGGTTGTCTCCGCTTCGATCAATGAGCACCCATCTGACACGCAGCTTGAAGTCCGTCATTGTTCAAGCGACACGACAGTCACCGACTTGGGGTCTAGTCTTAGAGTCAGCTTGCCCGTTTGAGCCTTCGTCGACACGGTTTTGGGCATTACCGTATTGGGGACATCGAACGTATTAACGCTGTCTACGTTAGGCGCGGTCAGCGTCTCTCCAGATAGAGATTTTGGCGTGCGACCAGCTACATTCAACTCAATCTCGACGGGCTTATTGGGATCGACATTGGTCACTTCCAACCAGAGCTTCCCATCCGCGCCTTGGGCCGCGATGGCGTCCACGCGCGGCAAAGTAATGTCCTCGTGTCTATACGTTCCCGCGTCGAATCTGACCGGCACGAATGTGGAATCCTAGAATGGCAGGTACATTTTGAACACGTAGTAGCTTGGCGTCAACACCATCTTTTCTTTGTCTGTCAGGATCATCGCCTGTAGCACATTGATCATCTGCGCGATATTCGCCATGCGCACGCGGTCGGCGTGGCGAGCAAAAATGTTCAGATTCAGCGCGGCCAGGATAGCATCGCGCAGGCTGTTCTGTTGCGCGAGAAATCCGGCATTAGTGCCGGCTAATGGAGCGTACCACGCACCCCACTCATCGATGACAAGGGCGACTTTCTTTTGCGGATCGTACTTGTCCATGATCGACGAATGCGTGTGAATGAGATTTTCCATGTCCAGGGTGGATTTGAGAATTTGCGCGTATTCGGCTTCTCCGAAGCCCACGGATTTGAACGCGGGCGGCCACTTCACAACCGTATAGGAGTGCAGGGAGAGGCCGTCAATATTCCAACTCCACGTGTGATGCTCGTAGGCCTTCATGATGGTTTCCGTCCAGTCGATAAAACGCGGCTCGCCGCCGCCCGGACCGACGGCGATCTTAAGCATGTGATCTTTATCCAGATCTTGCTCTGCCGGATTAAAATTCCTGACGAATCGGCTGTAGATTTTGAGCTGGTCAAGATAGTATTCGGGCGTCATGTTGCCGCCGCAGTCCCAGCTTTCGTTGCCGATGCCGAGAAAGCCGACTCTGTAAGGTTCAGAGTGACCATTAGCGGCGCGCTCTTGGGCCAACGTCGTCGCCTGCCCCGCGGTCATGTATTCCAGCCAGTCCGCCGCTTCATGCGGAGTGCCGGAACCGACATTGATTGAGACGTACGCCTGCGCCCCAATCTGATCGAGGAAGTCCATAAATTCGTGGGTTCCAAACTTGTTGGGCTCGATCACACCGCCCCAGTTGGGATTGAGCGTGACGACGCGGTGCGGACCGATGCCGTTGCGCCATTGATATTCGTCGGCGAAGCAACCGCCAGGCCAGCGAACGTTCGGTACCTTGAGCTCCCTGAGCGCGGCAACAACATCATTGCGGATGCCGCGAGTATTGGGGATGGTGGAGTCGGGACCGACCCATATCCCGTCATAAATGCCGTGGCCGAGATGCTCGGCGAACTGACCAAAAATGTTGCGGTCGATCTTGGCGCCCGTCTTCGATGTATCAACGGACAGTTCGATTTTCTCCCCCGCCTTGGCTGAGGAAGTGAACGTCGCATAAATGAGAAAAGTGAGGAGAATTGTGCGCATGATGCCGCCGCTCCGAGTCATTGATAGAAGCCGACGATGCATAACGTCTTTTCCTCATCTGTGGGATTAAACTTCTAGCGATTCGGTCGTCCGGCGCATCTTCGCTCCAGCAAATGCATATCCCCCAATGAGGACGTAAGCAACGAATGGCACAACATAAGCCGGGGCGATGCTGTGGCGCGTCTCGGCGATCAGCCCCATGATCGGAGTGAGGACGGCGCCGCCGACGATAGCCATTACGAGCAAAGACCCACCAATTTTTGTGTTCGGTCCTAACCCCTTCAGGCCAAGTGCAAAAATTGTCGGAAACATGAGCGACATGAAGAAACTCGTGGCGAACAGCGCCCACAGCCCGCCCCAGCCGGGGTACAAGATTCCAAAAGCTACGAGAAGAACGTTCACGATTGCGTAATAGCCTAGAAGAATGCTCGGTTCCACGAACCGCATCAGCCATGCGGAACTGAATCGCCCCACACCGAACGCAGCCAGTGTACCCGTGAGGAAATATCCCGCGATTTTTTCCGGTTCATGCGTGAATTCCTGGACGTAGGGAATGAAGTAGCTCCAGGTCCCGACTTGCCCGCCAACATACATAAATTGCGCCAGAACTGCCATCCAGAAATGCCGGTATCGAAAGAGCTCGCGAAAGTGCCCGCGATCGCCACTCGTCTCATGTTCGCTCTGAATGCTGGGGAATTTTGTGCGCAAGATTAGCAAAGCCCAAAATATCGCGATGGCGCTGAGCACGAGGTAAGGTTTTACGACGCGCATCGTCTCGGATCGCAGATATGCGTCGTAAAGATGCTGGGCTTTCATCGCTTGCATCTGCTGCGGAGCGAGTTCCACGCCAGAAAAGATGAAGACCGTGCCCATCAGTACTCCGGTAATCGAACCCAGCGGGTTGAAAGCCTGAGAGAAATTCAAACGCCGTTCAGAGCTCGCCGGATCGCCCAGTTGCGCAATGAAGGGATTCGACGCGGTTTCAAGGAAGGAGAGCCCGCTGGCAATGACGAACAAGGCGAAGAGAAAGAATCCATATCGGCCTACGAGCGCGGCCGGCCAGAACAACAGCGTGCCCAGGCTGAACAACAACAGACCAATCACGAATCCGGCCTTGTAACCGAGCTTACGCATGATCATGGCGGCCGGAATCGCCAGAACGAAATAACCAAGATAAAACGCGGACTGGACCAATCCAGCCTGAAAACGGGAAATCGCGAACGATTTCATGAACTGACGGATGAGCACGTCATTGAGATTGTTCGGGATGCCCCACAGGAAGAAAAGTGCTGTTACCAAAACGAATGGCAGCAGTTGTCCCGAAGGAAACAGGTGTGCCGTATTCCTCTTGCCTTCGTTCACGACGGCGTTGTTAACAACCTGCACCTGAGAAGTGTCCATACCGCTGTGAGGATGAATGAAAGTCGGAAAATCGAAAAATGCAAATCCAGCGCCGCCTTCTTCATTTAG
>JASHPL010000188.1 GCA_030038125.1 Candidatus Sulfotelmatobacter sp.
CGGGCACAAGGGACCGCACATCCCTTTGCTGCAGGCGGGACCCGGCAAAGCCGTCGACATTACCTTGCCCATCGAAGAAGGTGACAAATACCGGCTAGGCAAGATCACCTTCAAGAACAACGTGCATTTTCCCAACAGTGCGGCGCTGCGCACTCTTTTCCCCATCAAGGACGGAGATGTTTTCAGCCGGGAAAAGATCGCCAAAGGCCTGGAAAATCTGCGGAAAGCCTATGGCGAGTACGGGTACATCAATTACACGGGCCTTCCCAATACCACCTTCGATGAAGAGCATAAGCTGGTCAACGTAGAGATCGACGTCGACGAGGGCAAGCAATTCTATGTCCGCCGTATCGAATTTCAGGGCAACACGACTACCCGCGACAAGGTGATTCGCCGCGAACTCGCACTCGAAGAAGGCGGCGTCTACAACTCCCGGCTGTGGGAGCTCAGCTTGTTGCGCCTCAACCAACTCTCCTATTTCGATCAGCTCAAGCCCGACGATCCCAATGTCACAGAAAAAAAATTGGACGAGAAAGACGGATACGTCGATCTTACCCTGAAGGTCCACGAAAAAGGCAAGAACAGCATCGGACTCAATGGCGGCGTCAGCGGGTTGGAAGGCGCTTTCATCGGCTTGAATTATGCCACCAATAACTTTCTGGGACGCGGCGAGACCTTGCAGATTCAGCTTAGCCTGGGAAATCTGGCGCGCAGCGCTCTCTTCGGCTACACCCAGCCCTACATGTTCGATCGTCCCCTGCAATATGGATTTACCGTTTTTGGCAACAAATACAATTTCAACCAGGCGCGCCAGCTCTCCCTCTTCAGCGGTCAGAACCTGAATCTCCCCAGTGCAGTCCTGCAGAACCTGCAGAACTATTCGCAATCGAGCATCGGCTTTACCAATAGTTTGAGCTACGCCCTGCATCGCTCATTCAAACGCGTCGGCATCACCTATTCGTTCGACAATTCGACGCTGCTGCCCCTCAGCACCGCCTCCAAGACACTGTTCGACTACATCGCGTTTCGCGGTATTTCCGGCCCGCTTGCGGTGAATGGAATCATCACCAGCAAGATTTTTCCGAATTTCTCGTTTAATACCCTGGATAGCGGGATTTCCCCCAAAAGCGGCAAACAGATGGTGGCAGGCGTAGAAGTCGCCGGCCTGGGAGGAACCGTCCGCTCGGTGCGGCCGACCGTCCAGTACAAGCGCTTTTTCCCCATGCAGAATCACCGCAATACGGTCGGTTTTAACGTTGAAGCTTCGTTTATCAGCGGCTATGGCGGCCTGGTGGCGCCGCCGTTTCAGCGCTTCTACATGGGCGGCGAATATGACATCCGCGGCTTCGACGTGCGCTCGATCTCGCCGGTCGCATTCCTGCCCAATACGAGCGTCATCACCTTGCAAAACCCGGACGGGACGCCGGTTCCCAAGAACCCGGCCAACCCGCTGCAGGGCAATTGGACAATTCCGATTCCCGTGGATCAGATCGTGTTTCCCGGAGGCGATCTGAGCGTTTGGGAAAACCTCGAGTACCGCATCACCATCGCCGGGCCGGTAGCCATTGCTCCCTTTCTCGATACCGGCATCGATCCGATCCTCCGCCGTTCGCAACTGGAAATTGCCCTCGAACAGTACGAACAGGTCATCAGCACGTATTACGGCTGTCCCGCGCTCGATCAAGGGTACAACTGCGTTGGCGATAAGCGGCTGAATCCTCTGCCCTCGGAATATTTGCAGGTCCTCGGTGCCACCAATTGGAAGCCGCGTATGTCAACTGGCCTCGAATTACAGACCTTCCTACCCGTGGTCAATGCTCCATTCCGCTTCTACTGGGCCTATAACCCGGTCCGGCTAGATGACCGGACGACGCCGCCAATTCCCATCACTCGGGACATGTTCCCGCCAAATGCCGCGGGCGATTATACGTTTCTCAAGGCCAGGCAGACCTATGCTCCGGAATTCCTGCTGCGGGAGCCGCGCAAGACCTTCCGCTTCACCGTGGCAACGACCTTCTAGCCATGTTTGACTGCCCGATGCGCCATAACTATAATGTGCCTGATCCACGCCACCATTGGAAAAGTGACGCTGGATGGCATGCCCGGAGGGTGTGGCATGCAACGCTGGCAATCTCGTGCGCCTATTTCCGACGGCGGCCGCTACCACGGCGGAGACCTCAATTCAGCGCGGCCCAGCGTGAACTGAAAGCAATTTGCGACCGAGACGAGCTTCATTCGCGGCAACATTTCCCGGAACTATGTTCCAAGGAGTTCAACTGATCCAATGAATAGTAAGTTCTTGCGATTTCTCCCAGCGGTTGCGGTTCTTTTTGCATTCTCGGCTTTAGCCCAAACCAGCAGCGCGGCGACACCGCCGGACGCTCCCGGCGCTACGCCCGCCGCTCCGGCCACCACCACGGCTGCTCCGGCGAGCACAGGCACGAAAGTTGGCACGATCAACATCCAGGAAGCGATCTTCGGCAGCAATGAAGGTCAGCGTGATCTCGGGGCACTGCAGAAGAAATTCGATCCCAAGCAGAGCGAACTGAAGGGCCAGAATGACGAACTTGAGAGCTTGAAAAAACAGCTCAATACACAGGGGCCGAGCCTCAACGAAGAAGCTCTGAACAATTTGAAAGGCCAGATCGAGTCCAAGCAGAAAGCTTTCGATCGCGCCGTGCAGGACGCGCAAGAGGACTTCGGCAATCAGCAGCAGGAAATTGCTTCCCGCATCCTGAAAAAGATGGCCCCGATCATCGTGAAATACTCGCAGGACAATGGCTTCGGCGTGATCGTCGATACTTCCAAGCCTTGGCCGCAGAGCCCGGTGCTCTGGTGGGGTGAGGCCGTCGACATCACCAAGCCGGTCGTTGACGCTTACAACGTGCAGTCGGGCGTGGCCGCCCCGGCCGCGAGCAGCACTCCGGCGACCTCGAAGCCGGCCGTTCCCAAATCGACTACTCCGAAGTCTTCAACGCCTGCTTCTAAGCCGGCGGGCTCGAATCCTTCACAGTAGCGTCCGGACACCTCTGGTGCTCGCAAAGTTCCCGCAGGCCGCGTGAAAACGCGGCCTCTATTTTTTCCCTGAACCAGATCTGTCTGCCCGTCCGCGGTGTCCATAGCAGCAACAGAAATTGCTGCTGGAGGACGCCATGCCCCAACCGGAAATATTTTCAGACTGCATGCTTCAGATTTCCTCGGCCCAGCGTTCGCGCCGCAGCTGGACGACGCTGACTTCGTTCGGACTGCAGGCGGCTGTGATCAGCTTATTACTGCTGTTCCCTTTGTTAGAGACTGTAGGTCTGCCTGCGAACCGCGCTCTTCCAACGCCGGTCTCGTGGGGAGCGCAACCGCCCTCTTCTCCATCCATCCAGCGCCGTCAAGTGACCACAATTGTCAGCAATCTCGCGGACAACCGGATCATTGCCCCCCAAGAGATTCCCCGGCACGTGGCGATGATTACGGAAACAGTCGCACCGCCACAGGTCAGTTTCGGCCGGCCTGGTGTCGAGGGCGGAACGGGAAATGGATCGGGGGATGGCATTCTGGGAGCCCTAAGTGATCTTTCTGCGCGTGACGCTGTGCTTCCGGCGCCTGCTTCCAAGCCCGTGGCGCCTATGTTTCGGACTTCGAGCATGTTGGAGGGAAGCCTGATTCGCCGTGTGCAGCCGGTCTATCCGGTGCTGGCCAGAAGCGCTCGAATTCAAGGAGCCGTGGTCTTGCAGGCGATCATCAGCAAGGAAGGCACGATTGAGAACCTGCGCGCTGTCTCGGGACATCCTATGTTGATCCCATCTGCGATTGAGGCAGTCAGGCAGTGGCGCTATCGCCCGTATATCTTGAACCACGAACCGATTGAAGTCGAAACGCAGATCACGGTGAATTTCACGCTGCAGAACTAGCCCAGATTTCCGCCTTGCCACCGGGGCCTTCTCCGTCTCTGTGCCTCGTGGCGGAGACCGTAGCTGTAAGCCGCAGGTACGGGAGTAGCCCCGGCGTAACGTGGGAGTACGCTCTGCTGCCGCTATAATCGCGAGAGTGGCAACCACCGCAGAAATCCTGAGTCGTGTGGCAACCCGGCCGACCTGGGCCGAAGTGTCCCTGGCGACGCTGCGCCAGAATTTTCGCACCGTGCAGAAGCATGTGGGCGCCAATGTCACGGTGTGCGCGGTAGTAAAAGCCGACGCCTACGGACATGGAGCGGTTGAGTGCTCACGCGCTCTCGAGGCTGAAGGCGCACGCTGGCTCGGCGTGACCTCGCTCGACGAAGCTATTCCCTTACGCGACGCCGGGATCCAGGCGAACATTCTGCTGATGACTGGTTTCTGGCGGGGAGAAGAAGCGGAAATCGTCCGCCTGCGTTTAGCTCCTGCGGTTTGGGAACTGTGGCATATCGAGTCACTCGAACGGGCGGCCGCCGGACTGGGCGTGATGCGGCAACCCGTGCATCTGAAAGTCGATACCGGAATGGGACGGCTCGGGGTGGGTATCGATCAGCTACCCGCTGTTCTCGACGCCATCAAATCGGCAAAACATCTGGCGTTGGATGGGCTCTCGACACATCTGGCCTCTTCAGAAATCATGGACGCACCGTCCGTCGCCGAACAAGCGGGCGCCTTCGAGATTGCCCGGCGCATGGTGCGCGAAGCCGAATTGCAACCGGCGTTCGTCCACATGGCAAATACGGGAGCAGTGATCTCGCGTCCAGAAACATGGTCGAATATGAACGGCAACAGCATGGTGCGTCCCGGCGTCGCACTCTACGGATATTATTTGCCGTTTCAACGCGCGGGACGCGAAGTGAGCGGCGGAACTCTGCGCTTAGCGGTCAAACCCATTTTGACGTGGAAGACGCGCATCTTGTCTCTGCGCGATTTTGGACCAGATCAGGCGCTTGGCTACAACGGAACGTATGTCACCAAAGCTGCCGCACATGTTGCCGTTTTGCCGGTAGGATACGCCGATGGCTACAACCGGCAGCTTTCCAATCGCGGACGCGTAATCGTGCGCGAGCATTACGCGCCCATCGTCGGCAGCATCTCCATGGATTTAACTCTGGTGGACGTAACCGGAATTCCCGGGGTCTCGGTCGGAGATGAGGTCATTCTTCTCGGTACATCCGACGGGATGAACGTCGATGCCCTCGAACACGCTCGCCTTGCCAACAGCTCTCCTTACGAAATTCTCTGCAATATTTCCAAGCGCGTCCCGCGAAGATATGTAAGTTAGACGGCTACAACGGAAATGCGAATTGTGTCCGAGCAGATTTGAAACAAGCCGAGGGTGGCCCACCCTACACGATTGTTCGTAAGTGCGAAGTTTGACTGCCGACAGTTCTACAATCGTGCTGATTGTTCTGGCCGTGTTTTCGTCATTGCCACTCAGTTCCGGCGCCAATCGCGCCAACCCCGAATTGCGACCGCTGCGTGTCAATCGCGTTTCTCCGCCGCGCCCGCGTTGCTACACTAAAAATCTGACGAATGGCTTCGCGCTACGCACAATGGATGTACGACTGGGAAAACCGGCTCACATCGGTCGATAACAACCGTGTCGTTCGTCCGCTGGATTGGGGCACGGATTGGGCCTCGCATTGGCCCTGTCGCAACGGATTCGGACCGAGCCATATGCTCGACGATCCGGAAAAGTTTTTTGTTGATTCCAATCACCGTATTCTTGCCGACAGCGATAAGTTCTTTTCCTACTCGCGTCCCACCGACTACCAGTTGGAGCGGCGCGAAGTTCAGGTTTTCTCCACGCGCGAAGTTCCCGATCCCAAGCTTGAGGCGAAAGTGAAGGGAACATTCGCCGATTTTCTTCGCTTTACCTCGCCGGTACCAACGCCATACCCGGAAAACAATCTCGTAAATGCACGCTGGTTTCCGGTGCAAGGACGTCGCGCCATTGTGCTGCTGCCGCACTGGAATGCGGATGCGGTCGCCTATACGGGTCTTTGCCGCGTGCTGAACTTGTTGGGCGTCGCGGTGCTGCGGCTGAGCATGCCCTATCACGACATTCGTATGCCGGCCGAAATCGCCCGTGCCGACTACGCAGTTTCCGCCAACATTGGTCGCACCCTCGATGCTGCCCGTCAAGGCGTCATCGATATTCGCTGCTGCCTGGACTGGCTTGAGCAGAACGGCTACACCCAGCTTGGGATCGTAGGCACGAGTCTGGGATCGTGCTATGCATTTTTGGCCGCAGCCCACGATCCCCGCATTCACGTTGCGGCCTTCAATCACGCCTCGACTTACTTCGCCGACGTGGTCTGGCACGGCCAATCGACGCGCCACATCCGGCAGGGAATCGAACAGAAGATTGATCTTGAAACTCTCCGCCAGGTGTGGATGGCCATCAGCCCCATGGCCTATTTCGAACAGTTTTCGCGCTGGCCCAAGCGGTCGCTGATCGTTTACGCGAAATATGATCTGACGTTCTTACCAGAATTTTCACGCCAGGTCGTTACCGAATTCGCCCGTCACGAACTGGAGCACAAAGTCGTCGTCTTACCCTGTGGCCATTACACAACTGGCGAAACCCCATACAAATATATGGACGGATGGCAACTCGCCTCCTTTCTGCGAACTGCCTGGTAAGGACCGAGTGGAGCGTGTTGGAACCGGTATCACCAATGTGCAGCTGCGTACTCCCATCATGCATTTCTGACCCTCGTTGATGGACCAGGAGATTTTCGGCTCGTCACAAACTTCCTCATTGACCACGCGTTGAACTTGTGGTTAGATGCCCGAATCCATTCTCGCCGAACCATCCCCCGGGTTGGCGGGCACGCTGGGGCGTGCATGAGGTGATGTATGAAGTTGAGCGGTCCCGCCCTGCTTCTTTCCCTGCTGGCATTCACTTTCAACCTGACGACGGCTAATGCGACTGCTCGCGACGTGGTCCTGCCCGCCGGGACTCTGTTGAAATGCACGGTCAACGAACCCAATTTCTCCACCAACACGGCTTCCGTCGGAGACCCGGTGCTTTGTAATCTCCACGGCATGGTTCAATTTGGTCAGCAAGCATTCCCGCGCGGCAGCTATCTGGTGGGACATCTCGAAGCCGCCAAAGATCCCGGACACTTTTTCGGCAAGGGATATCTCGATCTCCATTTCGACCGCATTGGCGTTCCCAGTGGCGACATGCCGCTCGATGCCAAGGTGATCGCCGCGGGGAAATACAGAGTCGATCGCGAGGGCCGGATCCGGGGTAAAGGACACGCCAAGCGCGACGTTGCCGAGTGGATGTTGCCTCCGCTTTGGCCCTGGAAAGTTATCATGCTTCCGGCTCGCGGGCCTCGTCCGGCGCTCAGAGGCGAGACCGCCATTACCCTCCGTCTCATGGATGACGTCGAACTCGCCCAAGTGGCCGAAACGTTTGGTCCAGGCTGGCACTTCTTTGGACAGCCACAGCCGCAGTCGCAGTCCTACCATCCTGTTCCCGGCGCAGATCAGTCCGGAGACAGTGTGCAGCTTGCGACCCGGGTCCCTCCTGCGCCGCAAACCACAACCGGTCCGCAGATGTCATACGCGACCTATGCCTCGAACACCGCTGCCTTGCCCGATGGCATCGTGACCGTCCCCGGAATGCCTGTATTCGTGCTGAATACCGGCTCGCTTTTGTGTGTCAGCGGTTTCGGCTATTCGGATAACCGCATCAGCTACACTCTGGCCTCCGGAGGTACGGGCGTAATCAGCGCGGATGAAGTGGACTGGCCCGCGACCACGCGTCTCAATGCCAGGCGCGGAGTGCGGGTCACGCTCCACGCCGGACACATCGCCACCGGAACTCCTGGCCTTTGATTCTCCTTGTTTTTTCCGACCTGAACGTGCCGCTGGCGCCCGCCAGCGGCTTTTTTTGTTCGTTGTGGACCAGCGTTACCCCCGACAAGCCCATGCCGATTCCGTGCGACTTTGCGCTCAACATTCAATCCAATGAGCATTCGTAACTCAGAAAACGTCCTGTCGAGGTACCCATGCATAAAATCAACATCGCCGAAAAGTTCTCCAGGATTTCCGAGTGCTACCAGCCCCACATCGCCGCCGAACTTAATGGCCAGATGGTCAAGCTCGTCAAGTTCGATAGCCCGTTCATATGGCATCATCACGATCACGAAGACGAATTGTTTCTGGTAGTCAAAGGTGGCTTCCGCATGGAATTTCGAGACGAAGAGTCCCGCGAGCGCCACGAATGGATCAACGAGGGCGAATTCATCGTCGTTCCGCGCGGCGTCGAGCATCGTCCCGTGGCCGAAGAGGAATGCTGGGTGATGCTGTTCGAGCCTGCCTCCACCCTTAATACCGGCAACGTTGTGAACGAACGTACCGTGGCGCAATTGCAGCGCGTGTAGCAAACTGATAGAGGCTGGGTTCGTGATCAGCGGTTGGAGATTGGGGCTAGTGGCTCGCAACCAAGCTCTGTTTAGACAATCTGTCTCCTGGCCCCTGACCTCCAATCCCTAGTCCCTGCGAGAACCACATGCAAGTACTCCTCTACTCCTCCTTCTGGTGCCCTGATTGCCGAGAGGCGAAACGCTTCCTTGCGAAGCACAACATTCCCTATCGGGATATCGACGTCGAAACTACTCCCGGCGCCGCCGACGAAATCGTCCGCCACACCGGCAAGCGCTCTGTCCCGCAATTCGTCATCGACGGCGAATGGATACAGCCCTACCGCCCCGGCAAAGGATTTCTCTACGAAGAAATGGCCAAGCGCCTTGGCATCGAGCGGCCCTGAAGCGCAAACGAAAGTCCACCTGTACCTGCATATCGCACGTACATCCCCTTCAGTACCGTGGCAAACCCGCGTGAAACTGGCGAAGATAGGGCCAATTGGCGGTTTGGCCAGTTTGTCGACCAAACCGAACAGCGCGGGCATTTTTAAAACAAGCGCACGGCCGCGCACAAGCCACTTCAAACTCCTATGGCCGACTTTCAGATCGAGCCCCGACTCGAGGAATCAAAAGTAAACGAGTCATCCCTTTCCGAGGCCGATCGTCCGCAATCCGTCTCCGAACCAAACGTCTGCGACTACTGGCAGCACACAGTGCAGGCAGTGTTGGCCGTGGTCATGTTTTTCGGAGCTCTGGGAATGGTGCGTTATTACGGCCCGCGCGCCGAGCAGCCAATCCCCGCTGACGATCTGCAGAAGCAGGTTCACGAGCTGACACAGGAAATCGCGCAGCTCAAGCAAGAGCAAACCATGCCGGCCACCGTGCTCACCCGGTATCGCAATTCGATCGGCTATATCTACGGTGTATATCAGGTCGGCTTTCCCGGGCTGCGTCCTTCAGTGCGGGCGCGAGTTTCCGGCACGGGGTTTCTCGTCGCCGACGGTTTGCTGGCCACCAACCGCCATATCGCCCAGCCCTGGTATGGAGACGTCGATTCTGAAGCTCTGATTGATCGCGGCGCCTTAGCCAGTCTGGAAACTCTGGTTATTTTTTTCCCCGGTTCTCCGACGCCGGTGAGCCTGGCTCCCGCGGCTCTTTCAAAAACATCGGATCTCGCCATTCTTCGCCTTCAGGACCCGGAAGCAATCCGCGGTTTGCCGATATTGCCGCTCGCCAAGTCCATGAGCGCTCCGGGAGAGCGAGTCACTGTGGTCGGATATCCCATGGGAATTGCCGGCATGGTCGCCAAGTCACCTTCGAATATCTACGATCGCCTCGCCTATCGTCATAACGACATCAATGCTGCCAGCGAACTGGCCGCGCTCTCGCTGATTCGGCCCTCCGCCACTTGGGGACATCTCGGCGATGTCGTCGGCGATAAGCTGATCTATGACGCGCCCACCGCTCACGGTGGCAGCGGCGGGCCAGTCTTCAATTCCGTGGGAGAGGTCATCGGTATAAACTCCGCTTTTATGGATGGATTCAGCGGAGGAACACTTGGCATTTCGATCGAGTCGCTGCGTCCACTTCTACAACAAGCCACCAATCCTCGCTAGGGAGACAGGAAGCCCTCGTCCGGATGCAGGGTGCCCCACTTCTGGCCGATTTTGCCTGAAGTAGGGTCTTGATCAAACCAGCTTTGCCCGGTCCGTTTCCGCATGGCGCCTGCCCCACATCAATCGCGCCGGTTCGGACAACTCCTGAATGTGTTCCCAGTCTTTGGCTTTGAGCAAATCAAAAGCAGTCAAAATTCCTGCCAGTTCTCCGCTTTCGCGATTGACTACCGGGCAGCGTCCAATTTCTTCCTGCACAAAGCGCAGGGCAACGTCATGCACAATCTCGTCCGAGTAAACGATGGGGAAGTCTCGATGTGCCAGGTCGCCCGCCTTTTCATCGGGCTTCGCCGCCAGCAGATCACGGCGGTGGAGCAGGCCAATCGCCTGGCCATTTTCATCGATTACCGGAACCGAACCGTGATTCAGAACTTCTGGGAGAAATTCCGAAACACGCTGGTGCGCTCGCACGGTATCGACATCTGGATTCATCACATCCCGCACTCGCAGCAATTTCATGGGATCGACGGTATACGCGTCTGGAACGAGTGTTCCGCGTCGCACCAGTCGTTCCGTATTGATGGTGGTGCGCATCATATAATGCACCGCCAGATCCGCGACCACCGCGACCAGAAACACCGGCAGAAACGCGTTATACGCCCCGGTTACCTCCAGCATAAATAGAATCGCGCTGGGCGTAGCGCGGTAAATGCTCCCAAACAGCGCGGCCGTCGCCACCATTCCGTAAATCCCAATGGCCGATGAATTGGGTATGATCAGATGAACCAGGGATCCATAGGCTGCGCCCAGGCTGCCTCCGATCATCAACGCGGGCGCGAAAGTTCCCCCCGAAGCTCCAGAGCCGAGCGCAACCGCGAAAGCGGCCAGCTTCGCGAATCCAATGCCAGCCAGCCTGTGCAGGGGCTGCGGCGTGGCCAGCACTTTGGCAATGACCGCATAACCGGTTCCCAGGACTTCCGGATAGAAAAGCGCCAGGATGCCAACAAATAATCCGCCCAGCGCCGGAACCAGAGGAAACCAGATTTTCAGATCGTCGAAGAATTCCTCGCACAGATATAGCGCGCGCGTCATGACCCACGCAAGAAATGCGCAGCCTATGCCCAGGAGGACAAAGAAAGGCAGTTCGCCGGCGTGGAAGTGATAATCGGTTTGCAGCGGAAACACCGGCTGCCCGCCGCGAAATGCCATCGCCACCATCGTTCCCGTGGCGGACGCCAGCGCGATGGGGATGAATGAGCGGGCGCGGAATTCAAATACCAGTAGTTCGATCGCCATCATCACGCCCGCAAACGGAGTTTTGAAAACGCCCGCCAATCCCGCCGCCGCGCCACAGGCCAGCAAAATTCTGCGTTCTGAAGGGGACGAGGGAATCAATTGCCCAATGATCGATCCGAGAGCCGCGCCGGTCTGGATGATCGGACCCTCAGCGCCAAACGGACCACCGGTTCCGACCGTAATCGCGGCGCTGAGCGGCTTAAAAAACCCAACCCTCGGCTTGACGATGCTGCCTTTCGTCAGTACGACGGCCATCGCTTCAGGTATGCCGTCGCCTTTGACCTCAGGAGAGAAATACTGCACCAGCAAGCCAACTCCCAGTCCGCCGGCCGCCGGCAAGAACAGAAACCACCAATGGTGTGGCGCTGTGTTCGGTGGCAGATACGCGCTGCTCCACCTGCCGAAGAAAAACAGATCAGTCAGGAAATTGATGGCTCGTAAAAGGGCCTCTGCGACGAAACCTCCCAGCGCGCCGACGACAATTCCCAGCGCCGAGATCCCCAGCAGGCGTTCCTGCGGACGGGAAGCCTTCCCGGTTCCATTCGCGGTTTGAGACATATCGACCGTCATAGTTTAAAGAGAAAATGAAACCGTTTGAATCGGGCCCCTTTAACAGCAAAGCGCGGGCAGGAGTGCCCGCGAAGCGCTATCCCCAAAATCCATTAGCAATTAAATCTTGCGTCACCAATTTTAGTCTCCGAAAACTTACTCGACACGAGCTGGGCGCTCAGAATACAACTTGGGCATAACTATCTTTACGACTCGTACTCCGCCGCTCATTCCGAGGTCTAGTTGCGTTCCGAACTTTTCGCACTCGGTCGCTTTCACTGCGCATGACTTTTCGCAGCGCCAAAACCAGAGCCGGAGCGGCATTCTGTAATTCCTCATGATGATGCAATGCCAGTTCCTCCAGCACACGCTCGCCCTTTTGGGTCAAGGCCAGCAACACCTCGCGCCGGTCATGTTGCGCACGCTCGCGGTGTACATAGCCGCCCCCTTCCAGGCGATTGACCAATTCGACCGCGCTGTGATGTTGAATCTGCATTCGATTCGCCAGTTCGCGGATGCGCGGGCGCACCCCCGCCGGCATGCCTTTGATGGTTAGCATCAGCTGATATTGCCCGCGTTCCAGTCCCGCCGCCTGTACCGCCTGCTCGCTGAAATGGAGAAACTTTCGAATCTGGTGCCGAAACTCGGCCAGAGCTTGATAGTCCGACAGGGTCAGCCTCTTCATGAGTTAAATTGTATCGTGCCCCGATAGTACAAACATTATATCGTGAAGCGATGTATTTCTTTCACCACCTGCTCCGGTCCGGTATTTGACCACGAAGGGCGCGAAGTGCCACCAACGAAACTGGTGGGTTCCTGGCTTCGTGCTCCTGGCGTCCTTCGTGGTTTGCGAATTCAGGACGCTAGCGAACCGTTCCGATTCCGCAGCTGGCCAACCACTGGCTGAAAGGCGCTCACGGCTTCTTAGGCTCCGCTGGCCTCTTTTCCTTCGCCCGTTTAGAATCCTCTGTCCATCTCCGCAACCGAGAGGAGCAAGACCCGTGATCCCGCGCTACACCCGGGCCGAAATGGCCCGCATCTGGAGCGACGAAAACCGCTTTCGCACCTGGCTCGCCGTCGAAGTCGCTGCCACCGAGACTCTGGCCGAGGCCGGTCTCGTGCCCAAGGACGCGGCCAAGGCCATACGCGAGCGCGCAGATTTTCGCGTCGAACGCATCCATGAGATCGAAGCCGATGTTCGGCACGATGTGATCGCCTTCACCACCGCCGTCGCCGAAATCGTCGGTCCGCATGCCCGCTGGTTCCATTACGGGCTCACCTCCAACGACGTGGTCGACACCGCCCAGGCCCTGCTGATCCGTCAGGCTTCGTCGGTGATCGCGCAGGATTTGCAGCGCCTGGCCGAGGTGCTCGAGCGCCGCGCATGGGAATTCAAAGACACGCCCATGATCGGCCGCACGCATGGCATTCACGCCGAACCGATCACCTTCGGGTTCAAAATCGCGAACTGGTATTCAGAAACCCAGCGCAACATAACCCGCTTCACGGCTGCAGCCGAGGACATGCGCGTGGGCAAGTTCTCCGGCGCTGTGGGCGTTTTTGCCCATCTCACGCCCGAACTGGAAGAGAAAATCTGCGCACGCCTGGGATTGAAAGCGGCTGCGGTTTCATCGCAAGTGATTCAGCGCGATCGGCACGCGCACTACCTGGCCACGCTCGCCGTGATTGCATCGACGCTCGATAAGATCGCGACTGAAATTCGGCACCTGCAGCGCACCGAGGTTCGCGAGACGGAGGAGTTCTTCAGCGAAAAACAAAAGGGATCGTCAGCCATGCCGCACAAGCGCAATCCGGTCACGGCCGAACAGATCAGCGGCCTGGCCCGCGTGGTGCGCGGCAATGCCCAGGCTGGCTTTGAGAACGTCGCGCTGTGGCATGAGAGAGATATTTCGCATTCGTCAGTGGAGCGCGTCATCCTGCCGGACTCGACCACGCTGATCGACTACATGCTCTCGAAGACCGCCAACCTTGTCGACACCATGTTCGTCTATCCCGACCGCATGCTGGCGAACCTGGAGAGCACGCGAGGCTTGATCTTCAGCGGCCAATTGCTGCTCGACCTGGTGGAACACGGCGTCAGCCGCGAGGATGCGTATCGCATGGTGCAATCCCACGCCATGCGCGCCTGGAAAGAGGGATTGGATTTTCATCAGCTGGTTCTGGCGGACAAGGAGATCAGCAGCCGCGTACCCCGAAGGCAAGTCGAACATGCGTTCAACCTGCAGCGTCAACTGAAGAACATAGACAAGATTTTCGCGCGCGTGTTTGGGAACAAGGAGCCAAGCGGACGCCGAGCGAAGACACGACGTCGCAAGCGGGGCTAGTGAGAGGCCAAATTTACACTTTTGCAAAGTGTTCCTTCAGGAACATTGTATGCACAAAGTCGTAAATGCCATTCAGTATGAAGTACTGGAATATTAGTGACTTACAAAAAATCGACACGACCCCGGACGAGGGCGTCCGGGGTTCCATAATCGCGTCCGGGGTTCCATAATCGCATCCGGGGTTCCAAAATCGGATCCGGATCGACAATGGCCTTCCGGGCCTCACTATTCTCGGGTGAATACAAGGACCTGGCTTCGCTCTACGGCCGGTTGCCGTGAATGTTGTCGGGGCGCTGGGAGGTTCTCGCTGTCAAAGAAGAGTCGTTCGGGGCCAGCATTTGCTCGAGAAGGTTCCAATCACGGGTGACTTCGGGTTCGGAGATTTCGTGCGACGCTTTGGAGCGCAATTCCGACTGGAGCCTGGCTTCCAGGAGTTCGCGGGCAAGGCCTGAGCTTGCCGCATCGCCCAGAACGTTATCCGCGGAAGCACCCACGCGGAGCACACGTCCGTTCTCCACTACCTGTAGCACGAGCCGGCCTTGATCGTCGAATTCGGTTATGGCGTGCGATTGGAGATGAGACCAATTCTTCTCGACATTCTGTCCGGCGCCGGTGGGGTACTCGGTCTGCAGAAGGTCCTTGAGTTCTTGCTGATAGGAGCGAAGGTCTTCATGGCCGATGGGCTGCTGCAAATCGCCACCAGGATCGAGAACCAGAGCTGCCTTGGCGGGCTGAAAACGTCCCGCGCCGACTCCTTCGTATACGGCGAAGACGCAGCCGGCAAATATGGGGCTAGCAATGGCGCTGGGGACGATGTATTTCTTCGATTTGAAAAACGATTCGACTACGCCGTGGACCGCGGAACTGCGCGGCATGCTCCCCGGAACCTGCGCGATGATGAAACGCGAATACTCGATTTCTGGATGGCGTTGATTGTATTTCACCAGCATCTTGGCCATCTGCTTGGGGGTGGTAATGCCCACGTCGGCGACGACGCTGCGATGCAACGCCTTGGGATAGTAAAAATTGATGATGCCCTTGGCGAAATCCGCGCAGTTACTGGAGACGGTGCGGAAATGAGACCGGTTAGACGCGGCGTTCAATTTTTGGATCAGGGCCGCATCCTGCTCGGCAGTGGTTTCGATCTGGAACCCATAGATCGTGCGATCGTAGGACGAGCCGACGAGTTCATACCAATTGCCGCCGGGAGCCTCGCCGTTGTTGACGTCGGGCGCAACCAGTTCCAGGTATTTTCGACGGTAGCGATCGCGGAGAAACGCAACCATTTTCGTGTCGGCAAACAGAGGCACGTCTTCGGGCCGGGCGACTGCATATAAGTACGGAATCAGAGGGATGGCGATCCAGTCGTACCCACCGACATCGTCATAGCGGCTGAGGACGACGCCGGTCTCGCCGGGAAGGCAGGGACGCAGCCGGACCGGGTTCTCGGCGCATACTCCGGAGAGATAAACGGCGGCGTGCCCGGTAGCAGTGAAGAATCCGAGCTTGCCATAGGGCTCCTCCAGAAGCAGCGTGGCCGAGGCGCTGGCGAACGAAACGAAAGCCAACACCACGAGCGCTGGCAGCCCCAGTCGGCGAAAAAATAGATGGTGCCGTTGAAGCATCATCACTCCTGAAAATTTAAGCCTAACCCCTGTAATTAGAACCCTTTAACTAAAGATTAGTTGCTATGAATCGGAAAAACCAGTTACTGAGGTTCACAAAGAGTCATAAGCCGGTCGTAAAAGGCGAACACCCGGCGAACATCGTATTAATCTCAGGTTAAATTTGCCATGATTTTGAAGGCAATATGTCCTGACTTTGCCAAATTCCTCAGGTCGAAGCTTTCTGCAGACGATCCCTGGCCCAGCGGGCGCTTTGGGCTACGGACTGGTCTTGGTCGGCGTTGAGTTTCTCGAGCACGGGGAGGAAATCAGGGTTTCCGCTATTGCCCATTGCAATGGCGGCATTGCGACGCAGGCCGGAGCGCTTGGCACGGCGAATGGGGGATCCGCGAAAAGTCTCGCGAAATTCCTCCGCGCTCATTTCGGCAAGCCAAGTCAGCGCGGGATTTACCAGACCGGTCCGGGGCTGGAAGTCTCGTTCGGTCGAGACCGAAGCTTTCCGGTTCCATGGGCAAACGTCCTGGCAGATGTCGCAACCGAAAACGTGACGGCCCATCCCTGCACGCAGTTCTTCGGGAATCGAGCCACGTTTTTCAATGGTTAGATAGGCGATGCATTTGTTGGAATCGAGCTGGTAAGGCGCGAGGATCGCATGGGTGGGGCAGGCGTCGATGCAACGCGTGCAGGTGCCGCAACGGTCGGGAGCAGGAAGATCGGGTGTGAATTCGAGCGAGGTGAGGATCACCCCCAGAAACAGCCACGATCCTTTTTTCTGGTTGATGATGCAAGTGTTTTTACCGATCCATCCGATGCCGGCATATTTGGCGAAAACGCGCTCGACGATGGGGCCAGTATCGACGTAACAGCGTGTGGTGAGATCCGGCGGACGGGGGCATTCGTCGCTGCGGAGGGTCTGTTGCAAAACTTCTTCAACTTGCCTCAGGCGGCGCAGAACGATGTCGTGATAATCCTCGCGGCTCCAGGCGTAGCGGGAAATCCAGCCGCGATTTGGATCATCGAACTGGGTCGAGTAGGGATGGGCGGTGTTGTAATTGATAGCGCAGACGACCACGCTCCTCGCCCAGGGAGCTGAACGGGAAAGCGATGCGCGCTTAAGATCGCCGCGCTCGTCGCGGGCTTCCATGTATTTCATTTCCCCAGCATGGCCGGAGGCGATCCATTGGGGGAAATATTCGAGCTCGCGGGTGTCGGTGGCTGGCGCGATGCCGCAAAGGTCAAAACCTGCCTCGGCGGCAGCGCGCTGGACGATATGTTTGACTTCGTGGACTCGGATGGGCGTGGCTCCCTGTCGGATTGTCGCTAAGCATATTCTATGCGGTTTTGTGGTGTCGGCTCTCGCCAGGGCGATCGGATGACAGTCTCACACTCTCGGCGTTATGCTCTGGCGATGCGCACTAAACGATGGGCTCTCGCCATTCTTTGCGTCTGCTTCAACCCGCTTACGAACGCGTTCGCGCAACAACCCGCCACGCTTCCAGTCGTGATCACAGTGTCGGACCCGACTGGAGCGCGGGTAAGGAATGCCAACGTCCGGCTGGTTCCCGCTCCCAAAGACAGCGCGAATCTGCAGACGAATGAGGCGGGTTCGCTGTGGCTGAATCTGCAGCCGGGTGGTTATGCGGTCTTCGTACTTACCCCGGGATTCAAAAAATCCGCCACGCACATTGAAGTTCACGCCGGGTCCCAGACATTTCCCATCATGCTAGAGATCGCTCCTACAGGCAGTCCCATGGTCCTGCCGGTCGAATGGAAGAACGATCTGATTTTGATGAACTATCCGTATCACCTGCCGGAAGCAGTATCGCTGTCCGACCTGAAAGCCATGCCACACGTCACGGTGACCATTCACAACACGCACAGCAATGCAGACGAAACTTATGCGGGAGTGCGCCTGGCCGATCTGCTGGGGAAAGTTGCGGCGCCGCTGGGAAAAGACCTGCGTGGGGACGCGATGGCTGATTATGTTATTGCGACTGGGTCGGATGGTTATAAAGTAGTACTCGCTCTAAGCGAGGTCGATCCCGCCTTCCATCCCGGAGAAGTGCTAGTGGCGGATACGAAAGACGGCAAGCCGCTGGACGCGCACTCCGGTCCATTTCAGCTCGTGGTAACTGAAGATAAGCGCCCGGCGCGCTGCGTACGGAACCTGACAACGATTGAGTTGAAGCCGGCGGAGTAGGTAGGGAAGCGAGCCAATCGCGCGATTATTGCGGCACAAAAAAAGTGCCGCATCGCGCGGCTCGCCCGGATCCTTTGCTGCGCAAAGGACGCTTGCTCAGGATGACAACAGGGCCCACACTCTAGATGCCGAGTTTCTTGACTTCTTCGCTGTAGTACTTGCGGTAGAGAATATCCCACTCCTGCGAGCCTTCGAGGATGGTGCGTTTCTGGTTCTCAATTTTCTGGCGAGCCGACTGATCGATTTTTTCTTCCTGGTTGAGCAGTTCTTCGAGAAATTTGCGGATTTCCTGGCGGATGGTGTTGGGATCTTCGATGAATTCGACATCATCCATTTGCTTGAGCACGTCGCTGACGGCGCGGGCCAGCACGTTGACCTTGTCGCGGCTAAGTCTCACAGCACCGCCTTATACTTGCGCACGAGTTCGCTTTTTACTTTGCGGAACATCTCCTGATAATTGGCGCCAGTCTTGCGCATTTCTTCGGAATAGGCTTCGAGAATCACACGGACTTCGTCGTTGATGCGATCTTCCAGCGTGAGTTCGTCGAGCAGCGCCGAGTGCACGCGCTCGGTGACGGCGGGAACGGCCTTGGTCTCAATGAGCTTGGCGGCAATCAGTTTCTTTGTGACTTCGCGGGCCAGATAGCCCACATATTCTTTAGAAAGAAGCATCTGCGGATCGTGCGCTGTGCAACCAGTGTGAGTGTGAAGCAAGAGTTTAACACAGGAACTGTGCCTGAATCGGCTTCTGCGCTGACTCATCCTGTGTCAGCGGGGAGCTTTACTCTGCCGGGCGCCCAAGGCAGTCGTCCCACACGACTCGGCTGGACCTTTATGGTTGACTTTGAGCCGGAGGTTGGTCACGCAGGGTGTAGACAAACTGTTTTATTTCGTGGCGCTCGTGTTCTCTGTTCTGAGCCGATTGCTGCACCAGTTGCTGATAGGTTTGGATTTCGGATTTGGCTTGCTCCGAGCGTCCGGTGGCGCGATAGGCCTGCCCCAGGCGGTAGTGCGCCTCTTCCAGGTCAGGCTGGATCTGGGCCGCGCGCTGAAAATCGTCGATCGCTTTCGAAAAATCCTGCTGAGCGGCGTGAACCGCGCCGCGTTGCAGGTAGGCGTCGGCGAACTTGGGATCGAGACGAAGAGCATTGTTCAGAAGCGATTCGATTTGCGTGAACGATGCCGCCGACGATTGCGGATTATTGCGCTGCTTCCAGAGAGCAACAGCGTAGAAATAATTGGCCTGCGAGCTGTCGGGATGAAGGGTCACGAAACGGTGCAGCTTTTCGACGACTTGATTTGAGGTCGAAGTCTCACCGCGCTCGATCTTGCCCAGGAAGAGATAGGGGATCGGATTGTCAGGATTCAAATCTGAAGCCGCAGAGAGATTCTTGACAGCCAAATCGTAGGAGCCAGCTGCGAACTCAGACGCACCCAGGCCGATCAACATGCGGATGGAACCAGGAAAGAGGCGTGCGCCATTGGAGAAGACTTCGATCGCAGGTTCGGGAGCGTGATGCAAGAGCAACTCCGATCCCCAATCGAAGAGATTCGATTCGCTCGGGTCCAGTTCGGCAGCGCGCTGATATTCGTGCGCCGCTTCGAGCGAGTTGCCGAGTTGTTCCTCGATGCTGGCGAGTTGATGGTGCAGTTCCGCATTGCCTGGGTCACGCGTGAGTTGTGCGCGCAGACTTTCCCCCATGTTTGGCAGAGCCTCGGATTTTGCGGCGGACGGTTCTTTGCTGAGTGACGCCGCATCCTTGGCGACGGCTTCGCGGGTGCGCACAATGGTGTCGGAACCGTGTCCGCCAAGGCTGGTCGTATCGGTGACTCCAGAGACGGTGAAGTGAGGCGGATCGAAAAAGTTGGGAGCGTCTGGGTATGCCCGCGTCTCTAAAGTAATATCTAGGCTTCTGGATTGCCCTGGGGCGAGGAAGATTGAATGGATGCTGGCGTCACGGAAAAACTTAGACCCGGCGGTTCCGAGGTTGTAGACGCCGCTGCGGAGCGAGGCAAATTTATAGTTCCCTTGCGAGTCCGTGTGGCCATTTAAAGATGTTGATTCTCCCTCTCTCTGCAAAATCAGGCTTACCGGAACGGGCTTACCCGACGGATCGCGAACCGTGCCGTACAATGTGCCCGCTTCTTGCGATTGCGCGAATAGCGATAAGCTAGTCACAAGAATTGCGGCCAATTTGAGAATGCTGGACGAACTTATCGGATATACGGGCGGGGAACTCATCGCGTTCCTTAGAACAGAAGCCAAAGAGGAAATTCACCATTCTTCTGCTAGTCCCGGATTCTAGCTGCCAGACTTCACGGTCGCAATGGCCGCGGTTCGAAAGCAAGCAAAATTACGATTGGAGATCAAGGATGAGACTTGTCCCATGGGCGCTGACTCTGGTTTTGTTGGGGGCTTCAATGCCGTCATGGAGTCAGCAGAGTTCTGGCAAAAAGAAAATCATTATCGACCAGGATGCAGCGGGACCGGCAGGAACAGATCAGCAATCGATGTTGCTGCTGATTCAATCGCCGGAGACGCAGGTTCTTGGCATCACCGTAGTCACGGGCGACGAATGGCTCAAGGAAGAAGTTGCGCACACGCTGCGCATGCTGGAGTTGATCGGAAGGACTGACATTCCGGTTGTCCCGGGCGCGGAGTATCCGCTGGTTCGGCGGCAGGACACCACGGAGTTGTGGGAGCAGCAATTCGGGTTGGTTCGCTGGTTGGGTGCGTGGACTCCGCGGCGATACCATCCAGCGGATCAACTCGGCGAAATGCCCGAGGGCTTGCCGACAATTAAGCCGAGGAATGAAGATGCAGTGCATTTTCTGATCGAGATGGTGCACGAGTATCCGCACGAGATCACGATTTATGAAGGCGGCCCGATGACGAATCTGGCACTGGCCATTTCGATCGATCCGGAATTCGCCGGCCTTGCCAAAGAACTCGTGTTCATGGGAGCCAGCCTGAATCCCGCGACCGACGATCCGGAATTTGTGAATACGCCGAGACATGAATTTAATTTATGGTTCGATCCGGAAGCCTCGCATATTGTGCTGATGGCACCGTGGGAAAAAATCGTGTGCACAACTGTCGATATTTCCGTGAAGACGGGGCTGACGCCGCAGTTGATCGCTGAGATCAAAAGCGGCACTTCGCCGGCTGCGCGCTACATCGGAACCTATGCCCGAGTGCGAGGAAAGTACAGCTATTTGTGGGACGAACTGGCGGCAGCGGCGTGGCTCGATCCCAGCCTGATTACAGCAAAGGAAACGCGGTACCTCGATGTGGGTCTCGATCGCGGAGCGGGCTATGGAGACACACTGAGCTGGTCGGAACAGGAAAAGCCAAAGATCAGCGGCCAGCCGGTGGAGATTCAAGTCGATCTGGATACCCAGAAGTTTTACAAGATGTTTGTCGATCTGCTGAGAGCGCCGACGCCGAAGCCATAAATCCAGCGTCTCCGGCTCATTGTTGCAGTTGCTCTAGCATCTGCGTGGCTGGCGCGTCATCGGGCCGCTGCTTGAGCAGATCGCGCAATAGGTCGCGTGCCTTGTCGCGAGCGCCCTCCAGGGCATAGACGCGAGCCAGATTCAGGTAGGCTTGATCGAACTGAGGCGCAACGCGAATGCATCGCTCAAAACTGGCGACCGCATCGTCGCGGCGTTGCGTGACGAGATAAAGAATTCCGAGATTATTCAGTGCTTCGGGATATATAGGACGCGCGGCCAAAGCGCGATGCAGGTATTCATCGGCTTTGACCGTGTTGTCGCTCTGCGCGAAGACCATACCGAGACTATAGTTGGCCTCGGGATCGTCCGGCGCGATTGCCACGGCCTTCTCAAGCGTTGTGCGAGCGTCGTCCCAGCGCTTCTCGAGTCGATAGGCATTGCCGAGGTTCTCGAGCGCGGCGAGATGGTGTGGATTCAGGGTCAACGCTCGCTGAAAACAAGCGATCGAGTCCTCCATGCGCTCTTCGCGGGTGGCAATGACGCCGAGATTATTCCAGGAATCCGGAATTGTGTCGGGATAGCCGGCATCGACCTTGAGCGCGCGCTCAAATGCGTCACGTGCCGCTGAATTCTCGTTCCTATTCATGTGCACGCTGCCGATCCCGTAGAGCGCTTCGGCGCTGGAGGGATCGTCATGAAATGCCTGCTCGAAAGCTGCGGCAGACTGGTCGAGATATCCGAGTTGAAAATAGAGCGCACCCAAAGAAAGAAAATTGCGGCCGAACTCAAGGGAATGGCCGTGGCTGGGAAACGGAAGGGCCCGGGCGAGACGCTCGGCATCGGTCGCGGGGATGGAGCGAAAGTCTCGTTCAACATGTTCGGCCTCGATTGGGCCCAGATATACCTTCACGATTTCGCTGTTCGCATTGATCAGAAAGGAAGTGGGAAGGCTGAGGTCGCGATGGCGATCAAAGAGCTGGCGGTAAAGAATGTTGTAGATCGCGAGCACATCCTCGGAGCCGCGCAGGATAGGGAACGTAAAATTCTGACTGTTTGTGGCTCTATGTGAGCTCTCGTTTTGTGCAGAGGAGTGTTCTTTTTCTACTTGTACACTGAGTAGAGTCAGTCCTTCATTTGCCCAACGAGCTTGAAATTTCTGCAACGTCTGCAACTGCTCCTGGCATTCGCGGGATTCCGCCGTCCAGAAATTCAAAAGAATGATTTTGCTGCGAATGGTAGAAAGGGTGGTCGTGCGTCCAGAAGAATCGGGAAGGGAAAAGTCCGGAGCGGAAATGGGTGCCAACAGCCACGTTTCGGTTCTGGTTGGAAGCGAGTCAGCTTCCGCTGCAACTTGAGTCGCGGACGGAGCGGGCTTTGCAAGATTCTTCTTGAACGCCTCAATTCGCGAGGGTTCTTCGCCTTCTTCCACCCAGATCGTGTGGTTGGCCGGCAGATTCCGAAGTTCTTGCACAAATCCGCTAGGCCAATGAATGGAAGCATTCAATACGCCAACTGCCTCGCCCAATCCGAAGAAAACGGTTTTGCTGTGTTGCGAAAGGAAACCTGATCCGGCCTGAAGCATGCGCGTTTGCTGGCCTTTGCCAGTATCAATGGTGATTGCTGCGCCGATCGCATCGCGGTTGCTCCTGGTGCCTTGGAGACGAAAAGCGATCGACGGTGGCAGGTTCTCAGCGACGTTTTTCAACAGTCGCAGCTGTGGCGCGTTGCGATTCTTCAGGCAAATTTCAGGGCGCCCGTCGTGATCGAAATCAGCAAGAGCGAACGACCGGCCGTCTTCGATGAAATCGAGGCCCAGCGCGCCGGAAACATCAGAGAACGTGCCGTCGCGATTATTCACATAGAACACGTTGCGTTCGTAGCCGCTCCAGGTTCCGTCGCCCCGAATGAGTTCGTTGATCGCGTTCCATCCCTGCTCGTACTGCTTGTCTGGACGCGCGTCGTCGGGAGACTTGGCTACAACCTGCCGCCAAAAGAAACTGTTCAGATCACGCCGCGAAGGCCCGGAGACCATCCCGTTGGCGATATAGAGATCGAGATATCCATCGTGATCGAAATCCAATGCATCGCTCGACCAAGACCAGCGCCCCATCCCTGTTCCCGAGGCGTTTGTCCTGTCATCAAACATTTCGCCATTATTGCGAAGCAATGAATTTCCCATCGCATGCTTCTGATAGAGTGCACGAATCTGTTGTGGCGAGTCTTTTCTGAAAATCTCTTGCGCGGAAACGCGCAGGCCGGCAGCGGTCCACATGTCCGCGACATAGAGATCCTGCGCACCATCATTGTCATAATCGATCCAGCCGACGCTCATACCCGCGCCAACGTCTTCGCATTTCGCCTGCGGAGCAACGTCGGTGAACGTGCCATCGCCGTTATTGCGATAGAGATTCTTACGTCCGAAATCGTTGACCACGTAAAGATCAGGCCAACCGTCGCGGTTATAGTCATTCCAGCCGCAGGCGAAACTATACCGGGTATTGTTCTGGTTCATGCCGGATTCGGTCGTTACATCGCGAAACGTACCATCGCGATGGTTGCACATCAGAAAATTGGGCGGGCCGTTTTCGGCATCGTGATACGGCGAGGGATATTTGTATTGGCCTGTGCCCTGATAATAAGAGTAGAGACAAAAATAGATATCGAGCCAGCCGTCACGATCGTAGTCCGCGACAGCCGCGCCGGTGAAGGTTCCCCGGGGGGGATTCGCAAAGTGAAATGCGTCAGGTTTCTGGCGAAATTTCCCGCCACCCTCGTTCAGAAACAACAACGGACCGTTTGTACCCACCACAATCACGTCTTCGAAACCGCGGTTACTGAAATCGGCAAAAATCGCACACGCGGAATTTTCCAGAACCCCTAGCCCGGAAGACTCGGTAATGTCTTCAAAGGTTCCATCGCCGCGGTTGCGATAGAGCCGGTTCGGCAAACCTGCTGGCTGGCAGATGTAAAGATCGTCGTACCCGTCCTTGTCAATGTCGGCGGCCGAGACGCCATTGTGACCGTAAATGTCGATTCCGCAGGCTCCGTCGAGAAGGGTTCGCCAATAGTCCGTCCCGTGCATCATCTGCGCCGCGAAAGACGGATTTGCGCCAAAGGCCGCGGAAGCCCGATCCGCGTAGACTTGCCAACGGGCGCTAGCCTGCGTTTCATCGAGTGCTTGCCAGTTGCGCAGCCGCAATTCGCCCGCTGCAGAAAGCTCCCACGCCAACGTCCAGTGACCGATGCGCTGTTCACGGTAGAATTCGCGGCCAGAACCGACAATCTCGTAGCGAACGCGGGTTTCGATGTGCACAGGCGATGACGTTGAGGCAGGCTGGTCGGCTTTGATTTGAGTGATCTGAAATTCGGCGGTCACGACACTTGTGTAAATGCTCAAAACAGAATTCAGATCGTGAATGAAGGCTTTGCGATCAAGGAGGCGGCCAGAGACGAAAGTATTTTTTCGAACTTCCAGGAGAGCATCCGAGCGCACGATTCGCGAATCACTGGGTGCGATCGAATTTCCGGAGAAATCGTTGGCGAGGAGTCTAGCGATTCGGTCCAAATCTTGTGGGGATCGCTGAAGGCTTGTACGCCAGGTTTCAAGAATTGCGCCAATCTGCTCGGCGTACTTTTCGGAGATGAATTCGTCCAGACCCGGCTGCACTTTTAGGAGCAAGGCATCGAGTAGCCGTTCGTTGCGATAGTGGGGATGGATCTGGAAACCGGCATCGGCCGCCGGAGTTGTGTTCGTACGCGCCCCGCCAGCGAAGGCCAGCCGCCACCAGTGACTAGGGATGAGACTTGCGCCTGCACCCTGGCAGAACCGGAGTAGAAAATCACGCCGATGAAGGTCGATGGGAGAGTGCGATTTTCCTCCTCGGACCGATGTCACTGCAAATCACGCGAACCGAAGCTAACATCGGTGAGTTTGGGGGGTCAAGGCGGGTAATCGATCTCGCGCGTCAAGGAAAGTAGCAGGTTTGACCTATTCCACAGTGCCTCTTAGAATTGATGAGTGTAGTTGTTCCTTGCTTTCCCACAGGCAAGCCGGCCCGTGGAAAGTCTCTTTCGCACTCTCCCCGATTTGCAATGAACATGGCGGTGTAGCTCAGGTGGTTAGAGCGACGGTCTCATAATCCGTAGGTCGTTGGTTCGAGTCCAACCGCCGCCACCAGGTTTGATAGGTCCCTCCCGGGGTTCTGCGCCCGCCTTGGCTTTGACTCACCAGCAAGGCTGGCCTAGAATTTATGTAGAGGTGTAAGAGAGTGCGTCGCGGCGGGAGCCGCGTCCGTGGAGGAGTTTATGGGTGAGTTTTCGCCGTTCCATTGGCTCTTGGTGATTGCGATCGCCCTGTTACTTTTCGGACCCTCCAAATTTGCTTCACTGGGCAAAGGGCTGGGTGAAGGCATCCGCAACTTCAAGTCGGCGATGAAGGACGGGGAAGAAAAGAAGGACGAAAAAGCCTCCGAGAAGAAATCGTAGTCCTTCCGTCTAGTCTCTGCCTGTCGCGGTAGTTCTTCTCTTTCAGTACTTCTTTTTTTTCACTTCAAATTTCCTAGCATCCGATAGACCAGCGGGACCGACAATCCCACAACATTGGTGTAATCGCCTTCGATGCGCGGAATCCAGCGCGAAGCCCTGCCTTGGATCGCGTAAGCACCGGCCTTATCCATCGGCTCACCGGTGGCGATGTACTCTTGAATCTCTTGTTCGGAAATTGCGCACATCGTAACCAGCGTGGATTCGGAAGCCCTATTGATTTGCGGGTTTCCGTTCTTCGCCCCCGTGACGAGACACACGCCCGTGATCACTTCATGCACACGCCCGGAGAGCAGATGGAGCATGCGCGCCGCGTCGGCCGCGTCCGCTGGCTTGTTGAGGATCATGCCATCCGCAACAACGATCGTGTCCGCCCCCAACACCCTGTCATGCGGACGAGAGCGCCAAACCGCGAGCGCCTTTTCCCGCGCCAGACGCTCGGCGCAATCGCGCGGCGATTCATTGGGGAGTGGGGTTTCGTCGATATGCGCCGGTTCAACGGTAAAGGAAATGCCGGCGCTGCGGAGGAGTTCCTGACGACGCGGCGAGGCGGAAGCGAGAACCAGCATGCAATCCTGATTTTATCGGATGCAGACGAGGTGCTCAGGGAGCGATCAATTCGCTGCGATCCCCCGAGGCGTTCCTTGATGATCTCGCGGATTTTGCCTCGCCACTGCACGCGACCAACCGGAAAATTCCCACGGCCTTGCAGAATTCTCAAGGCAGTGGAAGGCCTCTTCCACGATCTGGCGTCTTTTACGGCGAATGCGCTGGTTCGGCAACGGGAAATTTGAACTTTGAATCCGAACAACTTTCTTTCCATTTCTTCTTCTGATCGCTAAGATGGCGGGTCCGAGATTCCAGCGATGCGGAACCTTCCCCGGATCCTCTGGTCGGAGCAAGAACCGCAAACCCGAGCCCGGGCTTCCCACACCGCGATGGGCCAACTCATCATTTCCTGGGAGACCATTCATGTATAGACTCGCCATTCTTCTTACGATTGTTCCGTGCGCCATGCTGACGGTGGTTCCCGCACGTTCCCAAACCGGCTTTCAAAAACAAGTGATCGAATTGAACTCGGGCTGGGAATTCCGGCAGGCGCCAGATCCCGGCGCAGCCGAGACGACCTGGAGGCCAGCGCAAGTTCCCGGCGATGTTCATCTCGATTTGCTGCGCAACAATCTGATCCCCGACCCTTTCTATCGCGACAACGAAGCCAAACTGCAGTGGATTGAGAACGCGAACTGGGAATATCGCACGACCGTTCAGGCTACCCCGACATTGCTCGAACACAAAAATGTAGAGCTGGTTTTTGAAGGACTCGACGCCTATGCCCAGGTTTATCTGAACGAGAAACTGATCCTGACAGCGGACGACATGTTTCTCGAGTGGCGCGTAAACGTGAAATCCGACCTGCACTCGGGCGGCAATCAGCTACGAGTGGTTTTTCCTTCTCCGATCACGGAGGCGGCCAAAGTCGCTGCCTCGGATAAGTGGAGGGAATATACGCACACGGAAGAGAAAACTTACGTCCGCAAAGCCGCGTATGAATATGGATGGGACTGGGGTCCGCGATTTGTCACGAGTGGAATTTGGCGGCCCGCCAAACTCGAGGCCTGGAATGACGCGCGCATTTCGAATCTTCATATCGCGCAACGGGACGTGACCGCGAGAATGGCGCACCTGACAGCAGAGATCGAAATCACGGCGGCCAATGACGCATCAGGCAGAATTACACTCGCTTATGTTCACAAAGGGAAAAAATCGGAAACATCGCTCGACGCCGATTTGCACCCCGGCGTGAATCATTTTGAATTTCCGTTGCAAATCGAGAATCCGGATCTCTGGTATCCGGCAGGATATGGCGCGCAGCCGCGATACGAGTTCACAGCCGAACTGAAGATTGGGAAGAACGTCGAAGATCAGGCCACCGTTCACACCGGACTGCGTTCGATCGTATTGCGCCGCGATCTTGATCAGTGGGGACGCTCTTTCGAGTTCATCATCAACGGCATTCCTATTTTCGGGAAAGGGGCCGACGTCATTCCTTTCGACAGCTTTCCCAACCGTGTGACCACCGCGCAATATCGGCGCATTCTCGAATCTGCCCGCGACGCCAATATGAACATGATCCGCCATTGGGGCGGCGGCTATTACGAAACCGACGAGTTCTACGATTTATGCGACGAACTGGGCATTATGATATGGCAGGATTTTATGTTCGGCAACGACTGGCAGCCCGGCACCTATGCTTTCAAGCTGACGGTAGAAAAAGAAGCTGAATATCAAGTTCGCCGGTTGCGCGATCACCCCAGCATCATTATTTTTTGCGGCAACAATGAAACGGAAGAGGCCTTCCACTGGCAGGATCGCGACTCGCTCAATACGTCGGCCCGCATGCAGATGTGGCAGGACTATCTCACGGTCTTCAGTGGAATTCTGGCGCGCACCGTGAATCGACTTGCTCCCGAGACGCCGTATTGGCCGAGCTCTCCGAGTTCCGATTACGAAGAGACCTCAGACAAATTTCAATCCGGCGATTTTCACGATTGGAGCGTGTGGCACGGCCGCGTTCCCTTCAGCGAATACGAAAAACACAACCCGCGCTTCATGACCGAATTCGGATTTCAATCCTTTCCGGAAATGGCGACCGTGGATGCATTCACGCTTCCCGAAGACCGCACCAGCATTTTTACTCCTGTGATGCTCGCTCATCAGAAAAACAATGAAGGCAACTCGATCATTCACGATTACATGCTCAAGTATTATTTCGAGCCAAAAGATTTCGCGTCATTCCTCTACGCCAGCCAGGTATTGCAAGCGGAGGGAATCAAGATCGGAGCCGAGCATCTTCGGCGCAATCGGCCGCGCACCATGGGCTCCATTTATTGGCAGTTGAATGATTGCTGGCCGGTCGCTTCCTGGTCGAGCATTGATTACTACGGACGCTGGAAAGCTCTGCAGTACTATGCGCGGCGCTTCTATGCTCCGCTTCTGGTTTCGCCGCACGTGGAAGATGGCAGCTTCAATGTTTATGTGGTCTCGGACAAGACGACTCCGACTGCTGCTCATCTCCGGGTGCGCCTGATGACGCTGGCGGGCGCAACCGTCAGCGACAAAACTCAAGACATCCAAGTCCCGGATCTCTCGAGCAAGATTTACCTGCAGCGTCCACTTTCGGAATATGTAAACGCGAACGACACCGACGCTGCGAACATTTTTGCTGTTACCGACCTAATTGTGGACGGAAAGAAGGTATCGACGAATCTGGTTTATTTCGTGCCAACGAAGGTGGTCCATCTGCCCGATCCGCAGATCGTGAATGAACTTACGGCAGAAGGCAATTCTTACCGCCTGCATTTAACCTCCAAAGCGTTGGCTCGAAGCGTATATGTCACTTCCGGCAATACTGATGCGCAGGTCTCCGACAACTATTTCGACCTGATTCCCGGCGATCCGGTTGACATTATGATTCAGAGCAAGGCCGGCATCGAGGAATTGAAAAAAGATCTTAAAGTTATCTCGCTGGTCGACGCGTTCGCGCCTGCTACGGAAGTTAAATCAGCGGCGGAAGGAAATTGATCATGAGGAGCCGAATCGCTTTCGGATTCGTTGTTCTGCTTTGCGTTGCCTCGGGTTCATCTCCGTTCGCTCAAGGTCAGTCGCGTGTTATCCACATCGACGCAGGCAAAGTCACGGGCCGCATTCGCTCGTTTCAAGGCGTGAACGGCCAACCGACTCCTGTGATGGCAGGTCTGCCGAACCTGGTTACACAGTATAAAGACCTGCACATCGATTTCGTGCGCACGCACGATTTCATGGGGCCAACCGAGATCGACTCTCGCTATGCAAATGACGATCCACTGCTGGCATGGCTTGTTCCTAACGACGAAGCACGTGCCAAGCTGGTCACCGCCGGCAACGAGAGCACTATCTTTCCGGATTGGAGCGCCGATGCGGAAAAGCCCGAGAGCTACCGCTTCGGCCCCACCGATAGAGTCATTCAAGCCATCCGCGAAACTGGCGCGCAGGTGTATTACCGCGTTGGTCGCAGTTGGGGAGCGAACCGAAACCCACCCGCGGATTTCCACAAGTTCGCCGAGATCGTCAAGCACATTGCAATGCATTACAACCAAGGTTGGGCTAACGGCTTTCATGACAATATTCGTTATTGGGAGTTCTGGAATGAGCCGGAAACTTTCTGGTCCGGAACACCAGATCAGTTTTATTCTTTGTACGAAAAAACGGTGCGCGCGCTGAAATCGGTGGATGCGTCGTTGAAAGTGGGTGGCGATGCCAAAGCCATTCCCACCGACGGCGGTCCGTACCGCGAAGGTTTTCTCAATTACTGCGCCGCCCACAAGTTGCCGCTGGATTTCTATTCCTGGCACACGTACGCGGACGGTTCGGCCGATCCGTACGATGCGGTCAGAATCGGAAAGGAAATTCGAGATCTGCTCGACTCCAAAGGATTCCCCAAGGCGGAAAGCATACTTTCCGAGTGGAATTTGAGCGCAGATTTTACTGATGTTGAAAAACAGTTGCTCCGCGGACCAGAGAACGCAGCATATATCGACACGGTACTGACCTATCTGCAGGATTCCACAATCAGTCAGGCTGAGTTTTATCGCGGAGACGCAACCTGGATGGGCCTGTTTGGGCTGCATGGCGAGTACTTCAAGACCGCCTACGCTTTCAAGGCTATGGCTTTGATGCTGCAGACTCCGCAGCGACTCGAAGCGACCGGTGGGGATACGATCGGCTTTGCTGTTCTCGCCGGCCGGTCCGCGGACGGAAAAACTGTACAGGTCTTGATCAGTAACTACGAAATTCCGCCCGGGTACAAGCCGCATCAGATGCCTCCGCCCGCTGCCGTGCAAGCGGTGTTGAACGTGGATTTTTCCAGCATGAAATTTCTACCGCGAAGAACGAACATTCATTACGTGAACAACTCTGGCAATTCGCTAACGATCGATCATCTTCCCTGGGGAAATGCTCCATTCACAGTTAAGCGATTCCGCATCACGAACACTGAGGAGCTCGCATTAGTGGAAGAGAAAAAATTCCAAGGCGGAAAACTGGAACTCTCGGATCCCCTGCCGCCGCCGGGCGTGGAGTTGATCATTCTGAAGCGGTGAATGTTCTGGGACGGGACCAAGGCAAGAAGAATTATGAGCACTTGGAGCGGCGACGAAGAACTTTTAACCACGATCCGGCGTGAGTTATTTACCTGCGTCGTGGGCGATGTCATGGACAAACTTGGGCTGCAGCACCAGTTCCTTCCTCCGCAGATTCGCCCGCTGCGTCCGGATATGATCTTGATTGGCCGTGCCATGCCGGTGCTTTCCATCGATGTTTTTGAGGAAAAGGTTACGGGGGCTCACAACCAACTGATGGAGAAGCCGTTCGGGTTGATGCTGGAAGCGCTGGATGACTTGAAGGCCAACGAAGTCTATGTCAATACAGGATCATCCCCGCGCAACGCACTTTGGGGCGAGCTGATGACTGTTCGCGCGCGCAAGCTGGGAGCGGCGGGAGCGGTCTTGAACGGCTATTTGCGCGACACCAAAGCCGTGCTCAAGCTCGATTTTCCCGCCTTCTGTTGGGGATCTTACGCACAGGACTCTGCCCCCCGTTATAAGGTTGTCGACTTCCGCATTGCGATTGAAATCGGTGCGGTTCGCATACGGCCGGGCGATTTTCTCTTTGGAGATATCGATGGAGTCTGCGTAATTCCGAGCGAAGCCGCGACAGAGATTTTTACGAAAGCGCTGGAAAAGGCTCGCGGTGAGAAGCTGGTGCGAAAGGCGTTAGAAGAGGGCAGCAGTGCGGTTGCTGCCTTTGAAAAGCACGGAATCATGTAAGAAAGTTTTGCAGAAATACGAAGCCTATGATTCAGATCGATCTTTCCGGCAAGGTGATTCTCATTACGGGCGCGATGGGCGCGATCGCCGAGCACATGGTGAAGAGACTGAGCGCTGCCGGAGCCACGTTGGTTCTGCTCGATCTCAAGCCCGCGAATGAGGCTCATGAGACTTTGCGGTGGTGGAAGATTCAGGAAGACAGTTACGTTTACCACTCCCTCGACATCACCGATTCCGCGAGATTGGCTCAGGTAGTAAGTGGCTCGTTCGAACGTTTTCCTCAGATGGATACTGTCCTGGGACATGCTGGCGGGTGCGGCTTGCATCCTTTCGCCGAAACGTCTGAATCGGAATTCGAGCGCATTTTTCGCTTCAATTTTCTGGCGCAGGTCGTGCTGACGCGCTGCGTTTTTGCGCAATGGACAAAGCGCAAGATCGCGGGTCATCTGATCTTCACGTCTTCTTATGTGGCACGTGTTCCGCATACGAAAATTCCTGCTTATGCATCGGCCAAAGCTGCGCTTGAGAATTTGGCCCGCTGCATGGCTCTGGAGTATGCTGCGTCGGGAATTCGCGTCAACGTGATTGCACCAGGAAATGTTGCGGCGGGAAGTTCACTCAAAGTTTTTGAGGAAGACGCGGCTTATCGTGATTTCGTGCTCCGCGTGTCGCTAGGGCAACGCAACAGCCCTGAGTCGATTGCAGACGCGTTTTTATTTCTGTGTTCGCCTCTTGCGGCGGAGATCAGCGGACAAATCCTCAACGCCGACTACGGCTCGGGAATCGGGAATCGACTATGAAAGTGGGCCTCGGTTTATACCGGCACATGCTGACGCGCGAGTACTACGATTTTGCGCGACAGGCAGGATGCACACATGTTGTTGTTCACCTGGTGGATTACTTCAACCAGGGCTCGAGCAATCCGCGCCACAACCAGCCCACCGGAGGTAAATATCAGCCTTGGGGAGTTGCAGGCGATCCCGAAAAACTTTGGACCGTCGCCGAACTGAAAAAGCTACGCAAGGAAATCGAGGATGCAGGTCTCGTTCTCGCGGCCATCGAGAATCTTGATCCCGCCCATTGGCACGATGTTCTTTTGGATGGTCCGCGCCGCCCGCGACACATTGAGAACGTAAAGACGATCATCCGGAATATGGGCGAGGCCGGCATTCCAGTCCTCGGATATAACTTCAGCCTGGCCGGCGTTTGCGGCCGAGTCACGACTTCATCGGGTCGCGGGGGAGCATTGACGGTTGGCATGGATGGTCCCGCCGATGAGCAACCCGTGCCCAAGGGCGTGATCTGGAACATGATCTATGACCCAAATGCCGCGCCCGGCACGTTGCCATCAATTTCACACAATGAACTGTGGCGGCGCTTGCAGCGATTTCTCGAAGATGTGATCCCGGTTGCGGAGCAGGCTGATGTGCGGCTGGCGGCTCATCCGGATGATCCTCCCATGCCGACCATGCGCGGACAGCCGCGTCTGGTGTATCAGCCGCACATGTACCAGCGCCTGCTCGATCTGGTTCCGAGCCCCACCAATGCGCTGGAACTGTGCGTGGGAACGATCGCGGAAATGACAGAGGGAGATGTTCATGAAGCCGTCGATCGGTACAGCGCTCAGCGCAAGATCGCGTACATTCATCTGCGCAATGTGGTAGGGAAGGTTCCACACTATCGAGAGACTTTCATCGATGAGGGACAGGTGGACATGGTGCGCATTTTGACAATGTTGAATCGCAATCACTTCGAAGGTGTCGTCATTCCCGACCACACTCCGCAAATGTCCTGTGCCGCCCCCTGGCATGCGGGGATGGCTCACACGCTAGGCTTCATTCTCGCTGTGAAAGCGATGCTGGAATCTCCGAAGATGGCTCCAGACGTGGTGACAGAAACAACATCGCGAGGCTGATAACCTGACTTCCCCGCCCACGCAACCGAAGTCGCTCGAGCAAACTCCATCCCGTCCCGCCTCTCGGGGAGCACTGTTTGTCGCAGCCACAGTTTCCACTCTCGGCGGATTACTTTTCGGATACGACAATATTGTTATCAGCGGCGCAATCGGCTACCTAAGCCGGCTGTTCCATCTCGACGCGGCCGGAATGGGATGGGCCGCCGGTTGCGCTCTAATCGGGTGCATCGTCGGGTGCGCCTTTGCTGGAACAGTTGCCGATCATCTCGGAAAGAAAAAAGGACTCGCTCTCTGTGCCGTTTGTTTTGCTCTTTCCTCCGGCGGAATTTTCTTTGCAGCGAGCCTTCATCAATTCGTGATCTGGCGCCTGATTGGCGGGTTGGGCATCGGTGCCGCTTCGGTCATATCTCCAAATTACATTGCCGAGATTGCCCCCACTCGAGTGCGTGGCCGCTGCGTGACTCTCTACCAGTTGGGCATAGTCGCCGGAATCCTTGCCGCGGTCTTGGTCAACATGCTGATCCAGCGCATGGGCGATGATTCGTGGAATACGACCGTGGGCTGGCGATGGATGTTCCTCGCCGGCATCGTACCTGCGCTTTTGTTCGGTGGCATGATTCTTCCGGCTGTGGAGAGTCCGCGCTGGCTGATGAAGATGGGACGTCGCGATCAAGCCGTCAGTGTGCTGACTCGCGTCAATGGCTCCGCGGTCGCGATGCGCGAGGCTGCCGAAATCGAAAATTCTCTGATGATCGAAGAGGGCCATATCTCGGAGCTGTTCTCGACCTTTCGCCGTCCGTTATTGCTGGGCATCATGTTGGCCGGATTGCAGCAGATCAGCGGGATTACCCCGGTTTTTTCTTTTCTCCCGGAGATCTTCCGCTCTGCCGGAGCCGCGACCGGCGCTGCCTTTTTTCAGTCCGTGCTGGTGAGCCTCATCAACCTGTTCTTTACCCTGATTGCACTTTGGCTCGTAGATCGCGCAGGAAGAAAGACGCTGATTCTCGCGGGTACCACGGTGCAGTTTCTCTCATTTCTTCTGGTCGGATGGTTCTATCACGTCCACGGCAGTGGACTTGCCGTCCTGATCCTTGTAATGAGTTTCGTGGCCGGGCATGCATTCGGAAACGGCGTGGCATGCTGGGTCATCATTTCAGAAATCTATCCCACGAAGGTTCGCGGGCGCGGCATGTCGATCGCGACTACCGCACTTTGGCTGGTGGGATATTTGGGGAATCAACTCTTCCCGCTCATGGAGAAGAATCTCGGATCAGACGGAACCTTCTGGTGTTTCAGCGCCGGAGCTCTGTTGACAATCATTCTCGTCGCCTTGCTGATCCCCGAAACCAAAGGGCGTTCACTTGAAGAGATCACCAGATTTTGGGCGCCGCAAGGCCAAACGGTGACTTCAGTAGCCGACTAATGTCGCGTTATCGAGGTGCGATCGATGAAGACCACTTCCTCTTCTCTCTCCACTGCGGACAATCGGATCGTCAGTGGAGTTGCTCGATTGTCCTCCGGCGTCAGTCGGCGCGATGCTCTCAGATCCATCGCGCTGACGGCAGCGGCCGCCGCACTACCATCTCGATTAACAGATGGAGTTTTTGCTGAAACATCGCAGTTGAATAATCGAGTAGCTTCGACGTCCAAGCACGCGAAGAATCCGAAATGGTATGGGTTCAACCTACTTGAATACTTTTCGACTGATTCGGATTGGATGAAGTATTTTCCGTACAAAAACGATGGCATGTTCGTCGAGGATGACTTTCGCTGGATACGCGACTGGGGTTTCAATTGGGTCCGTTTGCCGATGGATTACCGCTTTTGGACGGACCCTCAGGACTTGCGAGAATTCAGGAAGAGAAAGTTGCGCCCGTCGATCGCGCCATTCGTCTCGGCGACAAATATGGGGTCCACGTCAATTTGTGCCTGCACCGAGCGCCCGGGTACTGCATCCTTGACACCCTGAATGAGGCGCTCACAGGGATCCACATCACCAAAGAAAAAAGCAGCGTTTTTAGCGATCCGAAAATGCTGGAGGCATTCGTTTATCAATGGACATTCTTGGCCGGTCGCTACAAAGGGATTTCCAGTGAAAAACTCAGTTTCAACCTTGTGAACGAACCCATCGTGCTGCCGGCGGCTCCGGAAATGCACCCATCCAGCGCCACGGAGAAAGCGAAGCCAGAGAATGTCTTCAGAGGAGAATTCGCGCGCCAGCATGCTGCCGACTACACCCGAGTCGCGTCCGCTGCGATTGACGCGATTTCAAAAACGGATTCGCAACGCCTGGTCGTCACGGATGGATACTACGGCGGGACCGCTCCGATTCCAGAATTGTTCGAAACCAGAGCACTGCAAAGCTGCCACACATATCATCCCGTGCAGCTTACGCATTACCGCTGTGAGTGGGCGCGTGGCTTGCTGACGGGACACGAGCCGGTTCCATCCTGGCCGACGAAAGATCGTGCCGGGGTCACCATCGACCGAGCAGAGCTGGAAAAGACATTTCACCCGTGGGGCGAATTGGCTGATCATGGAATTCCCATTCACTTCGGGGAAATGGGATGCTACAAGCACACGCCCCCGAATGTCGTTCTGGCCTGGTTTGATGACACTCTGAGCGTCCTTAGTGATTTGCATTCGGGATGGGGGTTGTGGAATTTCCGCGGACCATTCGGCATTCTCGATACGGAGCGCGCGGGAACGCACTATGAATCCTGGCATGGTCACCAACTCGATCGTCCGCTGCTCGACTTGCTGCTGCGCAAGATGAAGGCATAAGCACGCAATCCGCCGAGAGAAGGACGCCGAAGAATGTTTTCAGTTTTCCTCTAGCGAGTCCGTGTGAATGCTCGGAACTCACTTTCGGGCTGGCCCGCGATTTCGGTTGGAAACGCATATAAACTGCCGGCGAGTCGATCACTTGCTGGCGCTTCGATTTTCGCCGTGGTTACGTAGAGAGTCTTGCGGTCGCGCCCGCCAAACGTGCAGGTTGTAACGTTCTTCACCGGCATTTCGACGACGCGATCGATGCTTCCGTCCGGGGCGGCACGCACAACGCACGCTCCAGAAAAACGGCAGTTCCAGAGATAGCCTTCGGAGTCCACCGTGGAACCATCCGGCAGTCCGCGGCTAAATCCTTGAAGGAAAGGACGCTCATTTGATATCGAGCCGGTCGTCGCGTCATAGTCGTACTGCCATATGACATTGGCAAGCGAATCGCCGAAGTAAAATTTTTTCGCATCCGGACTCCAGGCTAGAGTATTTGAAATTCCAATGTCTCGACGCCACACCGTTACTTTTCTATCCGGGTCGATGCGAAATAGGATGCCGTCTCGTCCACTTGCTTCTCCACCTGATCCATCGGAGTCCACGTTGTTGCGCATCGAGCCGACCCAGAGACTTCCACGAGGATCGACTCGGGCGTCATTCAGGCGAACTCGGGGCCATCCTTGCAAACAGAACAATGGCTCGTGCCGTACATCGGTTTCCGGCTCCCACAAAATCACACCTGAACCCAAAATCACCGCGAGCACGTCTGACCGATCCGTGCGTGTGAGAGCCGTTACTGGCTCGTCGAAGAACCAGGTGCGAACGGTCTGATCGGAGAGTTTGTAACGATGAATCAGGAATCGGTTGATGTCACACCAGTAGACCGCTTCATGTAAGGCGTGCCAGACCGCGCCCTCACCGCACGCATCGCCAGTGGGTGCAACGCAAACGGCAGGACTGATCTTGGAGCTTTCGATGTCAGGCACGGGGATCATTGCACTCCTATACCTGCTAATAGTCCACCATCTACGACATAATCTCCGCCGGTACAGAACGCAGCTTTATCGGAAACGAGGAAAGCAGCCAGCTCCGCGACCTCTTCCGGAGTTCCGATTCTTCCAATCGGATGAGCCGCGCCAAAGCGTTCAAATACCGCTTCTGTCGGGAGGTCTGCCCCGAAATGTGCCGCAGATCGGGCCAGCATCGGCGTGCGAATGGAACCGGGGCTGATGGAGTTCACGCGAATGTGATCTTTCGCATGATCGAGCGCCAACGCCCGGGTCAAGCTATGCACCGCGCCTTTTGATGTAGCGTAGGCGGCCACCCCGCGCTGGCAAGCACGACCTTGCACCGAGGAAAGATTCACAATTGCACCTCCGCCTCGCTTCGCCATTTCCGGAATGCCGAAGTGTGCGAGCAAAAAAATGCCACCCACATTCACCATCATGCAGCGGTTCCAGGTTTCGGGGTCGGTCTCGACCGCTGTGCCAAAGGGATGAATCGCCGCCGCGTTGACGATAATGTCGAGCCCGCCGTAGGTCGCAACGGTTTTGGCAATCATGGCCTGTACTTGTCCGGGCTGGCTTACGTCGCAATGCTCGACACGGAGCGGCAGTCCGGAGGCTTGCGATTCCTGTTGCAATTCCTGGTTTGCACCTGGCTCGATACCACAAGCGACAACGGTGCAACCGCCAGTTGCGAGGCGCTTCGCGATCGCGCGTCCGATTCCAGTCGTGCCAGTTACAATCGCAACGCGATTCTCAAATTCCTTCATTCTCACTCCTTCTCGCTGGCGCCCGAACTCCTTACTTCGTCTCCTTGTTCGCGAGTTCAGGAATCGCGTACTTCAGTCCTGCGATGACTCCACGTAGTTCGGCAAGGCCCTTCAACCGTCCCACCAGTGAATACCCGGGATTCGTTTGTCGCAAGATATCGTCGGCCAGCAGGTGCCCGTGATCGGGACGCATGGGAATCTCGCAGTCTGGCCGATTCCGCTTTCTTCGCCGCGCTTCTTCTTTCAGAATCGCACAAATCACTCCAACCATATCGGAACTGCCGCGCAGGTGTTCCGCTTCGTAGAAAGATCCGTCGGGCTCGCGCGAAACCTGCCGCAAATGCACAAAATGTATCCGCGTGGCAAATTCCTCGACCATAGCGGGCAGATCATTATCGGCGCGCGCACCGTACGAGCCAACACAAAACGTCAGCCCATTCGCTGCGGTATCGAGGCCAGTCAGTATCGACCTCACATCGTCGGCGGTAGAAACGACACGCGGCAAGCCGAATAGCGACCAAGGCGGGTCATCTGGATGAATCGCCAAGCGCACTCCAAGCTCCTCTGCGACCGGAACAACTTCGCGCAAGAACGAAATCAGATTTCTTCGCAACTCATCGGCGGTAACTCCTGTGTACTGCGCGATCAAGTTTTTCAAAGTTGGGCGGTCGTACGATTCCTCGGCGCCCGGCAGTCCCGCTATGATGGTACGTTCTAATTCATCGCGCCGAACTTCCGGCATCGTATCGTAACGAGCGCGAGCCGCGGACACGCGCTCGGGAGAATAGTCGTGCTCCGCGCCGGGCCGCCGCAGCACAAACACGTCATAGACCGCAAAATCGGTAACATCGAATCGAAGCGCATATCCCGTGCTTGGCAGCCTCCATCGCAAATCGGTGCGCGTCCAGTCAACCACTGGCATGAAGTTGTAGCAGACAACTTTCACACCAGCCCGGGCAATTACCGCGAGAGAATCTTTCCAGGCATCGGTGAATTGACGAAAAGGACCGGTCTGCAGCCTGATCGAGTTGTGAATTGGAATGCTTTCGACCACCGACCAAGTCAGTCCCGCCGCCTCGATCTCCGATTTTCGTTTGAGCACCTCGTCGTCCGGCCAAGCTTCGCCCCGATAGAGATGATGCAGCGCCGAGACCACTCCCGTGGCTCCGGCTTGGTTAACGTTATCGAGCGATACTGGGTCTTGTGGTCCAAACCACCGCCAGCTTTCTTTCACGCCGCTATATTAAACGCATTCGAGTGCGGGATGAGACTCTGTCGGCGCTTTCAAGCCTGATAGACAGAGAATTGCTTTCCATTGGAAGATATAAGAACGGAGAGACGCGATGTCGGAAGTTGGCGCAGACCGATCTAACGGTCTAAAGGCTGTGATCTTTGATTATGGCGAAGTGCTGTGCCACGCTCCAACGCCGGCGGAAAACCAGCGCCTGGCAAGTTTCTTCGGCATTGGCGTCGATCAACTTCCTGTGCTTTGGGCACGGAATCGCGGACCCTTCGACCGCGGCGATCTTACTCCAGAGGTCTACTGGTCGATGTTAGCGAAAGACGCGGGAGTGGATATCAGTCCCAGCCTGATTGCCGAGATCTGCGAACTCGACCTAACCATGTGGAGCAACGTTAATGTTGGTATGGTGGCGTGGGCGCAGAAATTGAGCTCGGCAGGTGTGAAGGTCGGCCTGCTTTCCAACATGCACCCCAACATGGTGGCGCATTGCCGTAAGTATTTTTCCTGGCTTAAGGACTTTGATTGCGTGACCTTTTCCGCCGAGGTTCGCATGATCAAGCCGGACCCGGCAATTTACCAGCACACGCTTCGTGGATTGGGGGTTACGGCCTCTGAGACTTTGTTTCTTGACGACCGCGAGATCAACGTTGCGGCTGCGAAAGCTCTGGGGATTTACGCTCTTCGTTTTGAATCCATGGCGCAGCTGCGCCGCGACTTACAAACGATCGGATTCAAGCTCTTGCCTGCAAACTCCTGATCGCCGTACGCCCTTCACTCCTTATTGCTGCTGACCTGCTGGCGGTTGTCCCGGAGTGATGTTTTGTAGTTTTTGGAATTCCTGCATTTCGTGCTGCGCCTCCGCCGTTTTGCCTTGCCGGCGATACATTCCGGCGAGAGCAAAATGCGTTTGTGCCGCCAAGTCACTTTCTTTTTCAATCGATAATAGGTCGATCCAGGCTTTTTCGGCGGCGGCGGTATCGCCTTCCAGAAATGCAGCCTTGCCCAGCGAATAGAGCACCTCCGGCATCTGCGGACGCAGATGATCGGCCCGAATCAATTGCTCGCGTGCTTCATGCGCCTTGCCCTCCTGCAGCAGCGCTGAGCCGAGGCGGTAGGCTGCTTCGGCATTCCCTGGTTGCATTTTCGTCTGCGCTCGAAATTCGACTTCTGCTTTGTCCCATTGCGAGGATTTGGCGTAAACGTCCCCAAGCTCTAAATGAAGCTCAGGGGTGTCCGGACGCAATTTAAGAGCGGCAAGAAATTCGCGCTCGGCCTGCGGCATTTGTCTTAACACGAAATAATTTTCCCCCATCGCCTCATGGGCGCGGGCCGAATCCGGATAAGCGGCCACTAGAGTATCGATCGATTGCTTCGATAATAATCCGCTAGCCCGGCCGAGATAGTACAGCAAGTCGGGATCGTTCGGACGCTCTTCGAGCGCAGCTTGCAGATGAGTGACCGCCTCTTTCAGGCGTCCAGCGTTGACTTCCGCAATCCCCAGCGCAGCGGTTTCATGCGCCCGTTCCAAATGAGGGATCGCTTCCTCGGCATAACCTTCGACAAGCAAGGCGTAACCGAGCAACTGATGGGCCGGAAGCAGGTCGGGCTTAAGATCCACGGCATGCTTGAGCGGGGCAATCGCACGATCGTATTCACGATTTTCCAGGTATGCCTGCCCCAGACTCATAAAGCCTTCCGCCAGGTTGGGATCGAGATCCGTTGCCTTGCGAAATTCTGCGATCGCGACGTCGATATGATGTTCTTTCTCTGCCGTTATTCCCGTTTGCAGGTGGGAAAGGGCATCGGGGGACGCTGCCTGGCTGGAAAGCCAAAGCAGTATCAAGACATGAATCATGGCTTCTCCGGTTCGCGTATCTCGAGAAACTGGTCGGCGTGCACATCAGCGAGCGACTGGTGAATTCCGGACGGCCAAAGAACCTCGATCTTCGCGGTCTGAGCTGCTCCCAGACCGAAATGCAGCCGCTTGTCGTTGGAGCAGAGATAGCTGCCCGTCGCCGTTGCGTACCGAGTCTGTCCGTTCACCCGCACGCGAGCCCCGTATCCGTCTCGGTTGCTGCGTGTGCCGCGCAATGAAATAGTCAGCCAATGCTGATTTCCGCCGCGGTTCATAAACACCTGAGGCGCGCCGCCCAGGACGCTCACCACAACATCTTGCCAGCCGTCATTGTTCAAATCGCCAAAGGCAGCTCCGCGACTGGCGGCCGGGACCGTGGTGCCGGGATCCACGGACTCGAAGCGTCCGTTGTGATTCATGGCTAACAGGGGCAACTGCTTGTAGTGCAGCGACGGATCGATGTCCTCTACATTGTCGAGCACATGACTTTGAGCCACAAATAAATCTTTCCAGCCATCGTTATCGAAATCTTCCAGACCCACTCCCCATCCGGAACTGCCGCTTGACAGGACTCCCAGGCCGGTTTCAAGACTTCGATACTCGAAAAAGCCGCCGCCATCGTTGTGATACAAACTGAAAATCTCTCGCGGAAGTTCGGTCACCACGATGTCGGGACGTCCGTCATTATCGTAGTCCTGAAAGACGACGCCCATTCCCGACATTCGTCTACCATCCTGCGATAGCGCGGCGCCTGCTTCCAGCGCGTTTTCGGTGAAGGTTCCATTCCCATTATTGTGGAACAGAAACTGCCTCATGCCGTCATTCGAAACGAAGATGTCGGTGAAGCCGTCATCGTCATAATCGGCGAACGCCAGTCCCAAGGCTCTTCCTTTGCTTGATGCAATGCCGGAGCGCTGGCTTACGTCGGTAAAGGTTCCGTCGCCGTTATTGTGAAAGAGGATATTGGTGGTCACCGGAAATTCTTCCGGCGGGCAATAGGTGTGCCACTCTGCCCCGCAACTTTTGCTGTGCTTCGTGTCCCATTCCATGTAACGGGTTACGAATAAATCCAATTTACCGTCATTGTCGTAATCCAAGAAGCCTGCCGATACTGACCATCCTCCTGCCGCAACCCCGGCTTTCTCGGTGACATCCGTGAAGGTGCCATCGCCGTTATTGTGATAAAGCGTGTTCTTGCCATAGTTCGTGACGTAGATATCCGGATAACCGTCATTATCGTAGTCGCCAACCGCGACTCCCATGCCGTAGTTTCCATCTCCTGCATTCGCCAGGCCGGCGTGCTCGGTGACGTCGGTAAAGCTGCCGTCCTTGTTTTGCCGGAACAACCGGTTCCAGTACCTAGGATCGTGACGGTCGAAGTCCTCAGTCTTCATCGGATCCAACACGCGGCCGCCGTTGACCATGAAAATATCGAGCAAGCCATCGTCGTTGTAATCGAGCAGGGCAATTCCTCCGGGCATGGTCTCGATGAGGTACTTCTGCGTCGTGGGAGAGTTCTGCAGGACGAAATTCAATCCTTTTAGCTGCGTTAGTTCAAGAATCGAGGACTGCGGAGAGGCCGCACAAAATATCAGCCCGGAGAAGCACACCACCGCAAAGAGAAATTTCGGCCCTGACTGCTTCATCATTGCTTCGAAAGAACGGTCCAGCGGAGTCCGCGCACTCGTCGGTTTGTGAGTGATTTCGTATCATCTTCCAAGTGATGCTGCCTTGTAAATCCCACCTTTGCCCAAAATAGGAATTTCCACATGGGCGTAAACGTTAACGGTGCCAACGTATCAAAAAAGCATCTAGAAAACCGGTTTTTCTTCTTGACAACGCTCATCCAGGTTGACGAAACTGCCGGGCTAACCTAATGCGAATCGATTAGCGGAGGAAGATCTCATGAGGCGTTGTGGACTTCTCGGCTTCCTGGCGGTGTTGTTCCTAATCCTCTCAACAAGCTTTCCAGTTTATGCGCAATCGACCTACGGATCGATTTCCGGTGCAGTCACCGATCCCACAGGGGCCGCTGTATCGGGTGCCGAAGTTACTCTGACAAATCTCAGCACGTCAGAGAAGCGCACGCAGACAAGTGGTAACAACGGACTGTTCACATTTGTGAACTTGTTCCCGGGAAATTACCGGGTCGACATCGAGAAGCAGGGCTTCAAGCACTTCGCCCAACCGACTGTCATCGTGCAAGTGCAACAGGACAGCCACGTTGCCGCCGCCCTCACTGTTGGTCAGGTCACGGAAACGGTCGAGGTCACATCGGAAGCTCCACTGCTGCAGACGGAGTCAGCATCGTTGGGTCAGGTTATCGAACAGCGCAAGGCCAATGAGCTGCCCCTGAACGGCCGCAACATTTTCAACTTGATTGTAGTTTCCCCCGCGGCGGTCGCACAAGGAACTGCCGGCGGTTCGCCAGTCGGCGAGAATCCCTTCAGCTGGGGCAACTACCAGGTTGGAGGTTCCTTCGCGAATCAGGGTGCAGAATATCTGGATGGTCAACCCCTGAACATCGGCTACATCAATTTGCCGATCATTATCCCCATTCAGGATTCAATCGGCGAATTCAAAGTGCAATACAACAACGTCGGTGCTGAGTGGGGTAAGTTCTCTGGCGCCGTTATGAATTTCAGCACGAAGTCCGGCACCAACAGTTGGCACGGTTCTGCCTATGAATACTTCCGCAACAAAGTGCTGAATGCGAACGAATACTTCAATAAGCAAGGTGAACTGTCCGCAGGCAAAGCGAACGAAGCTCCGCCATGGGAGCAGAATCAGTACGGCTTCGAACTCGGCGGACCAGTAATCAAGAACAAGACTTTCTTCTACACCGCCTGGGAAGAATACCGGCAGCGAACCTCGATACCGTTCACGACTACTGTCCCGGCGGCGGGCATGTTGTCAGGAAACTTCAGCTCAGTGTGCACTGCAGCGGGAGGTACCTTTAACTCCGCGGGTCTTTGTAGCGCGACCGCAGGGCAGATCTACAATCCATACACTTATAGTACGGCCACCGGAAATCGGAGTCCGTATGGTTTGGATCCGCTTAATGCGTCTTGCCCTGGCAACTGCATTCCAGCCGCGCAATTCAGCAAGGCGGATTCGATACTTGGCGCCAAATATTACCCAGCCCCGAACCTTCCCGGAATCGTCAACAATTACTCGACCGCATACGCCAGTGGCGGGAATACGAATGAGTTCGTTGCGCGCGGCGATCAAAATATCGGGCAACAGACGCGGTTGTTTGGCAGATTTTCCTACTATGGATTGCTGGATCTGCCGGAGAATCCGTTGGGAACAGGCTTGTGCGAGGACCGTTGCGCGGAGAACTATCACAGCAAATTGCTTGCGTTTGATGTAAATCACACCTTTACACCCACGACCATTCTTGACGTGAACCTATCTGGAAGCCGCTTCGTGTATCTGCGCAGTCCGCTTCTTTCAGGTTTTGACCTCACGACTCTGGGGTGGCCTGCCACATACAACAGTCCGCCAAGCTCGATCCGGACCCCTCCCACACCGGAATTCAACACTCCGAATGACGTAGGGCACTCGCAGGGTAACAGCGCTATCGGCGATCACAACACGCAGTACAACTTGACACCTGCGCTCACAATGATCCGCGGCAAGCACACTTTTCAGGTTGGCGCTCAGTTCGAGATCGGTCTCGATAACTATTACCAGACCAATATCGCCAGCGGCGCATTCGGCTTTGATGGAATTTGGACCCAAGAAAGCCCCTCTAGCGCCACGGCCGTCGGCGGGTCTCCTTACGCTGACTTTGTTCTGGGATTAGCGCTGAACCAGGGCTCTTTCGCTGGGAACCAGTCGGAGGGAGTGGCGCAGGTTCCTGCTCAATCGAAGGGCAAGCAAACTTATCGAGCCTTCTACTTTAATGACACTTGGCACATAACCCCCAAGTTTACCGCCAACCTTGGTCTTCGTTACGAATTGCAGGGAACTTGGTCCGAGGCTTACAACCGCCTGACGTATTGGAATCCCAATGCGACCAATGGCACGGTTACGGGTTGCTCAGGCGTAGCTGGGTCTCCCTGCCCCGGTGATGCGGCGTATGTCGGAACAGGGCCGAATTCGACCGACAATAACCTGCCGCTCGATAAGAAAGCATTCTCTCCACGGCTGGGATTCGCCTATTCCGTGGATCCGAAGACGGTCGTTCGTGCCGGTTTCGGCATCTTCTTCATTCCGAACTACGTTTCGTTCGCGACCAATCCAGACAACGACGTGGTGAACCTAGCGACCACGCCCTTCACGGCTACGATCGATAAGTTTGAAACTCCAGTCTCCACGCTAGACGGAAACACCTGCACGCAGACAGGAACCACCTTTGCCTCATTTAGCTGCGCCAATGCTGGGCCCTTCACTGCGGGAGGAATCCTGGCGCCGCCAGGACGCAACGCGACCCCGAGCCTTTCGAATTTCGTGGCGGCGAACGGCAGCCCCGGCCTGGACCCTTACCTTAACCCAAGGTACGGTTATATCGAACAATACAATCTTGACATTCAGCGTCAATTGCCCGCAGGATTCTTCGCGGATGTTGCCTACGCGGGTGCGCACGGCGTCAATCTGCAACAATACCAAACAAACATTGATCAAATTCCAGATTCTTTCGTTGCGCAGGCCGCGGCGCAGGCTGCCAGCGGCGTGACGCCAACTATCGCGACGATCCTCCCACGCAATCCGATGGCTGGCACGAGCCCGAACGCCACAATCGGCGCTGCCACGATCGTTGCCGGACAGTTGGATCGACCCTATCCCGAGTACAACGGCTTGAATCTTAACGGCTACGGATGCTGCGGCAGCAGCTACAATTCGCTGCAGGCAACGGTGCAGCGCCGGTTTCAGGGCGGCGGCACGCTGCTGGTGGCCTATACCAATGCCAAGCTGATGAGCAACACGGACACGCTCACGAGTTGGCTGGAGAGTGATTCAAGTGGTACCGGTGGAGTCGGATCCGTTCAGGATTGGAACAACCTCAAAGGTGAAAGATCGCTTTCTTCGCAGGATGTTTCGCAGCGGCTGATCATCAGCTATGTTCTTGATCTTCCCTTCGGACGTGGCAAGATGTTCGCCAATAATCTGAATGGGATCGAGAACGGAGCGGTTTCCGGTTGGGGCGTCGATGGCATCACTACCTTCCAGCGCGGTTTCCCACTCAAGATGAGTTACGCTGGTACAACCCCTCTAGAAGCGGCGGGCTTGGGTATCGCGAACATACGTCCTGACGTTGTGGCCGGATGCAGCAAGGGCGGAACCAAGGCAATCAGCACCAACGTTGCGACTAACCCAGAACTCTATTTCAACACGTCTTGCTTCGCAACTCCGCCAGACTGGGGGTATGGCACGGAGTCCCGTGTGGATGCCACCCTTCGAGGTCCCGGCATCAACAACTTCGATTTTGCTATCTTCAAGCGGACGAACATTGGTGAGCGGATGGGAATTGAGTTCCGAACAGAGTTCTTTAACCTCTTCAACCATCCCTATTTCTCACCCCCCGCGACAGGATACGATGGCAGCCCTACCGCGAACGGGTTCGGCGTGGTGACCAGCACGGTCTCGGCAGGCTCGGCTTCGCCGGAGCGTCTGGTTCAGTTTGCCCTCAAATTTGTTTTCTGAAGTTTCACTCGACAACGGGACTGGGCTTTCGTCCAGTCCTTTTTTTGTGTCGAGTTTTCTTTGTTCTCTGTCAACCCATGCCGGTCTATACTTCGGTTTCCTCATTCCGCGCCACGCCGCCCATGAAAAGCAACCCAACCCTCGATTACGCCGAAGCGCAGAAGATCGTCACCTGCATCGTGGAAAAAGCCACTAGCATTCAGAAAGCGGTTGCGATCGCCGTGGTCGATCCTCATGGTGAGCTGATCGCCTTTGCCCGCATGGATGGCGTGGCGCTACCATCGATCAACATTGCTATCAACAAGGCCTGGACCGCCGCACGAACCGGCAAACCTACGCGGGAGATCGGGGAAAAAGTCAGGCACCCGGAGCGAGGACACGACATCGCCTATTATGGCGATCCGAGATTTGTGGGATGGGGCGGCGGCATTCCCGTACGCAAGAATGGCGAGGTAATCGGCGCGGTTGCCGTGAGCGGATTGTCGTCGGCAGAAGATGCAGACCTGGCCAACTTCGGCGCCGCTATGATCAGCGACTAAGACGGTTTAGTAATTGGCGGCGAGGTCCTAATATGAGCGAATCGTGGTAGTGGCTCAGCTTGCCTTTAGCGGGGATGTGCGACAAACATGCGATTTCTTGCCGCGCAGAAAACGTGCGGCATATTCGTACGTCGAGGCTGGATCCCACGCTCGCAGTTCGGGATGACAAAGGCGAACTGAGCCCCTACCCGAATCGTTGACATCTTTTCTTTCCCACCCCTAATATGACCTCACTTGGAAGTTTGCGGCCGAATTCGTAGCGCTCGCCTCTGAAACGATTGGGCAATTCTGCATGGAAAGCAACGAATACGATCTTGTCGTGATTGGTAGCGGCCCAGCCGGCCAAAAGGGAGCTATCTGCGCTGCCAAGCTTCGCAAAAAAGTTGCCATCATCGATCGCAAGAAGACGATCGGCGGCGTTTGTGTCCACACCGGAACCATTCCGAGCAAAACCTTGAGGGAGGCAGTTCTCTACCTGAGCGGTTTCCGGCAGAGAACTTTTTACGGCCGCGGCTATGTACTGAAGGATCGAATTTCGATGTCCGACCTGATCTTTCGCGCGCAGGCCGTGATGGCGCGCGAGATCGAGGTGATCAAGGCCCAGCTGCGCCGGAATTATGTAACGACGCTGGAAGGCGAAGCGCGCTTCATCGATCCGCACACGATCGAGATCAAGAACGACGACGGATCGCAACTCGTTCGTGGACAGCATGTCTTGATTGCCTGTGGGACTCGGCCCGCGCACAGCAGCGAGATCCCGATCGACGGCAAACGGATCTTTGATTCCGATCAGGTTCATGAATTGGACGAAATCCCGCGAGATCTCATTGTTGTCGGAGCGGGAATCATCGGGTTGGAATACGCCTCTATGTTTGCCGCTCTTGGCGTGAAGGTCACGTTACTGGACCAGCGTCCCGTACTCGTCGATTTTGCCGATCGTGAAATCATCGAAAGCCTCTGTTTTCAACTGCGGCAACTCGGCACCGTCTTTCGTCTGGGAGAAAAAGTTGTATCGGTGGGCTTCGATGCGGAGCGCGATCGGGTCTTTGCCAAACTGGAGAGCGGCAAGAGAGTGCACGGACAAGGCTTGCTTTACACTGTCGGGCGGCAAGCCAATAGCGATCAACTAAACCTTCCCGCGGCGGGGATCAGTTCGGACGGTCGTGGCAAACTCATGGTGAACGAGCACTTTCAAACCGACGTTCCTCACATCTACGCTGCCGGGGACGTGATCGGGTTTCCCGCCCTGGCCAGTACCTCGATGGAGCAAGGCCGCCTGGCCAGTTGTCACATGTTTGGCAAACCGGGAACGATGCCGCCAAACCTCATTCCTTACGGCATCTACACGATTCCTGAAATTTCCATGGTTGGTCACACGGAAGAGCAATTGACGCAGCAGAAAATTCCCTACGAAGTTGGACTGGCTCGCTACGCCGAACTGGCCAAGGGCCAAATGCTCGGGGACGAACAAGGTCTATTGAAACTCCTGTTCGATCCTGATTCGCTCAAATTGCTGGGCGTCCATGTAATCGGCGATCGCGCCGCCGAAATTGTTCACATTGGGCAGGTGGTTCTGACCATGGGAGGCACGATCGAGTATTTTCGCGATACGGTTTTTAACTATCCTACGCTTGCCGAGGCGTACAAGGTTGCGGCTCTCGATGGACTAAACAAACTGTAGCGGGGTAAGTCAGTTTTCATGATAAGAAACGAACGTAGGGTTCCGGGGGCATCATCCGTGCTTCCACCGCGATGAATGTTCAGCCATGCGCGGCTGCAGCGCGCGTGCGAGAAGTATCGGGCGCAGGATTGACGTTGGCGGAGAGTAGGCAAGCATCTTCTACAACTGCTCCGGCTGCGGAACTTATAACTTGGAGAAGATCCAGCTCATTTTGCGAAAATGCATCCTGTTTGATCCGGTAGACCGCTAGTACGGCGACGAGCGCGGTTTTTCCGGCAACGGGCACAGCTAGAGCCGACCGCAGTGTGCTGTATTTCGTGGGGTCGTTGAGGTAGCCGGGCTCGACCGAGGGATTGCCATTCAGAATTGCCTTGGAGTTCTGAGCCACCCATCCAGCCAACCCTTCTCCCACAGGAATTCTCAAGGAAGAAAACAGGCGGAAATTATCTCCACTGGCAAATTCCGGTGCGAGAATTTTGTCTCTAAGCACGTAGATGGCGATACCGTCATGCGGAACAAACTGCCGGATCCTGACAGCGAGGAGAGATAAGAGATCCTGCAACCCGAGCGGTCCACCGAGCCTTCCGCCGATTTCGCAAAGCTTTTCCACCTGTTCTCGGGCTGTCTTTACGAGGTCAGCGTGATGATTGACTTGCGCTTCAGATGAAATAGCTGGTTGGTGATGATCCGCAAAACCAGCGTCAGGCGCCGATCCGCGCTCAACCTTGATATCTGTCGACAATTTCGCAATCGTTTGCACGGGCTGCTCGTGGGCAAGCTTTTCCAGTTCCACATAGCGGCGCGAGAGTATCTCCACAACCTTTGGGTCGAAGCTGGTACCAGATTCTGATGCGACTTTCGCCATAGCTTCATTGAGCGGCAGTGCCCGCCGGTACTGGCGATCCGAGGCCAGTGCATCCAGGCAATCGACCGCGGTAAGAATGCGCGCCCCAATCGGAATCTCTTCGCCCTTTAGCCCGCTGGGATATCCACTGCCATCCCACTTTTCGTGATGGGCTCGCACAATGGGGACAACCGGATATGGAAAATCCACCTGCTCCAAAATTTCCGCGCCAACGATAGGATGAATCTTCATTTTTTCGAATTCTTCCGGGGTGAGCTTGCCCGGTTTGGCAATGATGTGCTCGGGGACCGCGAGTTTGCCGATGTCGTGCAGTACCGAAGCGGCGCGCAGCGCTTCCGTTTCGTCCTCGTTTAAGCCCAGATCCCGCGCCAGTTCCATGGCATAAACGCGCACGCGCTGCAGGTGATCGCCAGTGGTTTGATCTTTTGCCTCGATCGCAAGGGCAAGGGCTTCGATGGTCCGCAGGTGAAGATTCGAGATTTTTTCCGCATGCAACTTTTCGGTTTCCAGTTTGCCGAGATAAAGCCGGTACGAACGGTACATCAGATAGATGGGCGGCAAAACCAGCAGAGAGGCTTGCCAACCGATGTGGGCATTCAAGAAACTGACCATACCGGCAATGGCTGCCCCCACCATGTAGTAGGGAAATGACCACACATAGCTTTCGCGCCAGACTCTCTGGATGGGTTTTTCTTCAGTCAGCCCGATAATCGCCGACATCGCCGCGGTATTACAGGCGAAATAAGCGATAGCAGTGATCAAAAGAGCCAAGGGGCCAGGACGACGCAGGACGTAAATCGATATCGCTTTGTACACGCCGTAAGCGAGTCCGCTCGAGACCGTCACTTGAGACAGGTTGAAAACCAATTGCACGAGCTTCAGCCGCCGCGCTGGCTTCCAATAGAACTGAGCCAAAGTGCTCACCAAGCCGATCAGTAGGGTCTCGGGCAGACTCAGCTCTAAGATTCCGAGCAGGGTAAACAGAAAATTGACGGAAAGTGTTCCCTCGATCCCCGGCAAACTCACTTTGAACATGGAAGCCAGCACGGCCGCTATCAAATAGCAAGCAAACTTCACCGGATCGCCGGATTGCCAATTGGAGAACGCCAATACAAAGCAGCCGAGAGCGGCCAGCATCATTCCCGCGAGATACACACGAGTCCCGAGATGTCGCGGGGTGGACATGCTTCCTTAGATTTTGCCGAAGTGTGATTCCAATTACGGATGGAAAAGTGACCCGGCTGGTTACCGTCGTGTTCTCTCGTGTATTCAATGACTTGCGATGGACGTTCCGTCGTGAAAGTGTCGCCGCTACGACCGAATCCCCGCCAAAAAAAGGGCCAACTTGTCCTGCCGCTCTCTGTTCGGGACAAAGTGTCCCATTGATTCCATATCTCGATCTGTGAAGTGATTGAAATCACAACACCGAATTCCTGGCATTGTGGAAGTCAGCCTGCACCGCATATGCCGGCCTTCCCCGCCGAGCGGTTTGGTTTCTTTGGTCGAGGGAGATATGAAGAGATTCCTAGCCCTGCTTTTGATCTTTAGCGCGTCCATCGCCTACGCCAGCAATCCCAAGTTGTCGCCCGAACTACAGGGCTACCAGTCCAGCCAACAGGTGCAGGTCATTGTTCAGTATGCGCCCGGAACGCAGGTGAACTGCGCCGGCCTGCTCGGTCTGGTGGACTGCCTGGTCAACGACATTGTGAAGTTGGGCGGCACCATTGTTGGTCAGTTGCCGCTAGTCAACGGCGTCGTCGCTTTGCTGGACGGCCCTGGCATTATCAACCTTGCTAACAACGCGAACGTTGTCTATATCAGCTCAGATCGTCCGTTGTCTCCCACACTGAGCAATGCAGCCCCCGCGATTAATGCTTTTGCTGCCTGGCAATCGGGTTACACAGGTTCGGGCATTGGCATCGCACTGATCGATAGCGGCGTCAACAGCCATCCGGATTTGAAAGGCGGTTTTCTGTCGTCCCGTGTGGTTTGGAACCAGAGCTTCGTGCCCGGCAATACTTCGACAAACGATCAATACGGTCACGGTACGCATGTTGCCGGGCTGATCGCGGGAGATGGCGTCAGTTCAACCGGCACTCAGTATACGCGCACGTTTAAAGGCATCGCGCCCGGTGCAAACCTGGTGAATCTGCGGGTGCTCGATCAGAACGGCGCCGGTACGGACAGCACCGTCATTGCAGCGATCGACGAAGCGATCGCACTTAAACCGCTGTTTAATATTCGTGTTATCAATTTGTCTCTTGGCCGCGCCATCTACGAAACATACAAACTCGATCCCTTGTGCCAGGCGGTCGAAGCAGCCTGGAAGAGTGGCATCGTGGTTGTGGTTGCAGCGGGAAACAACGGCCGTTACCTGCCCACCGACGGCTACGCCACAGTCACTTCGCCAGGCAACGATCCATATGTCATCACGGTCGGCGCAATGAAGCCAATGGGCACTCCTCAGCGTACCGACGATCTAATTGCCAGTTACAGTTCCAAGGGGCCAACCGCAGTAGACGCTGTGGTGAAGCCGGATCTCGTTGCTCCCGGCAATCTCCTGGTCTCGCTTGCGGCTCCCAGTTCAACGCTCTACAGCGGATATCCCAGCAATCAGGTGCCTTTTAGTTACTATGTGGAAGGAGGCAGCAGCGCATCCTCCACAACTTATTTCACACTCAGTGGCACCAGCATGGCCGCAGGGGTGGTTAGTGGTGTCGTGGCCGATCTGCTCCAAAAAACTCCCAGCCTCAACCCGGATCAGGTAAAAGCGCGGCTGATGAAAACCGCGTGGAAATCTCTGCCGGCGTTCAGCAGCACGACCGATCCCACAACCGGCATTACGTACACCGACCAATACGACGTATTTACTGTGGGTGCTGGTTATGTTGATGTCGAAGCTGCGTTGGCCAATACGGACTTGGCCAATGGCACGGCAATGTCGCCCATCGCAACCTTCAACGGCACCACGAATCAGGTCTTCATGACTGACGCTCCCTCTGCGATTTGGAACAAGTCGGCCACATGGTCGAACGCCGTAGTATGGGGATCATCGCAGTTCATCACTGGTACGACAGCGAGTGCCAGCAGTAGCACATCCGGAAGCAGCACGCCATCGGGCAGTAATGCCTTGTGGGGAAGCAACGCCTTGTGGGGATCGAATGCGCTCTGGGGCAGCAATGCTCTTTGGGGATCCAACGCCTTGTGGGGGAGCAACGCCTTGTGGGGATCGAACGCTCTTTGGGGCAGCAACGTATCGGGAGGGGAGCAATAGAGAGCGACTCCTGATAATCATTTTCAGGTATGGTCGTAATTTCAGGAGAGTGCTGAATTGTCGTTCCGAGCCCCATTTTTTTCGGCGTGAGGAATCTGCGGTTAGAAACTTCCAGATTAAGCACATTCCTCGTTCGCTCTAAATGACATGATCCGAATAGATGCCCGGCCAGTGTAAAGATCACTCCTAAACTTGAGCGTGCTAAGTCGTCTCAATTTCAGCCATAACTGGTTCGGAAGCAGTTTTAAAGGCATCGTGTTTCTTGGTGTGCCTGACGGGCCTAGTGAATTTTGAGCACCACCAAGATCTTGAATGTCTCCGTTTGTGTCGTATAATCCCAAGCAGGCAAAGGCACCAGTGCTGGCCCGTTTGTATGTTGCTGGTGCGTTCCGGATAAGGTGCTCGATTCGCTTCCCCGAATTCACCCAAAACCTTACAGGAGACCAAATGGATGTGTCTCCGGATCGTCAAGCGGTAACCCAGCTTCTGCACGAATGGCGGGGTGGCAATAAGCAAGCCTTGGATCAGCTCATGCCATTCGTGTATGACCAACTGCGGAAGTTGGCCGCGAATTGTCTGCGGGCAGAGCGACCCGATCATACCCTGCGTGCGACGGCCCTGGTGCACGAAGCATATGCCCGCCTAGTCGATTGCGACGTGGAGTGGCAGGACCGGGTGCATTTTTTCGCGGTTTCGGCGCGTGTACTCCGTCGCATTCTGGTGGATTACGCCAAGGCGCGCAATCGAGACAAGCGAGGCGGCGAGTTTCAGAAAGTGCCTCTGGATGAGGCGTTGGTCGTGGGGCCGGAAAGCGATAAAGGTCTCATGGATCTGGACCAAGCTTTGCGCCGCCTGGCCGCTCAAGATCAACGCAAGAGCGATCTGATCGAATTGCTCTTCTTTGGTGGTCTCACCTACGACGAAGCCGCTGCTGCGCTGAAGATTTCCCCGGCAACCGTACATCGCGAACTCACTTTGGCGAAAGCGTGGCTTTATCGCGAACTCGGACACGGTACGGCGTAGGAGCAATCCATGCTTGCTTCCTGCCGAAGCTCCGCCAACCGTAAAGCAAGGATCAGCACCTGATGGCCACCTCCCCTGAGCGCTGGCAGCGAGTGCAAGCTTTGTTCTATGAAGCTCTGGAACTACAACCGGAGGCTCGCTCCCGGTTTCTGCAGAAGAATTGTGGGGGGGATGAAGCGCTTCGAAAGGAATTAGAAGGCCTGCTAGAGGCCACCGAGAAACCTTTGGAGTTCCTGAAGAAGCCGGTGCTCGAAGCGGCTCAGCAGATAATAGCGGAACCGAGCAAGCAGGCCATTGCTCCCAGCACTAAGCTGGACCATTATCAAATCATCTCCTTGTTAGGAAGCGGCGGCATGGGCGAGGTCTATCTCGCGGAAGACCTGCAGCTCAAACGCAAGGTCGCGCTAAAAGTATTGAAGCCGGAGTTGACGCGTGATGAGCGAGATCTTCGGCGCTTCCAACACGAGGCGCTCGCAGCCTCATCCCTCAATCATCCAAACATTCTGACCATCTACGAATTCGGACGTGTGGATGGAATGCGTTTTATCGTTTCCGAGTTTATCGAAGGGCAGACACTTCGCCAGAAATTAACTGCTGGGAAACTTGATTCCAATACAGTGGTCGACATCGCGATCCAGATCGCCAGCGCGCTCGCGGCTGCCCACAGTTCGGGAATCGTTCACCGCGACATCAAGCCTGACAATGTCATTGTGCGAAGCGATGGAATTGTGAAGGTTCTCGACTTCGGCATTGCAAAGCTGGGGGAAAACCAAAGACAAGAGACCTTTCGCCGAACGCTAAGCATCTCCACCAGCCAGCCTGGAATGGTTATCGGCACCGCAAAGTACATGTCTCCTGAACAAGCCCGAGGACTGCCGGTCGACGGGCGTAGCGACATTTTCAGTCTCGGCGCTGTAGTTTACGAGCTGATTACCGGAACGGCTGCGTTTAGCGGAGAAACAACCAGCGATGTACTGGCGGCAATTTTAAAGTCGGATCCTCCGCCTCCCGCTGACTTTGTTCCCGATGTACCTTATGAGGTCGAACGCGTGATCAGCAAGGCTCTCCGGAAAGAGCGGGACACTCGCTATCAGTCAGCGGCCGATATGCAGATCGATTTGCAGGACTTCAGGAAGGAGTCCGAGTTTCAAGCCAGGCTGAAACTCCCAGCACGTCCCCGAACCGCAAGAACGGGGTGGGGCAGCCTCACTCCAGCGCGAGCGACTCTGGCGGGAGCGGTGCATGATAGCAAGTCGATTGGGAAATGGATTCCAGTTTTAGCGCTGTTGTTGTTTGCGATCCTCACCACTTTTTACCTGGCCTTTAAGCGGCCGAAGCTGCCTGCGGCAACTACGCAAACGCGAACCTTGGCCATCCTTCCTTTTCGCAACCTCAAAGAGGACGCTCAGACCGATTTTCTCGGATTTTCGCTCGCCGACGAAATCATTACGAAACTAGGCTACATCAGTGCGCTAACCGTGCGGCCTTCATCCTCGGTCGACAAATATCGCAATCAGATCATTGATCCGCAAAAAGTTGCTGCAGATTTGAAGGTCAACACGCTGCTGACAGGCAGCTTCATCAAGGAGGGAGATGACCTTAGGATCACGGCTCAACTGATCGACGTTAAACCGGACAGGATTCTTTGGCGTGATGTAATCGATCTGAAGTACGACA
>JASHPL010000189.1 GCA_030038125.1 Candidatus Sulfotelmatobacter sp.
AGACGGAAAGCCGTTTCTCTCCGTTATCATTTCGAGCGAACCGAGAAGTCTGCTGTTCGCCGCCATCGAATAGAGCGTGTTCGAGAAACGGTACGTCTTTATAGAAAAGCTGTTCCTGCAGGTTCTTTGTTCCGGTTGAGATAATGACGCGTTTCCCTGCGCGAATCACAGGCACGAGATACGCGAGCGTCTTGCCAGTGCCCGTCCCAGCTTCGATGATTAAGTGCCGTTTTTCATCGAGCGCCTGCTGGACTGCCTGCGCCATCTGCAACTGCCCGCGCCGAAATTCATACGCTGGATGCGTGCGCGACAGCACGCCGCCGGGCGCGAAGAATTGATGCAGCGATGCTTCTCTTGCCACAGCTGCTGGCCGATTTGAAGCCGCAGAGGGCAGAGACGAGGGTTGGATCGGAGAAGACACGGATGTCTCTATAATAACCAGTTCTACGAACCCAGGGACTGCGGATTAGGGATCACCGATCACTGGTTCGGGGCGTTCCACGAGGAGTATTCAGTCGGTTCCGATAAAAGCTATTGTGAAAACAAAATCTACAGCATTCGCCCCGACTGTCGCCATCGTCGGCCGCCCGAATGTAGGCAAATCCACGCTGTTCAATCGCATTGCCGGCGCACGCCGCGCTATTGTCGGCGACGAGCCGGGCATGACGCGCGACCGGCTCTACGCGGACGCCGAGTGGCGCGGCCGTACATTTCGTGTGGTCGATACCGGCGGCATTCTGCCCGAAGAAAAAGATCAGATCCCGGCTGAAATCTTCCGTCAGGCGAGGGTTGCACTTGATGAGGCCTCGGCTGTGGTTCTCGTCGTGGATGGACGCTCCGAGCTTGCCTCCCCTGACCTGGAACTGGCGCGACTGCTGCGAAAAACAAGCAAGCCGCTTTTTCTCGCGGTAAACAAGATCGACAGCGAAAAACAATTAGACATGCTTGGCGATTTTCACCGCCTGGGTATTCCGCAGATGTTTCCGATCTCCGCCGAACATGGGCGCGGGATCGACGATCTACTCGATGCAGTGATCGAGAAACTTCCCCAAAGCCTTACAGAGGATGCCGAGGTCACGAACGAAGTCCCGGAGCCGGGGACAGATGACCGGTCAACGAGGAGCCATCGTCCCACGCAGGACGATGAACTCACTCGCGAAATCAAAGTGGCCATTATCGGCCATCCCAACGTTGGCAAGTCGACGCTGCTTAATCGTTTGACATCCTCAGATCGTGCCATTGTTTCGCCCATTCCAGGCACTACTCGTGATGCGGTCGATGAGGTTGTCGAGCGCAATCACCGACGCTTTCGGTTTATAGACACCGCCGGCATTCGCCGCAAAGGCAAAACGCATTTGATGGCTGAGAAACTTTCCGTCGTGATGGCGCGCAAGCACTTGGAAGCGGCTGACATTGCCCTGCTGGTCATCGACGCAACTGAAGGCGTGAGTCAACTGGATGCAGCCATTGCCGGCTACGCGCACGAGAGCGGACGCTCCATCATTATCGTTGTGAACAAATGGGATTTGTGGAGCGGAGCCAGCACACGCGACGGCGAAACAACGCGCACCGGAGCTTCGGCGCCGCATAAGCAGATGCCGCGTCATCGCGCGGGATATGAAGAACGTCTACGCTATCAACTCAAATTTCTACACTATGCTCCCGTGGTCTTCATCTCGGCGAAGAGCGGCGAGGGAACGGAGAAAATCTGGCCCCTTCTCGAGCAGGTCGCCGGCGAGCGCCGGAAGCGCATTCCCACCTCGGCCATGAATCGCTTTCTGGAGCACGTCGATTTCGAGCGAGCCTCAGTCCCGGTTCGGCAGCGGGTGAAGATCCTCTATATGACACAGGGTTCGGTCGCGCCGCCGACCTTCGTGCTGTTTACGGACCGCGCCGTGAAGCTGCACTTCTCCTATCAGCGCTTTCTGGAGAACCAGATTCGACACGCGTTCGGTTTTCTGGGCACGCCGATTTGGATCAAGACTCGAGCGAGAAACAGCTGATCCCGAGTAAACATAAAATCAAATTTGCAGCCCTTCCTCGCAAGCATGCATCATGGACATCAGTCGCACAGATACATCCATTTCTGTGACTAATCCGGGAACTGATCTCGATGCCGAGTACACGTCGATGCGCATGGGCTGCAATCCTTGCGACACTGTTGCTTGCTGTCATTCCCGTGGCCCGTTCCCAGGATAACTATGAGATCCAGGTTTATCCGTCTGAAACCATGACCCCCAAAACTCTGTTGGTGGAATTACACAGCAATTTCACGGTGGAGGGCAGCACGACAACCCAGTTCGGTATGCTGCCTACAGAGCACCAGGAACATGAAACCATCGAATTAACCGAGGGGATCAACGACTGGTCCGAGGTCGGGTTCTATTTTTTCACTGCCGAAAAAAGTGGCAATGGCATCCAGTGGGTTGGAGACCACATACGCCCTCGCGTTCGGGTGCCGCCGCGTTGGCATTGGCCGGTGGGAGTGAGTCTCTCGAGTGAGTTCGGATACGCCAGGTCGGCTTTTTCTAATCCGACCTGGTCGTGGCAGATTATGCCGATCGTGGACCAAACTATTGGCCGCTGGTACTGGTCGGTGAATGGGACGATGGTGTGGGATATCCACGTGGTCCCACCGCCGCCGAATTTTACCCCCGAACAAAAAGAAACTTACTACCGCAACGTGGCACCGCGGGGCGTGACATTCGGCCCAGCTGCAACTCTCACTTACGCCCCATCGAAATACTACAATTTCGGGCTTGAGTACTATTCCTATTATGGCGAGTGGGGAAATTTTGTCTCTCTGCATAATCAACAACAACAGATTTTTCCAGTCGTTAATCTGTTCGTTTCTCCGAAGTGGGAGATCAATTTTGGAGCAGGTTGGGGCGCCACTGCGGGCACAGACCACTTGATCGTAAAGTGCATCATCGGGCGCTCTTTCGACTGGTCGCATCATCGCGCCGGTAGCTCGAAGAGTACACAGTAGCGCAAATCATTCATGATGAATCGCCGCACATTCATCGCTCAAGCCGGAATGTTCGTGGCTAGCGGGACTTTGGCGCCCGCATTCGGCTGGCCGCAAACCCAACCCGACTTCAGACTCGAGATCGCTCCCCTGCAATTGGAAATCGCGACGGGCAAAGTGATCCATACCGTCGCCTATAACGGGCGCGTTCCTGGTCCGCTGATTCGCTGGCTCGAGGGTAAGCCGATCATCATCGACGTGGTCAATCGAACAGAGATCCCGGAAATCGTTCATTGGCACGGTCTTCAAATTCCTTCAGAGATGGATGGAGCTGCAGAAGAAGGCAGCCCGATGATCCCTCCGGGAGGGCAATTTCGTTACCGATTCACGCCGCGTCCGGCCGGATTCCGCTGGTATCACACCCACGCTTTTGCCGGACACGACTTGAAACTTGGTACCTATACAGGACAATTCGGGTGCTTTTTCATTGACCCCAGGCGTGACGCCGGTGCATACGATCAGGAGTTATTCCTGACCCTGCACGATTGGAATGCCTACCTCGCCGCCGGGGGCGACTTTTCAATGGACGCTGCTTACGATTACTCCACGATCGACGATCGCATGCTCGGCTATGCAGCCCCGGTGAAAGTAAGAGAAGGGCAGCGACTGCTGCTGCATGTTCTGAACGCCAGCGCGAGCATGATGCACTGGCTGGCACTCGCTGGCCACGACCTCACTGTGGTCGCGATGGACGGCAATCCTGTGCCCACGCCTTTATCAACGCCCGCGATTCGTCTCGGTCCCGCTGAGCGAATCGATGTGCTTGTCTCAATGAATCACCCCGGGATTTGGATTTTGGGAGAAACTCGTGATCAGTTTCGCAAGGCGGGTATGGGCACCGTGATCGAATACGCGAACCAGCAGGGAAAGCCACGCTGGATCGACCCGCCGGAAACATTGTGGGATTATCGCCACTTTGCCAACCCTCAGCCGACGACTCGCCAGCCCGATCAGGTTGTCCCTTTGCGTTTCGAATCAAAATTTCACGGCCAGGGAGCAGTTGCCACCTGGACCATCAACGGAAAGTCATTCCCGCACACCGATGCCATCAAGCTGAGGGAGGGACAGAGATATCGGTTACAGATGATGAATCGCAGCGGAGACGACCATCCCCTTCATCTGCATCGGCACACTTTCGAAGTGACCAGTTTCAACTCAGAACCGGTGGCAGGATTGTACAAAGATGTTGTAGTTGTCCCAGGTAACGCAACGGTGGAAGCGGATTTCACGGCGAACAATCCAGGCGCAACCCTGTTCCACTGCCATAATCAAACACATATGGACTTCGGATTCATGACGCTGTTTCGTTACGTCTGAATCTACGAAAGTCTAACGCCCAGGCATTTTTGAGCACAGGTTTTTTCCCAGCATATGCAACGAGAAGCAGGTGGGTTTGTCTTGCCAGACTGCGCTGTTCACAAGGCAATCATGAGGTATTGCGTCGAAAGTACAGTAATTTGCCTCGTCTACGCGCTGAAATCTTGCGCCCTTGTGCTCACGGAATGAATGCTCTCGATCCATCGATCGCAATCCCGCAGTGCTCGTTCGCATTGCATGCGATGGCGCTCTTTCCGATCCCGGATGTTGTGCTCCAGCGGCGGTAACAAGTCAAATGTGATATTTGCCGGTTGAAAGTTCTTTGGATCCGCATGCGTGATGTAGTGGATGAGCGAACCCAATGCCGAAGCGCGTGGCGGCGGAATAGGTTCACAATTCGTAACGTGTGCCGCAGCGTGAATGGCCGCCATCAAACCGGTCGCAATCGATTCAACATAACCCTCAACTCCGCAAATCTGCCCGGCGATAAATATTCGCGGATGAGCCTTCAACTGCAGTGTTTCCCACAACAGGGCAGGCGCATTGATGTAGGTGTTCCGGTGAATCTGCCCGTAGCGCAGGAAACGCGCGTTCTCGAGGCCTGGAATCAGCCGCAGCACGCGCGCTTGATCGCCGAACTTCAAATGATTCTGGAAACCAACCAGATTGTAAGAATCCGCTCGGAGATTTTCCTGGCGCAACTGCACCACTGCATAAGGCATTTTCCCCGTCCGCGGATCTTTCAGACCGACGGGCTTCATTGGACCGAAGCGGAGTGTGTCGCGGCCGCGCCGCGCGATTTCCTCGATGGGAAGGCATCCTTCGAAGTAGTTCAAGTTTTCCCAGTCGCGTTGTTCGACCGACTCCGCTGAGCGCAACGCGTCGTAAAAACGACCGTATTCCTCTTGCGTCATCGGACAATTGATGTAATCCGCCGATCCCTTGTCATAACGCGCGGCCAGGTAGACATGTGACATCTCAATTGAATCCGCCTCGACAATCGGGCTGATGGAATCGTAGAAGTAGAGGTGATGTGGCGCCTGCGCCTCCTCCCGCGCAGGTCTTGCTGTCGCTAGTCGCCCGATTTCCCCGGCCAAGGCCTCCGAAGTTAGCGGCCCCGTCGCGATAATCGTCACCCCGTTGTTTTCATCCAGGGCAGCGACTTCCTCGCGCCTGACGACTATTCGCGACTCTCGTGAGATCGTCTCGGTCACACGTGCGGCAAACCCTATACGATCGACTGCAAGAGCATGGCCGGCAGGAACCGCACATTCCCGCGCGATCTCGATCAACAGCGAGCCTGCTCGCTCCATTTCTTCTTTGAGAAGCCACGGTGCTGTGTTTTCGGAATCAGACTTCAGCGAATTAGAGCAGACCAGTTCGGCAAAATTACCGGTCTGATGGGCCGGCGTCTGCCGAATCGGACGCATTTCGTACAACTCGACTTCAAGGCCGCGTAGTGCACACTGCCAGGCCGCTTCCGACCCCGCTAGTCCCGCACCGATAATTCGGACTCGTCCGCTCATAAGGAATTTCCGGCCAGCCGCTCCATAGCTTGGCCACTCAAAACCACCTGTCGCCAACGGTCCTCAAACTCCGCTCCTAGAGCTTTGTACAGCTCGATTGCCTTTTCATTCCAACCGAGCACTTCCCAGCGTATGCCATAACAGTGCTCTTTGACTCCAATGTGCGCTACGGCAGCCAGCAATGCTTTTCCAATTCCGCGCCCACGAAAGGCTTCTCGCACGAACAAATCTTCGAGAAACAATCCACGACCTCTCCAGGTTGAGTAGTGCCCGAAAAACAACGCGTATCCCCCCGGTTGCTGGTCGCATTCGGCAATCAGGGCCCGAAAATCGGGGTTTCCACCGAAACCGTTCTGTTTCAACTGTTCCTCAGTGATGGCCACGAGATCGAGTTCGTGCTCGTATGCGGCTAGCTCGCGGATCATCGTCATGAGTAGAGCTGCGTCGTCGATGGTAGCTGGACGAATACGTAGCATGCCTCCGATTATTTCACGCGACGAAATGTCTTGAGTGGCCTCGCGAAGCCGCTCAATGCATGATGAGGGTGGACTGGCTGGCCACACATGTCCACATACCATTCTGAAAGACCCAGCTGTCGGTGAATCGCCCGCGTCGTGAGTAGGGCTTTCCATTCTTTGTTCCTTTTTCCCGATAGATACCGGTCACAACCGCGCTCGCGCCGTAAACGTGTGCCGTCATGGACTCGTTTACGATCTGCTCTGGATGCAGAGAAGGCGCTTGCACGCTGGCAATGAACTGAGCCTTCCCCATCAACGATCCATCGTAGTCAATGTAGACGAGGGTGGGATCTAGCAGGCTCTCAAGTGCGTTGGCGTCCTTGTCTTCCTCAGCTTGATTCCAGGCATTCTCCAGAGCCAGGATTTTAGTCTCTTCTGGAGAACCTTGCGCAGTTTGCGCGACGCCCGCAGACACCGTGCACAGGAAAAAGAGCAGCGACCAGGCAAGCCTCATAACATACTTCCTCATTGTGCGATTACAACGATCTCTCCACGAGTCTTTTCCCCCTCGATCATCAATCTACCCACACAAACCGGCAGCTTGAACCTTCTCGGTCCCGCGCTCCCGGGATTGAAATAAAGCACGCCGTTCCGGGTCTCTTGTTTGGCGATGTGGCTATGGCCGGAAATCACCACGCCGAATCCGGCCGCCTCCGGTTTCAAATCGAGGCGACTCAAATCGTGCAGCACATAGATCGAAACTTCTGCAAGTTCGACAACTTCCGTCTGTCGCAACTTTCGCGCCCATGTACCCTTATCGATGTTTCCGCGAACTACAGTTACCGGAGCAATCGCTGCGAGGCGGTCGAGAATCTCAGGCGCTCCAACATCCCCGGCGTGAATGATGCGTTCCGACCCTCGTAGGGCCGCCATCGCCTCTGGCCGAAGCAGGCCGTGAGTATCGGAAATGATGCCAATATTCAAAAGCCGTCGCCAGTGCCCAGTTGCTAATATCCAGAGCTGAGCTCAGTAAAATTGGGTCCAGTTGTCGTGTCTTTTCCAAAAAGTGGGAGGATAAAGACCCCGTGTTATCCCCTCTTGATCTTCGACATAAGTTTTCCAAGGCTCACGACGGCTCGTCCAACGGTCCCGCGCCCAATTTCCTGTGAGTCAACGCGGGCGGTCACGCGCAGGGTATAGAAGCGGCCGTCGAGATGCTCGAAAACCGCTTCCGCCTTGATACGCGCACCGATCCCGCTTGCCGCGCGATGCTCAATGTTGATCGCGGTTCCGACGGTAATCTCATCGCCTTCGCAATAAGGCTGCAGAGCGTTGAAGGCCGCCGTCTCCATCAGCCGAATCATGTCGGGAGTCGAATAGACGGGCGGCAACTCTGGATGCTGCGCTGTCAGCGTGTGCTTGAACTCGACGGTTTCCTCCGCCTCGCCGCGCGCTCCGATCGGAATCTCTCTTGCCATGCTAGTGATTTTCAGGAAGAAGATGCGCGGAACCGATTACCAACTCATGTTGTATTCGGCGCGCTTGTAACCTCGGTGTCTTTGCCGACGATGTTTTGGGGTTGTTATCGATCCTCGTCTCAGCCGCGATGAAATATGCTATGCGAACGCACCGAACAGAAAGCGTTCCATTTTACGCGACAGCCATTCGTCGCGCTTCGATCCCGTCAAGTGCCTTCCACAGCATGTGTGCCGCATGCTCCGCCGCGTTGAGTGCGGCAGACACGGCTGCAGGATTCGCGGCAATTCGCTTCTTAAGCTGTTCGCGCCAGACCCGCGCATGGTGGATGTCCGCGGTCGCATGCAGTTGAAAATAACCGCAGGTCTTGTCGTCGGCTCCATACATTTCGCGCAGGCCACGATCTTTTTCCTTGGCAATGCGCGGCACCTGGGATTCGTATGCATAAAAAGCGGCAAGGGCCTCTTCGGGAGTGCCTTCGCTGGCCACGTAATTGAAGTATTTAATCAGTTCACGCATCTCGCGCAGCGGATGATGCCATTCCAGGTTACGGCTTGATCCCATGCCTTCGGCGAAATCGAGCCACAAATCGGAGTGCGGTACCGAGTCGCGCCCCGACTTCTCCTCAATGCCCTTTTCGTCGCACATGTTGGCCAACACGGCACGGCGCAACTCGCCTTCCTCAAGGCGCATGCCGAGAGCCGCCAGATAAGAAGGAAATGCTTGAACGTGGTGATAGTAGTCCTGCGCATATTCACGGAGTTCGTTGCGCGTCAGCTTTCCATCTGACCAGGCTTTGTAAAAGGGATGCCGCAGCAGATCGTATTTCGCGATGCGCGCTTCGAGGCCTTCGAAAAACTCAGCGGTGTTCATAATCCCCCTAGTTTTTTCGTGACAGCTTACTATAAACAGGGGATCGGCGCCAGAAAGTGAGCACCATCACCGTTGATTGGCAAGTTGCTAGAATAAAAGAAGTAAGTATCGCGAAGTTTCCTGGGATTTGTTTCTCTCTCGATGCAGTTCACGGAGACATTCGACGTTGTCGTCGTCGGCGCCGGCCATGCGGGATGCGAGGCTGCGATGGCCTCTGCGCGCATGGGCCTGAAAACGGGGCTCTACACCCTCAACCTGGATCTGATTGCGCAGATGTCGTGCAACCCGGCAGTCGGCGGTATCGCCAAAGGCCATCTGGTGCGTGAAGTCGATGCCCTCGGCGGCATCATGGGGGAAATCACGGACGCGGTGGGCATCCAGTTTCGCTTGCTGAACACTTCACGCGGTCCGGCCGTCTGGTCTCCGCGGGCGCAATGCGACAAGCAGGCTTATCGGCTGAAGATGCGGGAAGTGCTCGAGTCGCAGCCGAATCTGAAGATCAAACAGGCGGAAGTGGCGGATCTGATCGTCGGAGACGATCAAATCCCCCATCCTTCATATTGCGAGGGTTATGCCCTTTCCCATCGCGTACTCGGAATCAAGCTTCGCGACGGGCGCACGGTCGGGGCCCAGGCTGTGATCATCACGACGGGAACGTTTCTGAACGGGCTCATTCACTGCGGCGAACAGCAATATCCCGCGGGACGATCGGGCGAACCACCTGCCGTATTGCTGGGCGAAGCACTCAAGAACCTTGGCCTGCGCGGTTGCCGTCTGAAGACCGGCACTCCTCCACGTCTCGATGGACGCACGATCGACTGGTCGCGATTCCCAGTACAGCCGGGCGACGACGACCCGACCCCTTTCAGCTTTCGAACCACGCGCGTCGCACATCACGATACGCAGGTGCCATGCTATATCGCCTGGACCACTGCCGAGACCCACCGCATCATTCGCGAAAACGTTCATCGGTCCCCCATGTACAGCGGCCAGATCCAATCAATCGGTCCGCGTTACTGCCCTTCGATCGAAGACAAGATTGTGAAGTTTCCCGACAAGGAAACCCATCAGCTTTTTCTCGAACCGGAAGGCCTGAACACCTATGAGATCTATGTCAATGGCATGAGCACCTCTCTGCCGGTCGAAGTGCAACTGGCGATGTTGAAATCGATTCCCGGACTCGAAAATGCCGAGATGCTGCGCCCCGGCTACGCCATCGAATACGATTCGATCGATCCGACAGAACTCGAACGCACCCTCGAAACGCGCAAGATCGCGGGGCTGTTTCTGGCTGGCCAAATCAATGGCACGTCCGGATACGAAGAGGCGGCATGCCAGGGAATCATGGCGGGCATCAACGCGGCGTTGAAGGTGAAGCGAGAGCCGCCTTTGATCCTCGATCGCACAGAAGCTTACACAGCGATCCTGATTGACGATCTGATCTCGAAAGGCACGAATGAGCCCTATCGCATGTTCACCTCGCGGGCCGAGTTTCGCCTGCATTTGCGCATCGATAATGCGGATCGCCGTCTGACGCCCCATGGCCGCCGCGTGGGGTTAATCTCGGACGCAGCGTGGGTAGATTTTCAGGCCAAGCAAGCGAGATTGGCAGAGATGAGGGGTTTGCTGGAACACACACGCATTACAGCTGAAATAATTTCGATTTTCGCAGCATCCAGCAATGACAGTCACCCCGAGCGGAGTGACGCAGCACCGAACCAAGTCGAGCGACCTGCTTTTTCTGGTTCGGAATGTGTGGAGAGGGGTGCCTTGTCCGTCCAAGCCGAGCGAAGCTCGGCAGAAATTTCGCTGGTGGCACTTGGCCAAACCCTGGCTCAACTGCTCAAGCGTCCGGAAGTTACGGTCGAGCAACTCGTGCCAATACTGAATAGACTCGCGCCCGACTTTTTCTGCCGAGATTCCTCTGTGCCACCGCCGTCCTCCGTGGTTTCCTCAGAAGTTCGCAACGAACTCAAATCGGTGGAGACGGAAATCAAGTATGAGGGTTACTTGCTCCAGCAGCAGCGGGCGATGGAGCGGCTGAAGAAAGCCGAGCAGCACTCCATCCCCGATTGGTTCGACTACCGTTCCGTTAGCGGACTCTCTCGCGAAATGCAGGAGAAGCTGACGAAAGTTCGTCCGCGTACAATTGGCCAGGCGTCGCGCATCCCGGGGGTGACGCCTGCCGCTGTCTCGCTTGTGAACGTCTATATCGAGATTCAAGCGCGGCGAAGAGAGCAATTGACCGTTGGCGATTAGCAGTTAGACTAAGCGGACTCTGGAGGGGCGGAGGCGTTCGTCCGCCCCGCGAGCGCAGTGAGCGTGGGTCGCGGTATATGCGGCTTCGTCAGCCGTTGAACGGCGTGAATCCTGAATTAAAATTCAACCCAACATCCCAGTCTCGATGTCCTACGTCCGATACCGCCCTCGACCCGCTACAATGTTCGCTACATGATTGCCCATTTGCGCGGAAAGCTGCTGGCCAAGCATCCCAACCAAGTGATCGTCGAGACTGGTGGCGTCGGCTACGACTTGACCATCAGCGTACCCACATTTTCCGATCTGCCTCAGGTCGGCGCGGAAGTCGCCCTGCACATCCATACGCATGTACGCGAGGATGCCATCGCGCTGTACGGTTTTTTGCATTCTTCGGAGAAAGCGCTGTTTGAAAAGCTGATCACAGTGAGCGGTATCGGCCCGAAGTTGGCGATTACAATTCTCAGCGGCATGGCGGCAGACGAGATGGTGGGCGCGATCCGAGGCAACGATGTGGCGCGGCTGACGCGCATCCCCGGCATCGGCAAGAAGACAGCGGAGCGCATGGTGCTTGAGCTCCGAGACAAGCTGCCGGAATCGTCACCCGCAGCAGCGCCCAAGGTTGCAGCCATGAGCGCGACAGAAGAAGACGTGCTCTCCGCGCTGGTCAATCTGGGCTATCAGCGCGCCGCTGCGGAAAAAGCGCTGGCCCTGGCTACGAAAAACGGCAAGAGCGCATCCTTTGACACGCTGTTCCGGGAAGCGCTGGGACAACTTTCCAAGTGATCTGGGCGATCTCCATCGCCAACTCGGATTAGGGATCGCCCTATCTCAAATCGGTTTGCGAAGGCCTTAGACGGGCATATAATTTCGCAAATTCGCCGGGAGGTCGATATGACATCACTGGGGACAATCGCGAAAGAGTCAGTCGGATGGTCGATCGGGCTGAGTGTCCTGATGATCATCGCGGGAGTTCTTGCCATCGTCATTCCGCCGGTCGCGGGATTCGCCGTGCTTCTGGTCGTCGCCTGGCTGCTGATATTCAGCGGTGCATTTCATTTTGTGTTTGCCTGGCATACCCGGACCGCTGGAGGAATGGTCTGGGAGTTTCTGCTTGGCATTCTCTATGTCGGAGTCGGGGGCTACGCACTAGCCCATCCTACAGCCGGACTGGCATCGCTGACGCTTTTACTGGCAGCTTACTTGTTTGCTGAGGGCGTGCTGGAGTTGGTGTTGTCGTTCCGCGTGCGTCCGATGCACGGCTCCGGCTGGCTTCTGCTCGACGGAGTCATCACGTTGATTCTAGGCGTTCTGATCTGGCGGACGTGGCCCTCGAGCACAGAGTGGGTCATCGGTACGTTGGTCGGGATTAGCATGCTTTTCAGTGGCATTTCTCGTTTGGCAATCTCTTTGGCGGCACGTCGGGTGCTCTCCGAGTTCCCGATCAAGAAAGCCGCATAAATCTTGATGCGGTGTATCGCCTGGCCTGGTGATCCTACTGCCTCGCCAGAATCTCGAAACCGAGACTGGAGGCGGCTGAATGGGAACCCTTGTCCCCTTATCGGACGCGTCTCGTCGCCCCACGCATTTTCCGGTTACGACCGCGCTGATTATCGTCGTCAACGTCGTGGTCTTCATCGAGGAATTGCTGCGCGGCGACGCGTTCGTTCTGGCATGGTCAGTCGTCCCCGCTGACATCGTCGCCGGTCACCACTGGATCACGATTCTGACCGCCATGTTTCTCCATGGCAGCTGGTCTCACATCATCGGTAATATGGTTTTCTTTTGGGCTTTTGGCCCGGAGATCGAAGACGCCATGGGTCCAGTGCGCTACCTGGCTTTCTATCTGGTGGGCGGCATCATTGCAATGCTGGCCCAAGTCGCGGCCAGCGCGCACTCGACCGTTCCGAACCTCGGCGCAAGCGGCGCCATTGCTGCCGTGATGGGTGCGTTTCTCGTGACGTATCCTCGAGATCGCATGAAGTCGCTTTTAGTGATCTTCATTTTCGTCCGTATCACTTTCATCCCGGCCGCGCTTCTGATCGGAGTGTGGTTCCTCATCCAGCTCTTCAACGCGGGCTCTGTCGCCAACGTGCAGACTGGCGGAATAGCCTACCTGGCGCACGTCGGTGGATTCATTTTTGGAGCCGTGACTGCACGATTCATCGAAGACCCGCGCCGGATTGCCGAAAACTGATACAGGCCGGGAAACGCAGCATGTGAGGAATTTAGCTGAGCGTTATTTCCCGATGCAGAACGTGCTGAAGATCAGATTCAAAATGTCATCCGATGTGGTCGCCCCCGTGATCGCATCCAGGGGGCGAAGAGCGCCATAGAGATCGAGCAGCAGCATCTCGTGGGGAATCTTTCCGGCGACGGCAGTTTTCGCGGCGTCGAGAGCGGCCAGCGAATCCGAGATCAGTTTTTGATGGCGAACGTTTGTCAGAAATCCTGCCTCGCTTGTGCTGCCGCTCTCTCCCCCAACAAAACGGAGAATTTCGGCGCGCAGCTCGGCGATGCCCTCGCCGGTCAAAGCGGATGTGCATACGGACGAAAGTGGAGTGCCCTTTTGGTTGGTTTTCCCAGAAGTGGGGATTTCCTCAACCCCGACCTTGTCATTTCCTTTCAAGTCAACCTTGTTCATAACCACGATCGCGGGCCGTTCGCCGACCTGCCGCAGAAGTTTATTATCTTCTTCCGTTCGCGTTTGTGATGCGTCCAGCACCACCAGAACCAGATCGGCATCCGCCAGGACCTCCATCGACTTCTGAATCCCAATCGATTCAACTTCGTCCAGAGCCACGCGAATGCCAGCAGTATCGACCAGTTTGACTGGGATTCCGTCAATGGCGACGGTTTCGCTGACCAGATCGCGCGTGGTCCCGGGAGTCGCGGTGACAATTGCGCGTTCGCGCTCGACCAGCCGGTTGAACAGACTCGATTTTCCGACGTTCGGTCGGCCGACGATGGCCAAAGTCAATCCTTCATGCACGATCTTGCCGTAAGCAAAGCTGGCATGTAATTGTTGGAGAGGAGCGCGAATGACGAGGATGCGATCAAGGATGGCTTGATCCGGCATGATGGAAACATCGTCCTCGGCGAAATCGATGCCCGCCTCAAGCTGCGCGATCAATTCCACCAGCTTCTGTTTGATCGGCTGCAACCGCCGCGAGAGCGCGCCTTCGAGCTGCTGGGCAGCGACCTTAGCCTGATACAGCGTCTGCGAATCGATCAAGTCGCGTACAGCCTCGGCTTGCGTCAGATCAATGCGGCCGTTGAGAAAAGCGCGCATAGTGAATTCACCCGGCTCGGCGAAGCGCGCGCCGTTCGCCAGACACAGCTCAACGATATGGCGCAGCACCACCGGCGAGCCATGGGCCGAAATCTCAATGACATCATCGGTTGTGTATGAATGCGGCTTAGCGAAGTAGGTGACCACAACTTCGTCGATACGCTGCATAGCCGAGTTCTGCTCGGCCGGACAGCCGTGGGCGGCTGTCCCCACATGTGCCGGTTGCGCCATCCTTGTCTCGCCGACTTTGCGAGTCAGTGTCGAGGCTTTGACTTCCGCGAGAGAGGAAGTTTCAACCAATTCCCCGAACACAGCTCGTCCCGGTACCAGCTCATGGTTCAGCCGCAGCATCGGCGCGGCAATCTGGAGCGCTTCCGGCCCCGAGAGACGCACCACGCCTATGCCCCCGCGTCCGGTCGGAGTAGCGATCGCGACAATGGTATCGTCGAGGTTGGATTCAAGGTTCACGTGCCGATTGTAACGGGTAAACTGGAGTCGTCGTCAGCCGTTGGTCGTTAGTCGTCGTCCGCTGATATTCAAAGCGTTTTGGGAACGACCAACGACCGACCGCCAACGACTTCTTTGCGGGAGCACACTTTGTCAGTAGCCGACGAACTCTTACAAGCCAACGAAGTTTTCGCGCGCAACTTCAACCTCGGCGAGCTTTCCCACCGCCCAAAGCGGAAGGTTGCCGTCCTGGCCTGCATGGATTGCCGTATCCCGCTTGAGAATTGTCTCGGTCTGAAACCGGGCGACGCCCACATGATCCGCAACGCTGGTGGCATCGCCACCGAAGATGCGCTGCGGTCGCTGATCATCTCCCACCACCTGCTCGACACGCAGGAATTCATTATCATCAACCACACAGATTGCGGCCTGCTGAAAGTGAAGGAGTACGAACTTCGCCAGCGTCTGGCAGAGAAGATGGGAGCCATTGCCAGCGAGCCTGCCCATTTTCACGGCTTCGATGACCTGGAGACGAATGTGCGCGAGCAGGTGCATCGAGTTCGATCGCATCCGTGGATTCCGAAGCAAATCCCCGTACGCGGATTCATCTACGACGTGAAGACGGGAAGACTTAAAGAAGTAACATGAATCATGTTTAGGCGCATCTGCCGATATGGACGGCTCACTGGCGGCCGCCCGCGCCACACTATCGCGCGACAACCTTCTCGATCTCTGAACGCAGCTCGCCGTACGGCACCGCTCCCGGATGGTACCAGGCAACTTTCCCCGCGCGATCGAGCAGCACGAGCGTCGGCGTAGTCGATGCGCCGTAGACATCAAAATTATATGTGCTCACCGGCACCGGCATGTCGAGCAATCCCGAATAGAAACGATGCCGCACCGCGTCGATATACATCATTTCGTCACTCGGCGAGGCATGCTCGATCTGCGCGGTGTATCCATAGAGACGCGTGGGACCGATTACCCTCAACCCTTCGTCGGCGAATTCTGAGCGCAATTGCGTGACGATGGGCGCTTCGGCTTTGCAGTCGGCGCACCAGTGGGCCCAGAAAAACAGCAGTACGGGCGAGCCCTTCAGCTGAGCGGAAGAAAACATTTTTCCGCCAAGCTCTTCGGAAGATCGGAGCGGGGGCGCAGGCCGTCCCTCAAGCGAAAGCAGGTTGAGGTTCTTCTGCAGACGGGCGCGAATCGAAGTCGAGCCATAGGTCCGCAATGCGGATTGCAGCAGAGCGACAGCCTGTGCTCGCTGTCGGCGTTCTGCCAGAACCTGCGCTTGAACCTCCAATGCCGCTCCGAGCGCGGCGGGTAGGTGTGCGTCAGCGTCGAGGGGACGCGTTTTCAACTGCTCAGATACGAGGCTCCTCGTCTGTTTCGCGTAGGCGGAGGCCTGATCGTACTGACCGGCATCGAGAGCCGCTCGTGCGAGCCACGAATAGGCCTCCAGATATTCTGGCGTGACCCCGCGGGCATTATGGTAGGAATCCAACTCGGACTCGGCGGCGGAGAAGTTGTTTTGTGCGAGCGCCAACCGGACGTTGTCTACGATTCCCGCCCACGCAGAAGCCGCCAGTGCGAGCCAAGCCAGAAACATCGGTAACAATCTTCGAAAACGCATGCTCTCATGATGAGTGTTTTTATCCGAAGTCGCAAATTGGAGCGGGAGAAAGTGGAACCGGTATTTCCGGGATGAAATTTTAGTTCGCAAAGGATTCTCAGTTTGCGTGCTCTCCCCGATGAAAAGCTGTCCATCACCAAACCTGACCCTACTTCCATGAACTGTGTTCAAGCGTTTCAACTTACGATTAATTATGTATTTTCAATTGGTTACAGAGAATCCATAACGAATTTTCTAGCTATTTCGATGCATTTCTAGTAAAATAAGTCTGCGTTTGATCTTTAAGAGTTCCTTCGCAGTACATGCATCTCCGCTTAACCCAGCGTGTGACCTGCCTGCAGAAGACCCGAAAAGTTTCAGCGCTACATCAAAGAAAAAGGAAACAAGCACCAGTATGGAAACAGGAACAGTGAAGTGGTTTAACGACGCTAAGGGCTATGGATTTATCAGCCGCCAGAACGGTGAGGATGTCTTCGTACATTTCTCGGCGATTCAGGCAAGCGGTTTCCGCAGCCTTCAGGAAGGACAGCAAGTGCAGTTCGACGTGGTCAAAGGCCCGAAGGGCTGGCAGGCAGAAAACGTTAAGAGTGTCTAAACCGCTTTACCGGTAAGACAATTCGAAGAGGGCGGCCAGAAATGGCCGCCCTTTCTATTTTAGCGGGATGCGCGACGGCAGGATTGCGCCGAAATCGGTCGCGATCTGCTGGCAGCTAGGCGCCAGAACCGCTCTCTGCAGCGCTCACCGAATCGAAGAAATGAAAGAATGGTTCCACGCGTGTCACCTTGAGCGCGTCACGCACACGATTGCTCACACCAACCAGTGCCAGCCTCCGGCTGGAGTGTTGCCGGCTCACATACGCGCCGACCAGAGCGCCGATTCCCGCCGAATCAACATAAGGAACCTGAGTGAAATCGATGATGAGAGACTGGGACTGATCCGCCCGAACCATGGCCTGGAATTCGAACATGGTGCTCAGAACCAGCGGACCGGTGAGAACCAGAACGCGCTGTCCCTCCTGGCTACCGGTTTGATCGGCAATGCGAAGAACATCCTGCGGCATGCGGGAGATATTAACCTTTTGGTAACAATGAATTGTTAACGCACGGTTAATTTCGCGATCTGGAGGTTCCCCGTCACTTTGCCGGCATTGCTTGCTGCTGCTCTCTCTCCAGCCGCTCGACATCTTGGTTCGGCAATTCATGAAGCAGTTCGACGAACGCCGCGTTGGTCCATCCGAAGCCAACCACGTTCATGTTGTATCCGAGTTCCACGTGGGCTTCCGATGATCGCGTGACAACATTGTATTTTTCGCGAATGTTGCCGTCGCGCCGGAAGTTGTCGGCCACCATGGAGAGGAATTCATAAGAGATGCGGTTCGCATCGGAATCGTAGCCATATCGGCGCAGGCCATTGATCGCCAGCATCTCAATATTGCCCCAACCGTACGGCAAGTCCCACTGTGCACCGGTATCCTCGGTGCTCATGGCCAGCCCACCGGGATGATCAAAAGACTGTACTGTGGCGTCTACCGCCTTGGCCTGCTGCGGTGTCGCCAGTCCTGCCCACAAAGGATAAAACGTGGTCGCGTACTGATAACTCGACATCACATTCTTTTCGAAGTCATAGTCAAAGAACTGCCCCACACTTTGGTTCCATAGATAGCGGGTAATGAGCTTCTTCCGCCCGGCCGCGCGCCTGGCCCACTGATTGGCATCCGCATCTCGTGCGAGCCAGCGGCTGATCTGCTCCAAATCCTTCTCGTTCTTGTAGAGAAGACTGTTCAGGCACACGGCCGCGTAGTGATGGGTGGCTGCACCAAAGGGGCCGAACCGAAAGCTGACATCAAAGCCCGATTCGCGCATGGAGCGGTCCCCTTTGTAATAATCGGTGCTCAGCTTGAACATTTGTCCCTTTTCGCATTCAGGGCGCGCCACGGTGCTGGCCAGATCGCAGACCTGCAGCAAGTATGGTGCACCGGCAACCGGTTGCGTTGATTTTGAATCGCTCGCAACCACGTAATCGTTTGCCGACGCAGGATGAAAAAAGAAATAGGTGGCGACCTTGCGGTAGAAGCCGCTCTCGTCCTTGACGGCTTCCGCGGGTGGGCCTTCTCCGAAATCGTAGTAGCGCGAAAGTCCAGTCTGGCCGGCCAAATGCGGAGTGCTCGTCCACATTTCGTAATCTTTATCCAGATCAGCGTAAGCCCGGGCAAGCCAGGAGCGATCGAGGTGCTCGTTGTTTCCGGATTTTTGCTCTGCTTGGTAAAGATCGACCACCATGGAACTCAGGAACGGAGGCTGCGATCGGGTCAAATAATAGGTTCGATTCGCGTTCAGCATCGCTCCATAATTTTCGATCTCGAAGAAAAAGTTCTCCACCATGTCGCGCGCCAGATCCAGTCGGCCCGACTGCAGCAGGCCCCGCACAATGAAGTAACTGTCCCATCCGTACATTTCATTGAAGCGTCCGCCAGGCACCACATATTGATTGGGAAGATAGAGCAGCCCGGGAGGCTGAATGTTGCTGGTATCGATCTGGCCGAGGTGATCGATCTTCATAGGCAGATGCTCGATGCGCACCTTGCAGGCAGCGCTGAGCTTTTGGACCGCTGGCGGTTCGTCGAATCCCGCCGGCAAATACAAAACCGAAGCCTCGGCAATTTTCGGATCGACGACGCTCTGGCAATCGTTCATCGAGCGAGTCAGTGTATCCCAAGCGGAGGAGATGTATTCGAGAATGGGCTGGAGTGCGGAATCGGCCGGAGTCTTTGCAGGAGCGGCCAGAGCTTCTGCATCGATGGCGGTGAAGACAATTACGGCACTCAGGATGGCCAGCGCGACGCAACTAAGCCGAATCTGGCGCCGACGCAGGGGATGAGCCGGGATCCGCATAGACACAAGAGTCGTCATGATAGAACGATTGGTCGGCCGCTTCCAAATGGATGGAAATTCCCAACTCGAACATCAAAGGCAGGCAGTGAACGAAGGGTTCACTGCCACGGATCGCGGATGACACCTCGGATCACGCCAAATCGCGCCACCGAGGGCGAGCCGTCGGTCGGTTTGCGTTATTCTAGGCGTTCGCGGTTACAAATCAGGGGGACTCACGTGATTCGATCATCACGCAGAGTATTTTGTGTTTTTTGCTGGGCCGCGCTTTTTCTCTCCGCAACCACCTGCTGGTCACAAATTCCAGAAAGCACATATCAGGACTTACATTGGCGCATGATCGGACCGTTTCGTGGAGGCCGCACCCGCGCCGCGTGCGGCGTCGCTGGCCAGCCGAGCGTGTTTTACATGGCGCAGGTGAATGGTGGCGTTTGGAAAAGTAACGATTACGGCCGCACCTGGAATCCGATCTTCGATCACGAATCAACACAGTCGATCGGTGCGATCGCGGTTGCTCCATCCGATCCGAATATCGTTTATGTCGCGAGCGGCGAGGGATTGCACCGGCCTGATCTTTCGGTCGGCAACGGGATTTACAAATCCACTGACGCCGGAAAAACCTGGACTCACCTCGGCCTCGATGACGGCCAGCAGATCCCCGCTCTCGCCATCGATCCCCGCGATTCCAACCGCGTCTTCGCCGCAGTTCTTGGACATCCTTACGGGCCGAACCCGGAGCGCGGACTCTATCTTTCGACCGACGGCGGTCAAAGCTGGCAAAAAATTCTCGGAAAAGACGAAAACACGGGTGCCTCCGACGTCGAAATCGATCCTTCAAATCCCGATGTTATCTATGTGTCAATGTGGGTAGCTCGCGAAGGCCCGTGGGAGGACATGAATGAATTCAACGCCACAGGGGGAGGACTGTTCAAGTCCGCGGATGGAGGAAAATCGTGGCATCAGTTGACGAATGGTTTGCCTCAGGATCTTTCGCAGATTTATGTTGCGATCGCGCCCAGCGATCCCAAGCGCCTTTACGCTACCGTTGGGACGGCATCGGGCAAACTCGGCGTCTACCGCTCCGATGATGCAGGCCAGGACTGGACGCAGATCACCAATGATCCACGCCCTTCCGGTCGGATTGGCGGCGGCGATTTGCCCATTCCGAGGGTTGATCCGAAAAATCCAGATCTCGTCTACGTTGCCAGCACTGTGGCAATGCAATCGACTGACGGTGGCAAAAACTGGACCTGGTTTCGCGGGGCGCCCGGCGGCGACGACTATCAGAATCTTTGGATCAATCCCAATGACGGCAATATTGTTCTCCTGGTAAGCGATCAGGGTGCACTGGTCACGGTCAATCGCGGCGAAAGCTGGAGTTCCTGGTACAACCAGCCCACGGCGCAGTTCTATCACGTGATCACCGACAACGCATTTCCCTATCACGTGTGCGGCGCGCAGCAGGAGAGCGGTTCGGTTTGTACCCTGGGGCGGAGCAATGACGGGGTTATAACCTTTCGCGACTGGCGTCCGGTTGGCGTGATCGAATACGGCTACGTCGCGCCCGACCCGCTCAACCCTGACATCATTTATGGCGGCGGCAGAAACGAAGTTTCCAAATTCTATTGGTCCACGGGCCAGGTACAGGAGGTCACGCCGATTCCTCTGCGCGATCCAAAATATCGAACCGATCGCACCGAACCTCTAATGTTTTCCCCCATCGATCCACACACCCTCTACTACGCCGCCAACGTTTTGTTCAAAACGATAGACGGAGGCAATTCCTGGCAGACGATCAGCCCGGATTTGACACGAGAAAATCCCGGGGCGCCGGAAAGCGTAGGAACTCTGTTCCACAAAGGAATGGAGACGCAGCGCGGCGTAATCTACGCCCTGGCGCCATCGTTCAAGACCATCTCAACCATTTGGGCTGGCACCGACGACGGCCAGATCTGGATCACGCGTGATGGAGCGAAGAGCTGGAGCAAAATCACTCCCAAAGAACTCACCGCCTGGAGCAAAGTTACCCAGATCTCGGCTTCGCACTTTGACGACGAGACCGCCTACGCTTCGGTGAGCCGTTTCCGCATCAATGACATGCATCCCTACATTTACCGCACGCACGATGGCGGCAAAACATGGAGGCTGATCATTTCTGGTCTGCCAGACTTTGGCCCGGTCGACACGGTTCGCGAAGATTCCGTCCGCAAAGGTCTACTGTTCGCCGGTACTGAGAACGCGGTGTGGGTTTCGTTTGACGATGGAGATCATTGGCAATCTTTGCAGTTGAACCTGCCGCGCACTTCCATGCGCGATCTGTGGATTCACGACGACGATCTTATTGTCGGAACCCACGGCCGCTCGTTCTGGGTTCTCGACGACATCAGTCCATTGCGCCAGATTTCAGCAATGCTCGCCGATTCGGTTCATCTCTTTACTCCTGCGCCAGCCTATCGCATCAAACGCGACACGAATACCGATACGCCGCTGCCGCCGGATGAGCCGATGGCGGAAAACCCGCCGGATGGGGCGATCCTAGATTACTTCTTGCCTTCGGCAGCGAATGAAGTCACTATCGAAATTCTCGACGCTCAGAACGGAATTATTCGGCGCTTCTGGAGCAGCGACAAGCCAGAGATCACCGAGGAACAATTGCAGAAACAGTTGATCCCGTCGTATTGGGTACGGGACTGGCATGCGCTTTCCACGCGCCCCGGTATGCATCGCTGGATCTGGGACGTCCACTATAGAGCGCCGCTGGCCACGCGCCATGAATATCCAATTGCGGCCGTCCCGCACGAGACTCCACGTTATCCACTCGGGCCGACCGTTCTGCCGGGAAGCTATACGGTCCGGCTCACCGTCGATGGACAAACTCTGACTGCACCGCTGATAGTCAAGATGGACCCGCGCGTGAAAACTTCAGCTGCCGGGCTTCAGAAAAAGTTTCAAGCCGAGACTCGTCTTGCTTCGCTGATCAGCGATTCATCACGACATATCTTGGAGGGCGCGTCGATGAACGAACAATTGCAGAAGGAGCATGCACTTGCGAGCGTGACCACTGCCATTCAAGCTTTCGACAAGCAACTCACGGATCTGTTAGGCAAGCCTGGCGGCTCCTTTGCGCTGCCCTCGCCCGAAGTCACGATGAACCGCTTAAACTCAGAGGTAAGTGCGTTGTATCAGCAGGTCTGGCAGGCCGATGCGGAACCGACGACTTCGCAAATGGCAGCCGTGATTGAAATGGAACATGAAGCTGCAGGTCTGGAAACCCGCTGGAAAGATTTCACGGCCACCGCACTTCCGGCCCTGAATCAGCAACTGCACGGTGCCAACGCGCCGGAAATTCATCCGCAAATCGACTCGCAGCGCGAAGACCCGCCGATGGACGAAGAGTAAAGTGAAGAGTTGATCATAGATGTTCCACGGCTTGCTGCAACTGCGCGGCAATCTGTTCGGGATCTGTTTCCAGCTCGAACGTGAGTGCAGATCCGATCTTCACGCGAATCTTCCACGGCGGCGCGAATTTTCTGCCTGCCTGCTTAACTTCAAATAGACCGTCGATCCGCATGGGAAGAACGGGAATACCAAGATTCTGGGCGAGCAAACCGATGCCGGTGCGGAACGGCCGCAGCTTCCCATCCGTAGTGTGATGGCCCTCGGGAAAGACCAGCACGCTGTATCCGTGATCGACAGCTTCGCCGGCATAAGCAAAGCTACGCCGGAAGCCAGCTTCCCGTGGCAGCGGGAACAGATTAAGCAGCGAGACTCCCAGCCCCCACTGCATCCGATCGTATATCCGAAGAACAATGTTTCGGTCTGGCGGCGGCGTTCGTAGCGCTTCCAAAGCTTCTCCGCCCGTGGCGACCGCGAGCCGATGGCGAAATTGTGGGGGAAGTGCTGTCAAAATAAATCCAGGATCGACGTCGCCAATGTGATTCGAAATGACGAGCAACGGTCCCTTTACGCCGCGCAAGTGCTGGCGTCCTTCGATTCGCGGCCAGCCCAGCAGAATGATCGCCGGCCGCATCAACAGATAGTGAGCCGTCAGGCGCAACCATGTTATCGGCCAGCGCAGAACCCATCTGGGATAGTGATATCTCGCGTCAGCAGCGCCTTCTCCGCGCAGCATCCTCTCCACATCGCCCACCGTCCGCACGCTGCTGAAGCGAGCCTCGCTGAGATCGACCTGATACCGGTCTTCCAGTGCGCTCAACAACTCGACACGATCAAGCGAACTCAGACCGAGGTCAGAATCGAGACTGGCATTCTCTTCCAGCTTGTGGGCAGGCCGGCCGGAAACACGAGCGATCAAGTCGTCAAGGCGACTGCTGCTTTTTTGAGCGCCGAACCCCGATCCTGTCCTGAGAGAAGCCGAAGGGCGACCTTCGTGGGGTGGAGATTCTTGTTCGAAGTGTTTCCGCGCAACTTCCGCGACGACGTTTCGTCGTGCCTTTTGTGTGCTGGTGCGAGGAAAATCTTCCTGCGGCCACTGCAAATACATTCGCATGCGCTGATATTCAGCCAATCCCTGGTTCGCTCGCTCGATTACTTGCTTCACCGGCGCATGGTCACGCAGGATCACGACGGCACACGGCTCGGCGTTGCCACCGCGCTCGATTCCGACCACCACGCAATCTTTCACTTCAGGCTGCCTGTGCAGAGCGGCTTCCAGATCCTCTGGATAAATGTTGGTTCCACCCGGCGTGACGATGACTTCCTTCTTCCGTCCTTTGAAGTAAAGGTTGCCGGCTTCATCGAGCGCACCGACATCTCCCGTCCGGTACCAGCCCGCGTCGTCGGCCACGCGATGCTCGCCTCGCCCATCCCAATAACCGGAGGCCACCCCTCCGCCGCGCACAAAGATCTCGCCGTCTTCACCGAGTTTGAGTTCGCGCCCAGGCAGGACCTTGCCGATCGATCCCTTGCCGAGCTTGAATGGATGATTCACGCTGACGAGTGAAGTGGTCTCTGTCAACCCGTAGCCTTGAATGACGGCGTAGCCGAGCCGGTCCCAGAATTCGTCGGTGTCGGAATCGAGTGCTGCGCCACCTGAGATGAAGGCCCAGAATTTCCAGCCGAATTGCCGGCGAATTCGACGAAAAATCCACCAGCGGCGCAGAAAATGCTTTTCTTTCGACGACAGAAACTTGGCCCGGAACCACGCGCTTTTGCTGCGACCTTCGATGTCGCGCTCAATCTTCTGCTTCAACGACTGCAACACCCGAGGCACGCTGACCAGCACAGAAACATGTTCACGACGGATCGTTCGAACAATTTCCGAGGGTTTCAGCTCGTCCAGGAAGACCACGGTGCCGCCCAGCAGCGGCGGCAAGAACATTCCAAGGAATTGCCCGAAAACATGGCTAAGCGGCAGCAAATTCAGAAAGCGCAAGGGATGCACGAGCCGCTCATATTTCAGATAGGGATGCATCTCTTGCTCGAAAGGGGAGATGTTCGCCAGAACGTTTCCATGCGTGATCACCACACCTTTGGGCTCGGCAGTGGTGCCGGAGGTGAAGACAATTTGCACCACATCATCGCTTTTGAGGACGATCTGGGGCGGCGCACCTTGGCAGAGCTCGGTTATGTGCCCCAGATCTTCCAGATTCAACGTCGGGATTGAATTTACGCCAGCCGCGGTCACCGCTTGGACGTGTTTTCGCGATGCCACCAGCAGCTTCGCCTGAACCTGATGAAACACGCGCAGGCTAAAATCGGCAGCGCCGCCATCGTCCATGGGAACGACGATCACGCCGGCAAGAGCGCATGCGAAGAATGCTGCGACCCATTCGGCTGTGTTTTGACCCCACAGCATGATCCGATCACCCTTGGCTATGCCGCGCCGGTTCAACTCAAGAGCGAAGCTACGTGCCATAGCCAAGACCCGGCCGTAGGTGAAGGATTCCGTGCGATATCCGCGATGCTGCCGATAGGCGCACTCGTCGCGATGCGTCTGAAAGTTTTCGAGAAAGAATTGGGCGAGAGATTCCGCCATGCGCAGGACGGGCCCCAGTGGCTCGTCAATTCAAGTTTAGTGGAAAACAAGCCGAGACTCAGGCGATCGAATTTGCGAACTGGCGGAAAGCCGGAGTGGTCTGACCCCATCACGTCAAAATCGAGCGCGCTCGGACTTCAACGGCTGCCGTACATGAGCCTACTGGCTTATCTCGGCCGTCTTCGCGCCCTCTGTAGTAAAGCGTTGGTTCTGTTCCCGTCCCACACCCAGAGCATCTGCCACGCGATTGATGTAGTTGAACCATGAGGCAATCAGGGTTATTTGGAGGATACCGCGATCATCGAAACCAACTTTGCGCAGTCCTTCGATGTCGTCCTTCCAGACCTTTGTCGCGTCCTTCGTCAGCTTGACTACGTAGTCGACCATGACGCGCTCTTGCGCCGTGATCGGAGCCGTCGTGTAATCCTTCTCCAGAGCCTCAACCAGTGCTTTGTCCAACGTCACCCTACGCAGAAACTCTGCGTGCGATTCGATTCAATACACGCACCGGTTGGTCACCGAGACCATGGTGGCGATCATCTCGTGTTGACGACGGCTGAGTGGAAGCTCGGGAGACATCAGCGAACCAAAAGTGGCGAAGGCGTGATAGAGGGCGTCAGGAATCAGCGTATGCGACCCCACAATGGACGAGGCGCCAGAGTCGTCGGGATGCACCGGAGTCGCGTATTCTTTCGGATAGAAGAGCTTCTCGCCTTCGATAGCGGTGCGCAGCTTCTCGTCGGCCTCGACGAGTGGAATGGTTCGGATCCAAGTCATAAGCGTTGTTAATCCCCCTCCAGCCTTTCCACGGATTGCGACAAGATACACTCTCGATCTCGTCTTCCCTATAACGCATTCATATTACATACTGCAGCGGCAGGTTAATCGGCAGCGTTCCTATGGTTACCTTCAGTACACTCCCTTTTGGTAACCCTTGGTAACCATGCGATCTATGACCTCGAGACGTACAATGGGCCTTGTCCGGACGGCCATCTGCCGATAGGGGAAGATGACCTCCGCAACCTGTACCCGGGCGCAGCCTCCAGCGTTCCGAGTTGTTGCTATCGAGACCAGGCTCTGGAGTTCGCACTCTTATGGCGTTGTTTGGCTTCAATAAACAGAAGGTCCTCGCCAATGCGGAGAAGTACGTCCAGCAGGGCAAGCTGCAGAATGCCATCTCCGAGTACGAAAAAATCCTCAAAAACGACGCTAAAGACCTGACCGTCACCAACACAGTCGGCGATCTCTACTCGCGCATCGGCGAGAGTGACAAGGCGACGGAGTGCTTCAAGACGGTTGGCGATGCCTATGCCACGCAAGGCTTCACGGTCAAAGCGATCGCGATGTACAAGAAGATCAGCAAGCTGAAGCCCTCGCTCGAAAGCCTGCTGAAGCTCGCCGAACTGTATACCCAACAAGGTCTTTTCAACGATGCCCGCGCGCAATATCTGCAAGTTGCCGACGAATTCCTGAAGGCTGGAGAACTGGAAAACGCGGTTCGCATCTTCCAGAAGATTCTGGAGATGGACCCGGAAAACAGCTCGATGCGGGTCCGGTTGGCAGAGGTCTACGTGCGGTTGGGCAAGAAAACGGAAGCCTGGCAGATTTTCACCGCAGCAGCCGAAAGCATGCGCGCCAAGGGATCGCTTAGCGGCGCGGAAGAAGTGCTGCAACGCATGCTCACGCTCGATCCAGGTAACACCTACGCCCTGCTCATGCAGGGGAAGAACTTGCTCGAATCGGGCGACGCTGCCGGCGCGGTCGTGATCCTGCAAAAAATCGCCGATATTGATTCCAATCCCGACGGTCTGCGCGATCTACTCAAGGCCTATTTGCAAACCGGGCAACTCTCTGAAGCCGGCACCATCTCCAACAAGCTGCTGACGATTCACAACGACCTGACCGCGATTTCAAGCTTTGCCGACGCTCTCATGCAGGCTGGCCAATACGAAAACGCGCTCCAGGTCTACGATCAGCATGCTGAGCGTCTTCTGGCCGAGAATTCCGAAAAAGTACTGAATCACCTGCACGCGATTATCGGCCACGTGCGGGAAAATCCCGACTCGCTCCAGAAACTCCTTGATCTTTTTAATAAAGCCGGGGAAACGACCCACGTCAGCGAAGTGCTGGAGTTGCTGGCCCATGCCAGTGTGCAATCGGGAGATCTCGTCCGAGCCCGCGACCTATATCAGAAACTGGCGCAAATCGAGCCGCAAAACCCGCTGCACATGCAGAATTATCAGCAGGTGGTCAGCCGGCTGGGCGGCACAAGCGGAACGACGAAGCTTATCACTCCGGAAGAAGCCGTCGTTCTCATTGATGATTTGGAAGCGACAGCACCCGCGATTCATCAGCACTACTCGGACGAAGTTGCCCTCGCAGTTCGCTCGGCTTTAACCGATGCAGAGCTGTTCATGTCCTATAACATGCCCGCCAAAGCGTTGGGTCCATTACTTGGGGCGCTCCCAATGGCTCCCAACGACCTGCGCATCAATCAGCGCTTGGCGGCACTGCACACGCGAGCCGGCCGATTCGCCGAAGCTGCGGTTTGCTGCCGAACATTGCAGGCTCTCTATTCTGAAGCCGAGTACCCTGACGAAGCCACGCGCTACGCGGAACTGGCGGAGCGTTACGAGGAGCGGTCCTCGGCTCCGGTTCCGACAGCATCTGAGGAAGAGGCGCCGATCGTTTTGGATGCCCCTACCCCGGAGGCGCAGTCCGAGACTTCCATTCCTGAAATTTCGGTCGGCGAAGTTTCTGCCGAGGAAGAAGCGGCAGAGCTGTCTGAATCTGTTTCTGAATCAGAGACGGTAGTTGCTCCAACTGCGTCTCCATGGCCAATGGCACCCGAGCCCGTCGGAGAGATGACGGTCACTCCCGAAGTTGAAGTCGAAGCCGTCGCCGAAGAGTCTCCTACGGACCTCGAGGAGGAACCGGC
>JASHPL010000190.1 GCA_030038125.1 Candidatus Sulfotelmatobacter sp.
TTCGGCGACATCTTCTGGCGGCACGACGCTGGAATTGTCTGGGCCGTTGGAAAAGACGACCACGACTTTGCGTCCCTTGTTTTGCGCCGCATCTTTGAGAGTCAGCAAGAGCGCGTTATATAGTGCTGCCTGATCTCCGGCGACGGTCGAGCGCACCGCCCGCAAAACCTGCCCTCGATCGCCCGTCAGCACGGCAGAGCGATTAAGATCACGACTATACGAATAGAATGCGATCTTGTCTGCCTTTTCTAGAGAACGAATGAACTCGCTGATCGCATCCTGCGCAAACACAAAGCCACGATACATATAATCACTGGTGTCAAAAAGAATGTAGACCAAGGCTCCGCTGACCGCCTCATCAAGAGTTTCTGGGGGTGCCACGTCAGAATGAGCGGGCAGATCGTGGTTAGCTTCTGCCGAGCCTGCCTGCGCCGAGTCGCTGAGACCGCGAGCCGGCTCGTTCCCCTCTGCAAAAATCGCCGCCTTTTCTACAATCCCGTCCTCAAGAATTTCAAAATCCTTCGGCTTTAATCCGGTAATGTAATTGCCGTTCTTGTCTGTTACTGCCACGTTGAGCTGGACCATGTTTACGACAACATGGATGTCGGGACTTTGTTGCGCGCGCGTCCCGGCATCATCTGCCACAACGAGGACAAGCGCGATCAGAACTGGCAGAAACACTTTCCTTACCATGGCTCAAATCCTAATCTGCGGCCTTAGCCGCTACATTCCCTGCTTGGCCCGTAAACAATTCAACGTCGAGCGGTGGTCATTGGCATTCCAGCCAGCTTGCCGTCTTGAAAATCTGTTCCCGTCTCATGCATTGCTCGAACCAGCGCTGGCCAGTCTTCGAGGTCCGTGGCGAAGATCTTTCTCACCATAACCCTGGTCAGTTCCGGCACGATGCTGTTCAAAATCACCGGAGAATATCCTGCCTCATCCGCCAAACGGGCCCAATACAGATTCGGCGAATCCCAGGATTCCGCCATATACCGGCTGGCGTCTCCGGAGAATGGAGGCATGGGCATAACATTCAGCAGTTCCAGTCCATAGGTATCAGCCATAGTGGGATGCGGCGTGCCGAAATCGTGAGAGATACGCTTCCAGTTAACCTGGTCGGGATGTTGACGGCAGAGCTCCGACAGTTCCTGCGACGCCGCTCCGACCCCACCAAGCTCCTCGGGGTACTTGCGCTGGAATTCCGCCGCTAAATAGAAGGTATCCGCCGGCATCAAGTGCGGGATGATTTCTGCCGCACGAGCTTCGCTCACAGCTTGCTCGACTTTCCAGGATTGGGGCGGAAGCAAGCGCTCACTGAGAATGCTCATCACCTTGGCGCGTAGAGCTTCGTCTTTCTGAGATGCCTTCAGCAGTTCCTCTCCCGAGCGCTGATAAAGAGCTACGGCGTGAAGCTCAGCCGGACTGACGTTCCACCAGCGCGGAAGAATCGCGGCGGTCAATAATCCCGGCGTCACTTCTTTCCAGATCAACGCCTGAGTATTGTCTGGCGAAATGAAATCCTGCTCCACGTCGGCTAGCGCGTAGGGGAGATCCGCCAGCGAACCCACAAAATGTGCGCCTCCGCCAGCGGGAGAACCTTGGCCGAGAATCACCGGCGCCTGCCACAAGCTCTTCACTCCGCCTAGCGTTTCGCCGGCGAAGTCGTGCGAACGGACAAAGAGCGGATTATTGTGCAGAGCCTGCGCCCCCGGCGGCTCGTAGTAGGCATAGTTCAGTCCAACCAGGGTATCTCGCAGGAAGGAAGCCAGCTGACCGCGAGCGTCCTCGATCTGCGCTTTGGAAGGCGATGGCGATTTGAGGATCTTGGGAACATCGGTTCGCATCTCCACGTCGGTGTGGTGGTTGTTATAAATTCCCGCGGCCCACTCCGAACGTTCGCCTCCGGTGAAAATCGGTCGAGGCATCTCGAATTCCCGGGTTTGACTGGCGAGAAGGACCGCATAGTCGTCCGGCGGCTTTCCTTGCTGCTTTTCCGTTAATGCATCTCCGACAATGAACAGTGTATCCAGTGAGACCAGGCGCTGATCGTCCATCACTGAGCTAATTCGATCCGCGACCTCATGATGCACCTGCTTTCCTTCCGCGGTACTTTGCTGCGGACCGGCAAGCAACTGGATGATCTCGTCCTGCGACCCTTTCGACTTGCCAGTCGCCGATTGGAACAAGGCTGCCAGAGCGCTTCTTCCCGCGTCATAGAGACTCGCCGAAGACCGGATGCTGGCAAACGGCCGTACCACTCTCTGCCAGGACTCATCCAAGCGCGAGCTCGGAATTTCTCCCTGGCGGGCCAGAATCTGCCAAATGCCCACATTCGCCTGGAACAATCCCAAGGCGTTCGCGCGCATCGCTCCCGAGACACCGTTGAGGTTTTCGGCAATGTCCAGGAATAACGTAATCGATTGATCGCTCAACTCTGGAAATTCGGAAAAAGTCGGATATTGATCGCTGAATTCCGCAAACCTTCTGGCCAGCAAGCGAACCGTTTCCGGCTTCAGGCGTCGTCCTTCAGGTCGCCTGCTGTCGATTTCGCTGGTCACCATGTAGACCCGCAACAACTCGCTATCGAGTGGAGCTCGCGTGAGGCCGAACATGATTTCCACGAGTTGCTCCGGGTTGCTAACGTTCTTCGTTCGCTTGCCCCATTTCCGGGCCTGATCCGCATCGTGCCCCTGAAACAAAATCTCTTTCCATACCTCAAGCCCTCCAGGAACCAGAGGCTCGCCATCGCGATCCAGTTGAAGGCGAGTGGTAATACGGAGTAACTCAGGGGCGGGCCGGAAAGAGCCTCTGGTAGCCGGCGCAGAAGGATCCGGGGCGCGCAGCGCCTCGTAAAAAAGTTTGAGGTGGTGGGGCTCGGTAAAATAAGCCGCCTGGACTCCATTCGACCTCGAAAGAGCGTCAAAATACGCCGCCAGCCAACCCTTATCCTTGGCCACCAACTTCAAAACGAAATTCGCCGGAGACGAAGGGCTCGCTCCCACCAACTCCTTCCATCCGGATTCCGCCTTTTCGCCTCCGGGCACAATCACGCGGCCTTGGCTAACACAAATCGTCCGCCCGTAAAAATCCAGAACGGCGGCATAGGGTAACAGCTTTCCAATGCCGACCGACTGCTGGAGAAACCGGCTGGTATCGGGGTCCATTCGATAAAGAGCCCAATACAACCGCGCCACAGATGGGTCATTCAGAATGGTATCGAGCAGGTCACGGTTGGAGTCTTTGACGCTCGCTCCCGTCCAATCCTTTTCGGCAAAAAGCACCGGAACCGGCGACGAGGAAGATTTATATTCGAAGGCTTTGCCCCCCTGAAGAGTCTGTTCCAGCTCTGGCAGAGGAAATCCGGAGTCGATGGTCACAAAAGCGCGTTCCGGATCGTCGGTCCGCAGATAGGTGTCCGGATCGCCACATTTGCCGGCGACGCGAAAACCAAGAATCCGCAGCAGCGGACCCGCATCGTTGCAACCCGAAACGCGAATCACCATGCCGTTGCTCGCGGCCAGCGCGGCCAATTCCCTTGCCTGGCCAACGTAGCGTCGCAAAAGAATGAGGTATTCAGTGGCCCGGCTGGAATCTTCATAACCCTGAGTGAAGACATTGCGACTGAGCAAGGGCAGTTCTTCTTCCGGCGTAATCTGCTGGCTGATAGCAGCCATGCGTAGGAAAGATCGACGGGAACCGGGAATTACCAGCTCCGCGGTGGAAGAGCTTGATCCTTCGGCGGCAGAGGCGGCTGTATTGGAATTTTCCTCAGGGGTCGACATATCCCTTGACCCATTGCGCGCGTGGGAGTGACTACCGATGAGAGAAAACGCGATCAGGATAGATAAACAAAGAGGAGCTTTCACGGCTGGATCCCCTCCCGGAGCTAGTAACACCTCACTTTCACCTGGAATCTATTTTGGCAAGTCGGCCTGGAAATCCCAGAAAGCAGTTATGTGGCCGGACTCTAGGTTTGGTGAAATCGCCCCACGCTCCAGATTTTTGATGTTCGGCAAAATACCGCATATTGGGCTGCGATCCAAGCTGTTTTTTTGTAATTTCTTGCTCGCAGCCGGCTTAGAGTGAAATCCTTTGCAATCGCCGATGGCTGAACTGCCGAGTGCGGGTCAAACTTCATCGTTTTCAAGGGATTCGGTCGCATTGGAAGACTTCCGGTCCCTCGAAGGAAGAACCCCACAATCCGCGGCGAAGGAACTGTACGGCAACTTTCCTTTCTTTGCAATGCCCTGGATCTTGTAGTTCGTCCCTCCGTCCTTCTGTCTGTGTGTCTGAGGGTTCCGGAAAATTCCTCCCCAATGGCCTGTGACCCTTTTTTTAACTCTCCGGCGCGTTAACAGGTGACGGATTTCCCAACGAGAACAGGGAGCCGCAATTTCAGCCGGGAGGAAAAAATCATGAAACTGATGGAGCATCGCTCTTCGTATCGCCGCGGGGACTTCCTCGCAGTCACGGTTAATGAAATCTCGCAGATTAGCCAACTACTTCGTTTGACGGCTTTTCTTGCCGTAACGGTCGCGCTAACTGCGACCACCGTTCTTGCCCAGTCGCATGAGGATTTTCAGCGCAACCTTGCAGCCTCAGCCCCGGCGCCATTGCAGGATTCCGGCGACGCCTCCGCTGCCGCCGGCCCCACCATTTATGTGACCGACGCAGCCGGTCATCTCGCGACTGTGACGCTGGGAACCTATGCGGTGCACATCATTGGCTCCGAAGGCGTTATTCTCAC
>JASHPL010000191.1 GCA_030038125.1 Candidatus Sulfotelmatobacter sp.
TCACGATCCCGACGAATGGAGGATTGCCAATCAGCAGCTCGATGCCCGCTCTATATCATCCCTCTGATTGGCGTGACCCACATCCTTGGTGGCGTGGGCCTTCTGATTCCCAATGCGTCTCGATTGACTGAGTGGCTTTATGCTGGTCTCGTGATCAATCTTTTACTCGCTTTCTATTCTCAACTGAATGGCGGTGGCAGTACTTGGGATAAATTTGATCCGATTCTCGTCATGCCGTTCGTCTTTGCTTCGTATGTATTAAGACGCTGCCTGCGCGCAAGCAGGTGGTCGATATGAGAGCACGCTCGGCGGACAGTTTTACTTTTTCCAGGCACGTCGCGGAGGCCCAAAGAGGGTCCGGCCCGCCACTCATTCGAAGCCCTAAACGTACAAGTCGTCTCTGTTCAGAAGCGCTCTAGGAACAATGTTTCCAAAAGTTTGGATCCACTAAACGCCGATTGCCCGGCTAGGTTGCTGAAAATCGTTGTGCCGCCGACTGAGATTGATTGGCATAGCTTAGGTAGGAGTGAAGAACGGGTCGAGTGGAGAAAAAGGCGCATAATACGACCGAGGGGGCCAGGGTGAAAAACTTCGTGGCCGGAATCGTCGCAACCCTTATCGTGTTCTCATTCGGCGGCTGGCTTTATTTGAGACTTGGCTATGCGGACCTGCGTGCGAATCTTGCACAGTCATGGCTTGAATCTCAGCTAGCCACCACCGCCTTGAATGCTTCAGTCGCACGCCACGCCCCAATGCAGCAGAATCCGATCGCGCCTACTGACGTCAACCTGCTCGATGGCGCCCGCTTGTATCGCGACAAGTGTGCTGACTGCCACGGCCGGCCTGACAACCCGATCAGTGATTACGGAGCGTCCTTTAATCCACGAGCACCCCAGTTCATGGAGGTGCATCCCCGCTTGCGCGAGAACCAGGATTTCTACCTCGTCAAGAACGGAGCGCGCCGATCAGCCATGCCAGCGTGGGGAAATATCATGACCGATAGTGAGATCTGGCAGGTTGTCACTTTTCTCAATCACCTGAATGATCTTCCGCCCTCGGTCCAGCAGGAACTCCATCGGCCCGCGGGCAGCAATCCGTGAGCGGATTCTGGAGTTAGTCCACGACCGAAAGTGACGATCGTGAAACCATCCGCCGAATAGCACATCTCATGAGCTGGGGTGACTCCTATGTTCATTCGTGTGCTACTTGGCGTCGTAATCCTCGGATTCACGATTTGTGCGGTCTCTCTTCTGGGCCACGGGGCGAATGCCGCTTCAAAGGCACCAATACCGGCTGCGAAAGTAGACCAACCGCTGGCTTCGACACCAGGCAAGGTGTCGGCGGTGTTCGCTGGCGGCTGTTTTTGGGGTACACAGTCAGTCTTTGAAAGGGTGAAAGGCGTTATCCATACTACGGCTGGATACGCTGGCGGCTCGGAAGCAACTGCGACCTACGATCAAGTAACGACGGAAACAACAGGTCATGCCGAATCCGTTGAAGTGGTTTACGATCCCTCCAAGATTACCTATGGTGAATTGTTGCGCATCTTCTTTTCTGTGGCCCACGATCCCACGCAGCTCAACCGGCAGGGACCAGACGTAGGTTCTTCCTATCGGTCGGCGATCTTCTATGTCGGTGATGACCAAAAGCGGATTGCGAATGCTTATATCTCGCAACTGGGCGATGCGAAAGTGTTTCGGGGACGGATCGTTACTGAGGTTACGCCGTTGAGGGGTTTCTACCGCGCTGAGGACTACCACCAGGATTACGCGCTGCACAACCCGGAGAATCCGTACATTCAGGTTTGTGATCGTCCGAAGATCGAGGCGCTGATCTATTTGTCGATTATGAGGGACGCTAGTCAGAGAAAAAGCGTACTCGACTGGCAATCCGCGGAGGATGGCACGTCTCTGGGTAATAGAACCAAGCTCCGAAATTCGAAGTTAAGGCTGCAGGAGTCGAGCAGCAGGCGGCTCGTTACAACCGAGCCGCCTTTTAAACTGCTCACTGCGCAATTGCCACGTGATCGACGCGGTTCTGCTGCCAGCATTGTTCATTGTCCTGGGTGCAGAATGGCCTCTCCTTCCCGTAGCTGATCGTCTTGATGCGGTCTGCCGAGATGCCGCGTTGTAGAAGCGATTGCTTCAGCGACTCCGCTCGGCTTGTGCCCAGAGCAATGTTGAACTCATCGGATCCACGATCGTCGCAGTGGCCCTCGACTAAAACCTTGATCGTCGGGTGCTGCTGGAGGAAGGAAGCGTCTCCTTGTGTGACCGACACTTCATCTGGGCGGATACTGGATTTGTCATAATCGAAGAAGACATCTTTGACGTTCTTGCGAAACAAATCCAGATCTGTCGGTGAAGTTGTTGCGCTCTCGGATCTTGGGGTCACTGTGACCCTTGCCGAAGCGTCCTTCGTACCTCCTGGACCCTTTGCCTCAAGGGTGTAGGTAGTGGAGGCATCCGGTGCCAAAGATCTAGAACCCGAGGCAGGCACTGCGCCGAGGCCGGTTATTGTGATGTCGGTGGAATTTGTGGTCTGCCACGAGAGCACTGTTGTTTGGCCCTGTTGAACTACATCGGGGCTTGCCGCAAGCGATGCGGTTGGCTCCGTAGGCCCTGGCGGTGTGGGTGGCGTTGCTTGGGTCACCTTCTTGTTGCAGCCTGCCAATGACAGCAATGCCAGAATGACCATCGGGAAAGCCGATACCTTTAATTTTCCTGTTTTCATTTGAATTCTCCCTTCTCGATGTAAACGCGACTTAAGTCTTGGCCCGAACACAGATTCTGGCCAAACAATTCGTGGAGCAACAAGCGATGCTTCGCTGCGTGCGACGCACGGATTCCCGTCACCTTTAGCGAGACTTGTTTCTCAGAGGCATTGCGAGAGGAAGATCAACAACGGAGTATGGTACCGCACTCGCCGCAACCGGGCGCCTGAGGCTTGATGCACGCGATTGTCGCCGAACTCACCCAAGCTAGAGACGGAATCTGGAAATCGCCAATCAGACTGAACGCCGCCAGAACAATCGCGACCCGAACACGCGACGCCGCTTGCGCAGATTGAAGCGCAGTAACGGGGCCGTTGACTGCAGAATAGGGACCCTGGATCGCGGGAAAGAAAAAAATGACCGCAACGCACAGGACGGCCATAATAACGAGAACAGCCAGTCCCCATCCGATTCGGGTCAAGATCATCGAAGTGTCACAGCGCGATTATAGCTCGCGCATCCGGCAATTGCTGATGACGGCAGGACACTGTCCCAGTGTCGGCGCAACACGTGGGAGTAACATGCCATCGGATCTGTCCAGAACATCTAAGGCACAGCCGTGACGGGCGGTGGCCTACCTTCCCAGCGTGGGAAATCAACTTCAGCGGACTCCTTTGCCCGACCTATCCTCACCGAGACAAGGCAACTTTGTACACTTGCATTTGCTCGATATAAGGTATGCGTACTGTGGTGATAATTTCGTCTTTCGCAACGACAAAACAGAGGTGGGACGTGGAATTGACACTCCGCAAGTCGTTTAAGATCTTTGCACCCGGTAGTTCACTTCGGCGCAGAGTCGCTCTTAGCCTGGCCGTCGTAAGACTTGTTCTCGTCCCCGTGATCTTCGTTGCGGTGTATTACCTGTTCGAGATGGGGGTGATCGTGGACCGGATCGTCAATGTCGATGCACCTGTGGTAACTCTTGCGGAGCAAGCGTCTGTGCAGATGTTGGACGCGCGCCGAGATGAGCGTAGCTATTTTCTTCTCCGGGAGCCGCAATATATTCGCGCAAACCAGGAATCAGTGACGCAGTTGAAAAGGATATTTGGAAACATTCGCGAACTGGCGCCCGAGCAGGACCTTCTGCGAGAGGGGCTGAAGAATGCGGATCTGTACCAACGACAATTTCTTGAGGCTGTCTCTTTGGCCGAGACCCCGGGCAGTACTGCCATTGAGCGCGTTCAGGAGGTCGTGCGAGCTTATGAAACGGATCTCAACGATGTCTTGAAACAGGCTCGCCGCAAGACTCGCGCTCGTTTGGTTGACGACCTCCGTGCCCAAGTGGGTTCGTTTGATACGCAGATTGTAGTACGGTTGAAGCGGGAGATCCGACATTAAAACAAGTCACACCGGTCCTGCAGGCTTCCAGCCAGAAAGTCCTGGAAGTCGCCACCGAGCTTGAAAGCCGCAGTTGGGATCGCGTCCAGCGCGACCATAGTGAGGCTCGACGTCTTCTTCATCGCGCGGAGTGGGTGTTGAGCACCGTGTCAGCTCTCACACTGTTTTTGAGTATCTGGATAAGCTTTACACTCCCCCGTCAAGTGGTCAAGCCATTGGTGGAACTCAGAGAAGCTGTGGATCAGGCCGCCTCAGGAAACTATGAAATCGACTTTGAACTGCGCGGAGAAGGAGAACTGGTAGATCTGGCGAAGAGTGTGCAGAACCTGATTGCACATGTCAAACCGACATAACAGCGGCGACGGCAGAAATATCTCCAAGACGATCGAGCGTAATGCTAGCTGTTAACCGCACTCCCGTATCTGGATCCTTCAGAGCGTTCATCGTCAGATCCATAACGTTGCCGTTGCCGTATTCCTGCGCCGAGAAATACTTGATAATCTTCGGCACCAAAGTCAAGGCATCATCCTTCGCATTCGTATCTTGGGGGTCGCTGGGCGAGCGCAAGATTTCGAGAACTGAATCCACGCAAGAATCTTCGTGGAAGCTCAGTCACGCCTTCAGCGGCATACATTCTGGTACTCCCCCAATCGCCGGTGTTATGACACTCAGTCAGCAGCATTTCCCGTCCGGCTTTATCTCCGAGTCTGGCGAGATCGGTTGCCAGACTGACGCGGACCAACTCATCGCCCTCTTGCGACATAGCGATTCGAATCGGTGCCGCGGCCTCTTTTGGCCAGTGACTTGATAAGACCCGAGAGGCTTCCCTGCGTATCTCGGCATCGTCAGTTCGTAGCGCGGCGGTTACAGCTTGCTTCGTAATGGAGATGTGGTGATCCTGTAAGAACCGCACCGACGTGTCGTGCAAAGATTGAGATTGTGTCCATGCGAAGATGGCAATAAGAAGTGGGGGAAGGACTCCTACAAAATTAAGTAGCAATTCCGCCTTTGGCCGCGCGAAATGCGGACATGCACGTAATTCTATCCCACAGTGATAGAGTGCTTTCCAGCTTAGCTGGCGTAATATCGCATTTACGCTCAGATTCCCCCTGCCTCGGCGAGCGTTACGCATTTGGTGGCGTGGAAAGGCGTAGAATCAACTCGTGCGGAGGTGGCTGCCCATGAGACATCGAATTGGAATGTGGGCCATCGCAGGCTTTCTACTCGCTGGTTTCTGGGCACTCTTTGCCATAGCGACTTTCCCATCCACAAGCGAGCGTTTGCGCGATGTTTGGTTTCTTGTCTGCATAACCTGCCCGATTGCGGTAGCGGGCATGCATCACGCGATTAGCCTGTATGAGGCTCTGGCCGCAAACGCCATCACCTATGGACTCGTTGGTCTGATGGTAGAAACCTTGCGCAAACAGTTGCATCACGAACAGTAGGTCGATTCAGCGATACACCACCACACCTAAATCGCGTCAATTGGCGAAATATCGCCATTGCACTCATCGTCAGGTCAATGAGCGATATCGCCCTGATTGCGACAGTTGAGATTTCGTTCCGAGAAGCGAGCTTACGCGGCGGGTGCCGATTGCTTGGCTGGCGCGAGTGCGATCAGTGCGACGCCGACAATGACAAGCGCTGGTATGTCACCCAAAAGATGCCCGCGTTCGCTGGCATTACTGAATGCCTGCACTGCCATAATGGCAGCGTGAACCAGGCTTGACCATGCCGTGAAAGCGATCAGGCTGCGATTCGCCGAAGGGTTACGCGAAGCGAGCAGCAGGAAGATGCCGAGTGTGGCATACACGCCAAGGATCATCTGTTCGTATTCCGGCTGATTCGGCTGCCATCTCCAGCCGCTTGGCCATAGAACCATCATCAACGGATAGACACCCAGCAGAAAGATCAACCCCACCAGCACCAACACAACCTTCAACGCCCGTTCTCGATTCATCGCGCCCCCTTGTATGGCGCGCCGAATTCTACACTTCCTTCCTTGTCTGGCGCAATGTATGGTCCGCCGCCGGACTGCAAGAGGTTAGAAGTTGCCAAACAGACAGTCCGCGTAGATGTATCCGGCCTCTAGGTGGAGAATGTTCTCCGGGCACTCGATGATGATACGCGCGCACCGGTCCTTATAAATCCCTCGGTCACTAGGGACGCATTTTCGCCATCAGGTTTTCCGGCACGCCATTGGGCTGTTCTTTTCGTCTTCTTCTCTCCTCAGCAGACCTTGGTGGAACTGT
>JASHPL010000019.1 GCA_030038125.1 Candidatus Sulfotelmatobacter sp.
CAGAGAAAATTCGACTTCACATGTCCTTCGGGGAAAAACTCCTGCTCGCAGGACTCACGCGGCGACTGGATAATTCGGGCAACCCCGACCGATCGTCGCCTGTTCAATTCCGGACATCGAAGGCACGTCGCCGGACACGTCTTAAGGACAGTGGCTTCATAGAGGTATTCTCTTGTCGTTTGCCATCAAAGGGTTATGCCTTGCACGAGACTGGTCGAAGTCTTGCTGCTGTTGCGGCAGTAAGAAGAACCAACTGAGATGGTCGGACTAGCACAAGATCTTCATTTCGCGTTGCGCCAGATTGGCAAGCATCCCACGTTTGCGGCGATTGCTTTGCTCACTCTAGGGCTCGGAATCGGTGCGAACACGGCCATCTTTAGCCTTGCTGATCTCATCATCCGCCGCCCCGTGGACCTGTCAGCAATGGATTCCCTAGCAGTAGTGGACGAACGGTTGGCAGGCAGCGAGGATCGGGGGATCTCCCCGGCGAACTATCTCGATTTGCGCTCGGGAACAACAAGCTTCAAACAGCTGTCGGCCTACGAGTATTGGAGCGCCACCGAAAATACGCAGGGACAGCCACACGAACTTCAAGGCGTAAGAGTTTCCGCGAATTTTTTTTCCACCATCGGGGTGAGTCGGATTCTGGGCCGCGTTTTTGGCGGTGAGGATGCGTCTTCGCTCGAAGAGGGACAAATTGTTATCAGCAACGCGCTTTGGAAACAGCGTTTCGGCTCTGCCGCTAGTGCTGTGGGTCAGACCCTGACTCTGGATGGGAAGCCCTACACCGTGATCGGAGTTATGCCATCGAGAGCAACCTTCCCACTGGGCGACCCGGCCTTCTGGATTCCCTTAACCATGTCCACAAGTATGCGGAGCGAGCGGAATGTGCTCTCGCTGACCACCGTGGGACGCTTGCGAGCGGGCGTGAGTCTGGCACAAACACGTTCCGAAGTGGACGCGATCTGGAAGCGTCTGGTAGAGCTTTATCCCGATGCCAACCGAAATCGCACGATCCAGATTGCGAGTCTGCACGATTCCATTGTGCTCGACTACAACCGGCAATTTGCCCTCTTGCTGATGGGCGTGGTGGGCATGGTTCTGCTCATCGCCTGCACCAATATTTCGACCGTTCAGTTCGCTCGCGCAGTCAATCGCCGATCCGAAATCGCAGTGCGCGCCGCGTTGGGAGCGAGCCGCCATGCCTTATTTCGCCAGTTCCTCGTGGAGAACATGTTACTGGCCATTGCTGGTGGCGCTTTCGGAGTCCTGCTTGCGATTTATGGAGTGGCTATTCTGCGCCGCACGCTGCCCAGCGACGTGCGATGGTTTTGCGATGTGGACAGCCTGCGGGTGAATACTGCAAGTCTTCTATTTACGACCGGAGTCACAATCGCGGCTGGGTTGTTCTCTGGGCTGGTACCCGCCTGGCGAAGCTCGAAGGCAGACCTCAGCGGAGTGCTGGCAGAAAGCGCGGCTCGGATCGCGGGCCGCCGCAGTCATTTTTGGCGTGCTGCCCTAGTCGTGACCGAGATCGCAATGGCCACGGTTTTGCTGATCGGAGCTGCCCTCATGACCAAGGGCTTTGCATTACTGGCGAGGGGGCAGTCTGGTTTATCCCCGGCATCCCTATTGACTTTCCACGTTACCCTCCCGCAGGAACGCTATGCCGCACCGCAGCGGATTCAGGCATTCGAGGAGAGCCTACTCGATCAAATTCGAAGTCTTCCCAATGTACGTTCGGCGGCATTGGCCAGTGGCATTCCTTACAGTTCCTACGAGAACGATTCTCAGATCTCTGCGCAGGACTCTCCGTTGGCAGGACCAGGACAGCAAGCGGTGGCGATGGTCGATTCGGTCAGTCCGGAGTATTTCCAGAGCATGCAAATTCCGCTGCGCTCCGGCCGCCAATTCAGCCCAAGTGACACCAGTGTCAGCTTGCCAGTTTGCATCATCAGCCAAAGCATGGCGCAGCGAGTTTGGCCTGCGCAGACCGCGCTGGGCAAGCGCTTAAAGATGGGGAGCAATGACGCGGTTGGCAGATGGATAACCGTCGTCGGAGTTGCGAGAGACATTCAACATGAAATCTATGACCGGTCGTTTCGCTCCATTCTGTACGTGCCCTATACCCAAGATCCACCACGCTCGGCCGACTATGTCATCCGCGCAGAAGGAAACCCTTTGCAGTTTGCTGCGGCCGCACGCGCGGCTGTGCGTAAACTCGATCCCAGTCTGGCAGTCGAAGATCTGCAAACGCTGAGCGAGGCGATCCGCCACCAAGCCAGTGGTCTGCAATACGTCGCTGGACTGATGTCAGCATTCGCAGTGCTCGGGCTAATCCTGGCTTTTGTCGGAGTCTACGGGGTGATGGCAAATTCTGTCGCGGAACGCTGGCGCGAACTCGCAATTCGCATGGCATTAGGAGCGCATTCCCATAGGCTACTGCTAACCGTGATCGGGCGGGCGTTCCTCTTCTCTACGATTGGCTTGGCTTTGGGACTGGTTCTGTCGTTAAGTCTGGCCAGATTGCTTTCCAGCTTGATTTACGGAGTCAGGGCTTGGGACGCCGGAACATACATTTCTATCCCCCTCCTACTGGTGACGATTGCGTTGCTGGCGTGCTATGCGCCAGCACGTTGTGCAGTTCGCATGGACCCCATGGTGGCGTTGCGCTACGAGTAAGGGAAACGATGACTGGCTTGGCACAAGATCTTCGCTATGCGTTGCGGCAGTTGCGCAAGCGTCCAGGGTTTACTACAGTGGCCGTGCTTACGCTGTCGCTAGGAATCGGCGCGAACACGGCGATCTTTAGCGTGGTCGATGCTGTTTTGCTGCGGCCGTTGCCCTTTCAAAAGCCTGACCGTCTGGTCGTTGTCGAGACCACTGAACCACGACGGCGGGATGACATCGGTGTTTCCTATCCCGCCTTTCTCGACTGGAGATCGCAGAACCACGTTCTTGCAGGCTTGTCCGCATATCGCGCGGACGATTTTACTTTGACCGGTAGGGGCGAACCAGCACATCTGACGGGTGCAGTTGTCTCTGCGAACATCTTCTCGGTTTTGGGTGTCGGCCCGATGCTAGGAAGGAACTTCCTTGCGAATGAAGATCAGCCCTCCAGCAACGGCTTGCCGGTCATTCTGAGCAACAGCCTGTGGCGAGATCGCTTTGGAGCGGATCCGCACGTTCTAGGGAAGAGTGTCACGCTGAGCGGGGACGTTTTCACTGTCGTCGGAGTCATGCCGAGCGGGTTTCAGTTTCCCGTGCAAACAGACGTGGTTGATTTCTGGACGACGATTGCGCTCGATTCCCGTTCGACGAATGGAAATCCTCCGATGGCGGCGCAGCGCGGAGTCTCTTACCTCGACGCGATTGCCAGATTGAAGGCGCGGGTCTCCCGCAACGAAGCGCAGGCAGAAATGAGCAGGATACAGGATTCGTTGAATCGGCAATATCCCGAGAACCGACCGAAGGGAATTGCGCTTGTTCCTGAGATCAACGCGGTGGTGGGCGATGCGCGCTCCGGACTGCTGATGTTATGGGGAGCTGTGGGACTCGTTCTTCTCATCGCCTGCGCCAACATCTCAAATCTGTTCCTGGCCAGGGCAAACGAGCGACACAAGGAAATCAGCGTGCGACGCGCCTTGGGAGCCAGTCGTTGGGTTCTCGTGCGGCAGTTGCTTTCGGAGAGCATGCTGATCGCTGGTGCTGGCGCTGCAGGCGGATTAATTATTGCGTTTTGGGCGGTGCGCTTGCTCACAAGATTGTCGCCCGAAGGTCTTCCGAGAATTTCCGCCAGCAGCCTGAACTTGCAGGTATTGGCATTTACCACAGCCACAGCGGTGATGGCCAGCTTATTGTTTGGGCTGGCTCCAGCTCTGCGCGCAAGCGGCATCGATCTGGCCGGTTCTCTCAATGAAGGCGGACGGAGCGGAACCGAAACGCACGAAAAAAGGCGCATCACCGACGCATTTGTAGTCTCACAGACCGCACTTGCGGTCGTGCTGTTGGTTGGTGCCGGGCTTTTTCTGCGCAGCATGATCGGTCTGGTGAAAGTTGATCCCGGTTTCGCCAAGGATCACGTGATCACTTTCGGGTTAGACCTACCCGCCCGATACGGACACACAGAGCGTGTGCAATTTTATCGGCAGTTGTTGGCCGAGGTCCGCAGTCTTCCCGGTGTGGGCTCGGCCAGCGCGGCGTTTCCACTTCCATTATCGGCGGATGACGTCAAAACCAGCTTCGATGTCGAAGGGAGGCCGCAGAAGGCGTCCGAGCGTGCCGTTACAACCCTCCACGTGGTAGACACTGAATACTTCCGCACGCTGGAAATCCCGCTACTCAGAGGCCGAGAGTTCGACGCTCACGATGATGCTGCCGACGCAACTCCGGTTGTGATCGTCAGCCAGAGTCTTGCCCTACAGGCTTTTCCGGGAGTCGATCCGATCGGGCGACGAATCAAGCCGAACATTTCAAGCAGCACTCAAGACGCTCCCATGCGGGTCATTGTTGGAGTGGTCGGCGATGTGAAGGGGGAAGGATTGGCGGCTCCGGCAATTCCGGAGTGTTACGTGCCATACGCGCAATTGCCCTTTGCTCCGCTGTCGGTTGTGGTGCGCACCCTAATCACTCCGCAAAGCATTGTCCCGACGCTCGCCAAAGAAGTCTATGCGCTGGATAAGGACCTACCGCTTCTGCATGTGAAAGCCCTAGACGAATACGTAGGCGAGTCGATTGCAAGCACGCGGTTCGAGACCGTCCTTCTCGGGATCTTCGGAGCAATGGCATTTGTACTCACGGCGGTTGGTCTTTACGGAGTGGTTTCCTATACCACGGTTCAGCGAACTCGGGAGATCGGCATCCGCGTTGCGTTAGGTGCCGAGCGGTACGCCATTATGCGCATGATCGTCAATAACGGAGTCTTGCTGGCGAGCGCGGGAATTGTGATCGGAGTTGGTGCTGCCCTGTTGCTCACGCGCCTCATTGCGAGCTTGCTCTATGGGATCAGCGCCTCAGATCCGCTTACTTTCTGCGGTGTGATCGTCGGAGTGATCGCCATGGCGATGTTCGCCAGCTTCATTCCCGCCCGCCGCGCTTCGAAAGTCGATCCGATGGTGGCGCTACACTACGAGTAGTTGCTCATAGTCATCTGAGCAAGACTTGCATGTGTCCGAGAGGGAACCCGTGCCGAGAAAGTTCTCGACACGGTATTCCCACCAGGGACCAGCCGAGCGAAAGTGATGGAGCCAAAATTACACGCTTGCTCTCAATCGCATCTCTCGCTGTCTCTGCTCCAGTGTTAACGACAGCTAGCTGGAACCTGCGCCTGAAACGACACCTACGAGATCACTAAAGCCTGCCAGCGCGGAGTAGGGTGCAAATACGAGTAGGTTTATCGAAATAGCAGTGATGCAAACTCCGCCAGATTCCGCCGCCATACCATCGGGGTGTGCATCCCCGGCGTCTCGATCTCGGTCACCTTCACTCCCTTGCTCTTAAGCCAGTCGCGAAGATCACGGTTGACCTTGATCAAGTGATCCTCGGTGCCACACGCGATCCACAGCAGATGCAGTTGCTGATTCGTCTTTGCGCTGAGGGCTGGAAAATCTTTCTGAAAGTCGTCGGGAAGACCGCCCGAACTGAAAGCCCCGATCCACGAAAACCTGTCGAGATCATTCAGTCCGGTGAGCAGAGACTCTGAGCCGCCCATCGAGAATCCGGCGATTGCGCGCGAACTCCTATCTTTTGTGATTCGGTATTCGCTCTCGACTTGCGGCACCACTTCAGCGAGCAGCGCAACGCGGGGTGGGCCCAAGCATCCCGTCGCTCAACGAAGTCCATCATCCCGTAGCCCAGCGGCGTGACAACGATCATCGGCTTGGCGCAGCTAAGCGAACCTGACCGCAACCGTATCGCTTGGGAAAACTGGGATCGGCTATGTTCAAAGATTGAACGCTGATCGGCCGATCGTGGCGGCATTCCACTTTAATCCGCTCTCGGTGACTGATCTTCCGAATTCTTGACCTCAGGTCCGTATGGGTCCGACGGGGGCGCGACTTGGAAGCGCAGACTCACGACCAATGCACTCATCAGAATCGGCAGCTTCGAGGATAGTCTCCCATAGACGGTTGGTCTCTATCTTGACTGCCACCAGGCAAGACGTCTTCCCGATCACGGTTCTGGCAGTCAAGATAGAGCCGTTTGAAGGAAGCCGCCCTTGGCGATAGCCACCTATGTCATTTCGATAGAGCTGAGAGCGATAGCAACATTCTGGTTGTGGGTCGATGAGTGGCGGTGAGGGGATAGCAAGCCAGCAAAGAG